>CAJCBL010000124.1 GCA_903960515.1 uncultured Verrucomicrobiota bacterium
AAGGCGTGTTTTTGCTCTGCGCTCACCGCTAATGCATGGATTGGTCGTGCCATCACCCGAATCAATTGAATTCCTGTATTATGTCCACACAATTCGCGAACACTACACTAGGTGGTTGGAGAAGTCGGTGAAGTCGTAGACGGCTGCGCGCAGGTTGGTGAAGCGCGAGGCGCCCAATTCCAGCGAGGGCAGGGTGGTGCTGCCCAGCAGGGTGGAGCCGCCGGCGGCGGAGACCACCTGCACCGGGGCCAGCCCTCCGGCGACCTGGAAATCGGGCAGTGTTTCCGCGATACGGTCGGAGACCAGGGTGATCGAGGAACCCGTGTCGATGAGGAAGCGGTACGGGCCGGCGCCGCCCACGGTGCCCTCCACCAATAGCAGGTTGGAGACCGTGCGCCCCGGCAGCGCGATCTGGCCGGGCTCAAGGCGGTCGCGGTCGAAGCGAAGCGTGGCGGGCGCGGCCTTGCCGCTGAGGGAGAGCAGGCCGATGCCGGCGGCGAGCAAAAAAACAAAAAGGCGCATACAGCGCTGTCTGCGACCTCGGGAGACGAGGGAGGTTGCAGGCGCGCGCATGGCTATTTCTGCGGCCGCGGCAGGGCGAAGCCGAGGGCGGCGGCTACGATGGCCAGGACGGCGGCCACGAGGTAGGTGGAACTGGAATGGAAGGCCCAGTACAGCAGGCCGGCGCATACCGGGGTGCCGGCGCGGGCCAGCGCGCCCAGCGAGCGGTAGATGCCCAGCACGCGGCCCTGTTCGTCGGCGCTGGCGTAGAGCGAGATCAGGCCGGTGGCCACCGGGTTGACCAGGCCCGAGCCGGCGGCCAGGCACGCCAGTCCGGCGTAGAGCAGGCCCGGAGACGAGGCGTAGCCGATGCCCAGCAGGCCGATGGCCGAGATGAGCAGGCCCACCCCGAGGATGCGCACCTCGCCGGTGGATTTGAGCACCCGGCGCACGATGTAGCCCTGCATGACCACTGCACACAGGCCGAGGAAGCCGAGCAGGTATCCGTTCTGGCGCGCGGTGTAGCCGAAACGCTCGGCGGCCAGGAAGGTGAGTGTCGCCTCCATGCCCACGAAGGCTACCGAGTAGATGAAGACGACAAGGTTGGCGCTGCGCACGGCCGGATTGGAGAGCCCGAGGATGGCCGAGATCGGGTTGCGTACCCGCGGTTCCAGGGCGGCGGCACGGCTGGAGTCGGACAGGGTTTCGGAGAAGCGGGCGCGGATCCAGAAAAAGTTGACGATGCAAAACACCAGGGAAAGCAGCGCCGGGGTGGAGAACGGATTGATGCCCCACGACGCGAGGGAGGGGAAGTATTTGAGCAGGTTGATCTGGGCGGAGAAGGCGCCGATCAACGGGCCGGTGACCAGCCCGAGCCCGAAGGCAGCGCCGACCAGACCCATGGCGCGGGAGCGCTCCTCGCGGGTGGTGATGTCGGCCACCGCGGCGGTGGCCACCGAGAGGTTGCCGCTGAAGGCGCCGCAGACGATGCGCGACACCAGGAACAGCCAGAAGGAGCCGCTGAGCACCCACAGGGCGTAGCCCAGCGCCGTGCCGGCTACGGTGAGCAGGAGCACTCCGCGGCGTCCCCGACGGTCGGACACGCTGCCCCAGAACGGAGCGAAGATGAACTGCAGGATCGAGTAGAACGAGCTGATCACCCCGCCGAAAAGGACGGCGGTGAAGTTGGTGTCGTGGCCAAGCCAGTGCGCGGCGATATCAACTTGGGCGAGCAGCCAGCCGAAGATGCCGGAGTGGCCTTCGATCTGCAGGTAGTGGGTGAGCAGGTCGGGGAGCAGCGGGAAGATGATCGAGAAGCCGATCAAATCGATGAACAGCGTGAGGAAGATCACGCCCATCGAGGCCTTCTTGGGTACAGCGCAGGGACTGGCGCTAGTGGTGGCGGTGGAGGTTGGCACGGGAGTGGCCGATGAGACTGGGCCCTGCGCGGGAGGGCAAGAGGGATGGGGACGGGGAACCGAATGCTGAAGGCGGAATGCTGAAGGCGGAGTGCAGGATGAGGTGGTGGAAAGGTGAAGGCGGACGGCTGAAGCGGGAATGCTGAACGCGGAAAGGTTGGTGGCGGGAACCGGAAGGCTGAACACGGAAGGCTGAACACGGAAACTGGATAGGGCCCCCGGGGGCAGGAGTGGGCGGCGAGAGCGCCTGAAGCTAAGGGATACCTGACGCACAGAAAACAAAAAGGCCCGCCGGTGAGGGCGGGCCGAAGAGCTGTCGTGGTGTAGCGGATGCGGAGCGGGTCCAGTTGGCTTGCTGCCCGTCTATTCACTTCATTTCGCTCTCAAGATGAGACCCTATCGCGTGCAAGCACGCTCCTACACGGGCTCGGAATTCGTCTCATCTTGAACGCGACGTGGAATCACTGCTCGCTGCCCGTCTACTCGCTACTGTTTTCAGAGCTTGTAGGGCAGCGGATGGGCGGCGGTGAGCTGCTGCACGATCGCCTTGGCGGCGGCGCGCTTCTCCTCGCTCTCGGGGGCACCCAGCACCAGGTCGATCGCCTCGGCGATCTTGTCCATATCCGCTTCCTTCATGCCGCGGCTGGTTGCCGCTGGAGTGCCCAGGCGGATGCCGCTGGCCTGGAAGGGCGAGCGAGTCTCGTAGGGCACGGTGTTCTTGTTGCAGGTGATGTTGGCCTTATCGAGCGACTCCTGGGCAACCTTGCCGGTGAGCTCCGGGAACTTTGCGCGGAGATCGACGAGCATGAGGTGGTTGTCGGTGCCGCCGGAGGCGAGGGCGTAGCCGCGCTGCAACATCGAGGCGGCGAGGGCCTTGGCGTTGGCCACGATCTGCTTCTGGTATTCGACAAAGCTGGGCTTGAGCGCCTCGCCAAAGCACACCGCCTTGGCGGCGATTACGTGCTCGAGGGGGCCGCCCTGGGCGCCGGGGAATACCGCGCTGTCGAGCGCCTTGGCGTGGATGGCCTTGCACAGGATGAGGCCGCCGCGCGGGCCGCGCAGGGTCTTGTGCGTGGTGGTGGTGACAAAGTCGGCGTGGGCGACGGGCGAGGGATGCACGCCCGCGGCCACCAGGCCGGCGATGTGGGCGATGTCGGCGAAGAGCAGGGCTCCTACTGAGCGGGCGATCTCGCCCATGCGGGCGAAGTCGATTACGCGCGGATACGCGCTGGCGCCCACGGTGATCATCTTGGGCTTCTCGCGGAGGGCGGTGGCGGCGAGTTCGTCGTAGTCGATGAGGCCGTTGTCGGCGCGCACGCCGTATTGGACAAACTGGTAGAGCTTGCCCGAGAAGTTTGCGGGGTTGCCGTGGGTGAGGTGGCCGCCGTGGCTGAGGTTCATGCCCAGGATCTTATCGCCCGGCTGGAGCACGGATGTGTAGACGGCGAAGTTGGCCTGGGAGCCGGAGTGGGGCTGCACGTTGGCGTGCTCGGCGCCGAAGAGCTTCTTGGCGCGGTCGATGGCGATCTGCTCGACCTTGTCGACGTGTTCGCAACCGCCGTACCAGCGCTTGCCCGGGTAACCCTCGGCGTACTTGTTGGTGAGCACACTGCCCTGCGCCTCCATGATGGCGGGGAGTGTGAAGTTTTCGGAGGCGATCAGCTCGATATGGTCCTGTTGGCGCCGGAGTTCGGCGGCGACGAGGGCGTAGATCTCGGGGTCGAGATCACGCAGAGGGGAGGCGTTGAGAACTTGGGAGTGTGCGGTGCTCATCAGAGGCGCTGATTTTCTGGAGGGAGGTGGGCGCGGGGCAAAGGTATTCTTTGGCGGGCGACTGGCGGTAGGCCACGGGCGGTGGCGCCGGCGGAGCGGAGGCGCTGGGCGTGGTGGGCCGGGGACTGCGGCTGGTACTGCCGTAACCACGCAAACGCGCCGCCTTGCGGGTGGCCGGTGCCCGAATTCCGGTTTCCGCTGCGGGAGCCGGGAGGCCGTGCCGGGCGAGGGTTGGCTAGCGTGCAAGCGCGCTCCTGCGACTCCTAGGGGACAGCCGCTGTAGCTTCCCGTGCGTGGCAAACCCCGTTCAGCGGTGGGGCTCAGTGGCTACGCTTCAGCCGCCGGCCCGGTACTGGGTGGGGCTTTTCTGGAAGCGGCGCCGGAACCGGTTGCTGAAGTAAAACGGGTTCTCGAAGCCCACCATCGCGGATACCTCGGTGACCGACAGCGCGGTGGTGCGCAGGTAGTAGGCGGCCATCTCCAGCCGGCGCTCCTCCACATACTGCTGGGGGGTGCGTCCGGTCCCCTGGCGGAAGAGCAGACTGAACTGCGAGCGGGAGAGGCCGGCCACCTTTGCCAGCTCGTTCACTCCGCCGGGGGCGGCGATATCGCGGTGGAAATTCTCCATGGCGTTGGCAATCCGTGGGTCGACCGAAATGGAGGATACCTCCTGGGTTTCGGCTGCGGCGATGCGCAGCACCAGGGCCTCGAGCATGGCCTCCAGTATAGCCTCCCTCCCCGGCAGTTCGGGGGTCACCAGGTTGATCTGGTGCACCTCTGCCAGGATCGAGGCCAGTCGCACCCGCAAGGAGACATCCGCCACGAGATGCCTTTGCCAGGGGTGGTTGCCTCCGAACCAGTCCAAGGTGTTCTTGAGCCGGGGCGTCGCACGGAAATGTAGCCAATAGAATTCCCAGCCGTGCTTGGGGTTGGGGATCCGGTAGGAGCGGGACACTCCGGGCGGAAACAGCAGAAACTCGCCCACTGCGGTGTTGAGGCGCTCACCGGGGAGGCAAACCTCGCCGGTCCCCCGCAGCGTGAAGTAGGCATTCCAGTGCTTGAGATTGCCCTCCACCCAGTCCAAGTGCTCGTCACGGCAGTTGAAATAGCCGGTCATGGGCATGAGCGGGGCAACTGAGCCGATGATGGATCGCACCGGACAAAATTGTAGACTTTCCGCACCCCACGCAATTCAATCGTTCGAGCGTTTTGTGCTATCCTCGCCTTGTATCCCGGAGGGCCAATCCCTCCCATTGCCATCGACCGTATTCTCCGCCCCGGGATTTCCGGGGCATCCTGGAATTTTCATGAAATCGATCACCCCAATCCTTATGGCGTTGTTCGCCGCCGCTCCCTTGGCGGCGGCAGTGGCCAGCAACCCTATCCACGCTCCGGCGACGCTCCAGACCAGCGCTGCCGACGAGAAACGTATTGAGACGTTGCTCTCTCAACTCACGATCGACGAGAAGATCGACCTCTTGGGAGGAGACGAAACCGGGTTCAGCTCCAAGGGCGTGGCCCGCCTGGGTATCCCTGCCATACGCATGAGCGACGGCCCCGTGGGCGTGCGCGACGGCGCCTCCAACGCCTATCCGGTATCGGCGAACATGGCCGCCACCTGGGACCCGGCATTGATCGAGCGCTACGGCGCGGCCCTCGGCGAGGACACCCGGGCCAAGGGCAAGCATGCCATCCTGGCGCCCTGCGTGGGCATCGGACGCTTCCCTCTGGGCGGGCGCAACTTCGAGGCCTTCGGCGAGGACCCCTACCTCTCCAGCCGCATCGGGGTGGGCGTCATCCGCGGCGTTCAGAGCCGGGGCGTGATCGCCACCGTCAAGCATTTCGCCTGCAACGACCAGGAGTGGGAGCGCAACAACTACGATTCCCTGGTGGATGAGCGCAGCCTGCGGGAGGTGCACCTACTGCCCTTCGAGGCCGCCGTGAAGGAAGGCCAAGTGTGGATGTTGATGACGGCCTACAACATCATCAACGGACAGCACGCCAGCGAGAACGCCCATCTGGTGCGCGACGTACTCAAGGGCGAGTGGGGTTTCCAGGGCCTGGTAGTTTCCGACTGGGTCTCGGTGTACAGCTCGGCGGATGCGGCCAACAACGGTCTCGACATCGAGATGCCCCAGCCGCTCTTCCTGGGCGACAAGCTGCGTGCCGACGTGAAGGCCGGCCTCGTACCGGTCTCGGTGATCGACGACAAGGTGCGCCGCCACCTACGCGTGCGTTGCCTCGCGGGCATCTTCGCCAATCCGGCCCCGGTGGCCGATGAGAGCGTGGTCCGCAGCCAAGCCCACCGCGATCTGGCCCTTGAGATCGCCGAGAAGAGCATCGTGCTGCTCAAGAACGACGGCGTGTTGCCCCTCGACAAAGCTACCCTGCGCTCGGTCGCCCTGGTGGGACCCCATGCCCAGAAGTGCCGGACTGGCGGCGGAGGCAGTTCGCAAGTGGATCCCTGGGTTTCGGTGAGCCCGTTGGAGGGGTTTCGCGCGAAGCTCCCCGCCTCGGTGTCCGTTGACTGCGCCCCCGGGGTGGTGGTCGACAGCTACAAAGTGATACCGCTGCCCAGCCGTTTCCTGCGCACCCCCGACGGCAAGAGCGAGGGGTTGCTTGGCGAGTATTTCGGCAACACCAATTTCTCCGGACAACCGGTATTCACCCGTGTCGACAAGGGCGTGGACTTCGACTGGTCCACCAGCGGCCCGGGCGGAGGCATTGCTGCAACAAACTATTCGGCACGCTGGACGGGCACCTTTACCGCCGACGAAACCAAGCTCTACCGGCTCGGGATCACCAGCGACGACGGCTCCTACCTCTACCTCGACGACAAGCTCGTCGCCGACAACGGAGGACTACACGGCGAGGCCATGATCCCGGCGATGGTGCAGATGGAGGCCGGCCGCACCTATCGTATGCGTATCGAATACATCCAGGGCGGCGGCAATGCGAGCATGCGCCTGGGTTGGCGGGATCCCAACGACAAGTCCAAGGACCCGACCATCGAGGAAGCCGTCGACGCCGCCCGTAAGGCCGGAGTGGCCATCGTGTGCATCGGCAACTCCGCCAGCCAGGAGGGCGAAGGCGCCGATGTAGCCGACTTTGCACTCTTCGGGCGCCAGCAGGAACTGCTGGACCGGGTGCTCGAGGCCAACCCCAACACCATCGTGGTGGTCTATGGTGGCGTGCCGGTGAGCATGAAACCTTGGCTGGCGCGTGCTCGGGCTGTGGTGGCGGCGATCTTCCCCGGCCAGGAGGGCGGCGCCGCCTTGGCCGGCCTGCTGCTGGGCGAGAAGAACTTCTCGGGCAAACTGCCCTTCTCCTACATCCAGGAGCGCTCGGAGTGCCCGGGGTTCATCGGATACAAGGACGCGTCGCTCAAGGTGCCCTACACCGAAGGCGTGTTCACCGGATACCGCTGGTACGACAAGCACTCCATCAACCCGCTCTTCCCCTTCGGTCATGGGCTCTCCTACACGACCTTCGCCTATTCCGACCTCTCGGTGAAGGCCAACGCCCAAGGGCGCTACGAGGCGGTAGTCACGGTGAGCAACACCGGCAAAGTCGATGGCGACGAGATCGTGCAGTTCTATGTAGAGCCGCACCAGTCGCGGCTGCCGCGCCCCGTGCGCGAGCTCAAGGGCTTTGGCCGGGTGAGCCTGAAGGCGGGCGAAGCCAAGACATTGCGCGTGCTCCTCGATGAGCGTGTGTTCAGCTACTACGACCCCGAGCAGCACGGCTGGGTAACCGATGCGGGCAGCTATGTTGTGCACGCTGCGGCCAGTTCCCGCGATCTGCGGCTGCAGGCGACCGTCGGGATCAAGTAAGCCGCGCGAGCGGCTGTGTATATACTGGGCGTTTGGGCCGGCGGCGGCCCAGGCGCTCTTTCGGTTTGTCCTACGGACTGCCTTTGGTCTTGAGTTGCGCCGGCTCCAGTACCCGGATCATCTCCAACAGAAACGCCCTCCGGATGGCATCATAACCGCGGCGATTCGGGTCTTCGAGGTTCACGAAATACCAGTATGTAGGATCCTCCGGGTGGTAGTGCGGATGCCCCTTGTCGCGGCAGTGCAACCCGTGACCGAGCAGGGCGCTATATACATCGACTATATGCACATTGGAGCGCGCTGTCGCCGCTGCCCGAATGTGTCGGTTGAACTCCCCGTGCACCGCCAAACCGTCAGGCCAGGGCGGCAGCGGCTTGAAGAGCCGGAGCACCGAGTTTACCCGTTCGATATCGCCTACGCCGTCGGTGGGATCGAAGATCGTGGCAATGAAGATGTCGCACCCGCCCGGGAAACGCTCAACGATGGCATCCAGCAGCTTATCAAGTCGCGTGCGGAAAGCAGCGGCATAACGCTGGCCGTCGGCCCATGTGGCACCGTATAGCGCCTCGTCGCGCGGCGGAGAGGCGCCGTAGTCATGGATTAGATCTATCCCTCCCGTGGAGAGCACTATGATGCCGCGCGTGGTCGCCGGTTGCCTTGGCAGATCGGCTATCTGGTAGCGCAGGTGATCGCCGGAGCTCGATGAGTTTTCGGCGAGGTTGAGTGTGCGCAGTTTGGGGTACACGCGGCGCAGGCATTTGCCCGTCATGTCGATCTCGTCGCCTGGCGGCACATCGGCGATCCGGTCAAAGAAACCGAAACCTGCTGCTGCGCCAAACCCGGTCACCACGCTGTCGCCCATCCCGAGAAGAAGTACTTCGCCGTCGTGCCAAGTGTGGACAAAAGGCTCCGGCGGCACGGCGGGGCCTGCGGGCCCGCGGCCCATCGGAGGGCTGACGCTGCGGTAGCCCCAGAAAAGCAGGCCGCCCAAGCACGCCAGCGCGAGCAGGAATCTGGGACGGATTTGATACCAGGCGGGGCGGAGAGATTTCGCGGGGCGGCTCATCGGGGGGATAGATGGTCATTACTTGTTGCTGTGGCAAGGTCACGCTCGTCTTGCCTCCGTTGCGGCCTCGTATATAGGCGAAGGAGAGGAGGGCTGGCGCGCGAGAACCCGGCTCTATGCAGATATGCACGCCGCGGCACCAGTCCCTTGGTGATAAAAACGACCGTCAGATATCGTCTCGGCTCGCCGTCTATACTGCGGACGCGGATGCCAGCATCCTCTCTGTGCCGCCAGCAAGAGCTCAGTGCGTGGTTTGCATGAAACTCTGCATGATCTCGTCATAGCGTTTCTGTTGGTCGAGAGTCATCGTGCCGGCGTCCTTCAGGCTCGCTGCGAAATTCTGGTACTCCTTCATCACCGCGGCCATCTCGGTGCCGGCGGTCTGGTCGCCTGCCTTCATCCGCTTGCTGATGCTCTGCGCCTTATGGCAGGTCTTCTCGAGCTTGTTCAAGGTGGAGTCCATTTTGGAGGAACTGCCGCAGCCAGCAAACAGCGCGGCCAGTGCCACGATCATGAGCTTTCCACAGAGGGAGCGAATCGTTTTGTTCATTGGGATACCTATTGTTTTGGGGGGCGTAGGACTGACAGTGCCATTCTGAACCGCGGCGAATCTCCTGCACAAGCCGCTTTGATTCAGGACGCTACAAGTGCTTCGCCGCGACGGTGGTACTTCGGGCCCCACTGCAGCCCAGGCGGTGGCCCTGCCGTTCAGAACTGCACCCCGGTGAGGCGCGCCAGGCCCGACAGCCTGTCTTGCCGGCCGGGCGACGGTGTGCTTGGCTGCCGGTTATGAATTGGCTCACCTGGGCACTGCTCTCGGCGTTGTTTGCGGGAATGACTGCTGTGCTGGCGAAGGTGGGAGTGGCGGGCGTCGATTCCAACCTGGCCACGGCGGTGCGCACGACGGTGGTGCTGGTGTTCGCCTGGGGAGTGGCGCTGGCTACGAGTCCGCTCGCGGAGGTTACAACACTTCCGCGGCGCACCTGGTTGTTCCTGGCGCTCTCGGGGGTGGCCACCGGGTTGTCATGGCTTTGCTACTTCCGTGCGCTGCAACTTGGACCGGCATCGAAGGTGGCGCCGATCGACAAGCTCAGCGTGGTATTCGTGCTGGTGTTCGCCGCGGGGTTCCTCGGAGAGCCGCTGACGTGGAAGACCCTCGTCGGTGGCGCGTTGATCGCTGGTGGAGCGGTGCTGCTGGCGCTGCGGTGAGCGCAGGGCGACTCAGCGACTCAGCGGTGGGCTCATGCGTGACGCTGCAGACCAGTGTCGAGAGCCGAACAACCAGTGATCGGCCAGAAGTAGGCGTGCTTCCATGGGCTTGCTCGGTGAGCAGGCCCTCGGCGCTCAGCTCTGGGCTCTGGACCGGATGGCCACGGCTCAGCCGTAACCATGCAATCGTGCCGCTTTGCGCTCTGGAAGTGCACGAACTTGTCCGCCGTAGGAGCGTGCTTGCACGCGATCTGCGCTCTGAATCGC
>CAJCBL010000125.1 GCA_903960515.1 uncultured Verrucomicrobiota bacterium
GGCCGGGGTGCCGTGGCGCCTCGCAGGGGTGCTGCTCGTCGGCCGGCGCAGGGGGGCAAAACGAAGCGCCGCCCGTGGGGGCGGCGCTTCGGGATCGCGAGCAAGCTCGCTCCTACATCAGGCACTGGAGTCTGGACACTGTCCGAGCGAGACCCGGTGCGCCTGAATAGTTACAACTCAGGCCACCGGGGCCGGGGTGCCGTGGCACCGCACAGGAGTGCGCCTCGCCGGCCGACGCAGGGGGGCAAAACGAAACGCCGCCCGTGGGGGCGGCGCTTCGGAATCGCGAGCAAGCTCGCTCCTACATCGGGCACCGGAGTCTGGACACTGCCCGAGCGAGTCGCGGTGCGCGCGAACGCTTACAACTCAGGCCATCGGGGCCGGAGTGCCGTGGCGCCTCGCCAGCGTTCCGCTCGCCGGCCGACGCAGGGGGGCAAAACGAAACGCCGCCCGTGGGGCGGCACTTCGGAATCGCGAGCAAGCTCGCTCCTACATCAGGCACCGGAGTCTGGACACTGTCCGGGCGAGACCCGGTGCGCCTGAATGTTCACAGCTCAGGCCACCGGGGCCGGGGTGAGCTTCCAGATGTCGCGGTTGTAGTCGCCGATCGTGCGATCGCTGGAGAACTTGCCCACCCGCGCGGTATTCATGATAGCCATCCGGGCCCAGCGCTTCGTATCGCGGTAGGCGGCGTCCACCTTCGCGTGGGCAGCGCTGTACGCTTCGAAGTCGGCAAGCACCAGGAAGGGATCGCCACCGTCGAGCAGGCTGTGGCGCAGGCCGGCCAGGCAGTGAGGGTCCTCGGGGGTGAAGTAGCCGGAGGCGATCCAGTCGACCACGGCGCGCAGCTCCTCGTTGCGATGGAAGTAGTCCCAGGGCTTGTAGCCGCGGGCGTACAACGCGTTCACCTCGTCCACGGTGAGACCGAAGATGAAGATGTTGTCGGCTCCCACCTCCTCGGCGATCTCGACATTGGCGCCGTCGAGGGTGCCGATGGTCACGGCGCCGTTGAGGGCGAGCTTCATGTTGCCGGTGCCCGAGGCCTCCTTGCCGGCGGTGGAGATCTGCTCGGAGATGTCGGCGGCCGGTATGATCCTCTCGGCGAGCGATACGCCGTAGTTGGGCAGGAATACGACCTTGAGCTTCCCGTTGATACGCTCGTCGGCGTTGATGACCTTGGCCATCGAGTTGGCCGCCTTGATGATGCTCTTGGCCAGATCGTAGCCGGGGGCAGCCTTGGCTCCGAAGATGAATACGCGCGGGGCCATCTCCAGGCCGGGGTTCTGGATGAGCCGGCGGTAGAGGGCGAGGATGTGCAGCAGGTTGAGGTGCTGGCGCTTGTACTCGTGGAGGCGTTTCACCTGCACGTCGAAGAGCGCATCGGGGGAGACCTCGACATCGCAGAGATGGCGGATCACCGCAGCCAGCTCGACCTTGTTGGCGCGCTTGGCGGCCATGAAGTCGGCCTGGAACTGGGGATCGTCGGCCCACTGTTCGAGCTTGCGCAACTCGTCGAGTTCGCGCGTCCAGCCGGTGCCGATCTTGCCGTCGATGAGGGCGGAGAGGCGGGGGTTGCACGCTCGCAGCCAACGGCGGGGCGTGATGCCGTTGGTCTTGTTGTTGAAGCGGCCGGAGAAGAGCTGGTCGAACTCGGGGAAGAGATCCTTCTTGAGCAGCTCGGTGTGGAGTGCGGCCACCCCGTTTACCGAGTGGGAGGCCACCACGCTCAGGTGGGCCATGCGCACACTCTGGACATTGCCTTCCTCGATGATGGAGCAGACCTGCTTTTTTTGGCCATCGCCGGGCCAGCGCACCTCTACGGCGTCCATGTGGCGCTGATTGATGTCGAAGGCGATCTGTAGATGGCGGGGGACTACCTTGCGCAACAGCGGCACGCTCCAGCGCTCGAGGGCCTCGGGCAGGAGGGTGTGGTTGGTGTAGGCAAAGGTGCGGGAGACGATCGCCCAAGCCTGGTCGTAGGTCATGCCCTCGTCGTCGAGGAGGATGCGCATGAGCTCGAGGATGGCTATGGCCGGATGGGTATCGTTGAGCTGGATAGCGACCTTCGCGGAGAAGTTGTCCCAGCCGGTGTTGGCCTTCCGGTAACGCCGGATGATGTCGTGCAACGAGCAGGCGACAAAGAAGTACTGCTGGACCAGGCGCAGCTCCTTGCCGCTCTCGGTCTTGTCGTTGGGGTAGAGAACCTTGGAGACGGTCTCGCCGATGGCCTTGTCGCGCACGGCCTCCACGTAGCCGCCCTTGTTGAAGGCGGCCAGATCGAAGTCCTGGCTGGCTCGCGACGCCCAGAGGCGCAGGAAATTGACAGTCTTGGTGCCGT
The DNA here is from genome assembly GCA_903960515.1 of uncultured Verrucomicrobiota bacterium. Classification (GTDB taxonomy): domain Bacteria; phylum Verrucomicrobiota; class Verrucomicrobiia; order Opitutales; family Opitutaceae; genus CAJCBL01. Next base: position 2,339 of record CAJCBL010000125.1, read on the forward strand.
AGCCGGCGATCGGAATGTCGTGGGGCACGCCCAGCACGGTGCGGGTGTTGACCCAGCGCTGATGGGGGCGGCCCAGGTTGTCGAAGCGCGACTCCACATGGCCGTAGAGCTGCACGGCCTTGGTGTATTCGGGGCGCTCGATCTCCCACGGGGCGCCGCGCACCATCCAGTTGTCGGGATGCTCGACCTGGTGGCCGTTGACGAACTCCTGGCGGAAGAGGCCGAACTCGTAGTGGATACCGTAGCCGATGGCAGGCAGGTCGAGGGTGGCCAGCGAGTCGAGGAAACAGGCGGCGAGGCGGCCGAGGCCGCCGTTGCCCAGGCCCATGTCGTGCTCCTCATCGAGGATCTTCTCCGGGTCGAGCCCGAGCTGACCGAGGGCGGCCTGAGTGGCGCCGTAGATACCGGCGGCGTAGAGATTGTTCTGCAGGAGGCGGCCCATGAGGTACTCCAGCGAGAGGTAGTACATGCGGCGGACGTTGCCGTCGTTGTGCACGCCCTGGGTGTCGATCATGCGCTCCAGCAGGCGGTCGCGTACGGCCAAACTGGTGCAGATCCACCAGTCGCGCCGGGTGGCCGTCTTCGCATCGCGGGCCTGGGTGAACTTGAGGTGGTTGAGTATCGAGGTTTTAAGCGCCTCGATGTCGGCCTCGGCCGGAGCAGCCGCAGCGGCTGGGGCGGCAGGAGCGGCAGGAGCGCTAGCGGAGGATACGGGCCCAGCAGAGGCGCGGGAGACGGAAGGCTTGCGAGTTGGTGCGGACATACGGTGGAGCGTTGGGATCGGGCCGGTTATCGGCGCATTTCTTGCGCAATGAAGCAAACAACGGGCCGGCATCCTGCCCCAGCCCAGATTCCTAGCAACGGTCTTTTTGAAAACGCCGCGCCAATTCCCCACGGCTGAGCTCGATCAGAGTGGGCTGACCGCCCGGCGTGAGCAACGGATGCGCACAACCCAGCAGCCGAGCCGCCAATTCGCCGCCGCTATCCCCGCGCCCGGCGCCGCGCACTGCTCTCCCCGCCGCCAAGCGTGCCAACTGCTCGCGGGCCACCTCGGGGCGACGCGGGTCGATCTGCCCGTCGCGCAGCCGCCCCAGGATGTCGCGCAAAAATGGTTCCGCCTCCGCAGGGTCCAGCCATGCCGGTACCGCTTCGATACGGAAAAAGTTTCTTCCGAATGCCGCCACCTCCAGACCGTGGCCGGTGAGAAAAGCGATCTGGTCGACCAGCATCGCCGTGGCCACCGGGTCGAGCTCCACCGGCACCGCGAAGAGCAGGCGCTGGCTGAGGGTGTGGCCCTCGGCGAACTCGCGCTGCAACTGCTCGAAAAAGATGCGCTCCAGCGCAGCCCTACGGTCGAGCAGCACCACTCCGCCGCTCGTCTCGAAAATCTCACAGTCGCCATGCGCCGTGCCCAGGTGCCTCCAGCCCGACCGACCGCCGGCCGGCACCGTGCCCGCTGGCCGCCCCGCCGCCTCGGGCACCGACAGCGCGGAGGCCGCCAGTACCGAGGCCCTCAACGCGCCCACCGTATCCACCAGCAGCGGGTCCAGCGCCGGCGCGGGCCGCGCCAGCGGGTTGGCCGCCGGCGGGCCGCCGGGGGCAAAACTCGAATCCACCGCGGCTGGTGCCGGCAATACCAGCGCCGGCAGCGGAGCGGGAGCAGCCGCCGGGGTAGTGGCCGCCGCGGAGGCGTACGAAGAAGCTGCGGGCAACCCCAGCCCCGCCACCGCTCTCGGCGCCAAGCCGGCGATCGGAGCAGCGCCCGCGGCCGCCGCATGCGGCTCCCGCGCAGCAGCACCGCCGAAACCCGCAGGCGGCAACGTCGCTACCGCCTCCACCCGAGTCGCGCCCGGTGGCAGCCCGCCGCCCACTTCGTGGGCCGCGGCGCGCAGCGCCTCCAGCAACGAGCGTACGATGAAGGTGCGCACCGCCGCATCATTGCGGAAGCGCACCTCGCGCTTGGTCGGATGCACATTCACATCCACCGCCGCGGGGTCGATCTCCAGGAAAAGGAACGCCAGCGGGTAGCGCCCCTTGGGCAGCAACTGCTGGTAGCTCTCGATCAGGGCGTAGGAGAGGGTGCGAGTATCCACCGGCCGGCGATTGACGAAGGTGATCATCTCGTGGCGCGTCGAGCGGCTTGCGCCCGGCTTGCCCACCAGGCCGGTGAGCCGCATCCCGTCGCCCCGAGCCTCCACCGGCAGCAACGCCTCCGCCACCTGCCGGCCGAAGATTTCGGTTACACGCTCGCGCAGCGACGTGCAGGCCGGCGAGCGGAAGATCGTGCGCCCGTCCTCCACCAGAGTGAAGGCCACCTCGGGGTTGGCCAACGCGTAGAACCGCACGCACTGGATAAGGTGTGCCCCCTCGGTGGAGTCGCTCTTGAGGAACTTGCGCCGCGCCGGCACCGAGTTGAAGAGGTTGGTCACCGCGATCCTCGTACCCGGGGGCATCCCGCAGTCGCGCACATGCACGAACTTGCCGCCGTTGACGACGATCTCCGTACCCATCTCCGCGGCGGCAGGACGCGTGCGCAGCTCGAAGTGACAGACGCTGGCGATCGAGGGCAGCGCTTCGCCGCGGAAGCCGAAACTGCACAGCGTATCGAGATCCACCGCCTCGGTGATCTTGCTGGTGGCGTGGCGCTCCAGGCAGAGCAGGGCGTCGTCGCGGTCCATGCCCTTGCCGTTGTCCTCCACGCTCATCAGCGAGCGCCCGCCGTGGCGGAATTCCACCACGATGCGCGTCGCGCCGGCGTCGAGGCAGTTCTCCACCAGTTCCTTCACCACCGCAGCCGGCCGCTCAACCACCTCGCCGGCGGCGATCTGGTTGGCCACGCGGTCGGAGAGGATACGGATGGTGGACATGGGGTGCGGGAGAAGGGAGACGGAACGTGAAAGGCCAGTTTCGATAGAGAATACTTGAAGCAGCCCTACACCAATCACTCCTTCGGCCACTGGATCTTGAGAGCAAGAAACCCTTCGTTCACGTGACGGATTAACGCCTCATCACGGACAAACGGCAACGCGTTGTATTCCTGGTTCCAAGCAGAGACCTTCTCACTAATTGCGTCTTCCGCGTCCTCGTCGTCCAAATTGAACAGCCGCTGACGCTCAGCGTGATTTCGCGCCTGCAAATATCCGGGGAAGATATCGATCAATCTCTGAAACCGTGCGGCCAGGGCCGGTGACGCATCGGCGAGGAGTAGACGCATCGGCGGAACATCATCAGCGGCATCGCCTAGCAGGAAGTTCTCCGTCGAGTAATTAGTCGCTGACACATCTAGAGAGACCAAGCCGTAGACCGCACATTCGAACTCTGACAAATCCACCCCATTCCGTCCGTGCCATTGCACTATGGTGTTCATGATCGAGAACACCTCCAACGGCTTCGGGAGGAGTGCGAGGATCTCCGCGTTCGAGCTCCCGTAACTCCGCCTGATCATCCTTAGGTCGCGAGCCAATCCCGAGAGTATCGTGTCTGGGTGCATTGTCTGTGCGTGCAATGTCTCACTCCGCCAGCGCCTTGCGCCAGCGGGCTACCTGCTTTTTCACCTGCGCGGGCGATGGCATGCCCGTGCCACGACGCGCTTCCATGGCGCGATCGAGGTCGAAGACTTCCGGCCAATCCTTCGCGAACTCCTTGTGGATCTTCTGCGCCTCGTCCTGGGGCACCTGGGGCAGCGGCACCCCGAGCCCCTCGGCGCATTTCACCAGAGCGCCCACGGCGTGGTGAGCGTCGCGGAAGGGCACGCCGCGGTTTACGAGGTAGTCGGCGAGATCGGTGGCGAGTAGGAGCGGATCGGCGACAGCGGCTGCGCAGGCTGCCGGGATCACCTTCGCCCCGGCGAGGGTGCCGGCCAGCACCTCGGCGCAGATCACCAAAGTGTCGTGACTATCGAAGAGCGGCGGCTTGTCCTCCTGCAGGTCGCGGTTGTAGGTCATCGGCAACCCCTTCACTAGCACGAGCAAGTTCGTGAGGTTGCCCACCAGGCGCCCACTCTTGCCGCGCAGCAGCTCGGCGGCATCCGGATTCTTCTTCTGCGGCATCAGGCTGGAGCCGGTGCAGAAGGTGTCGGGCAGGTCGATGAAGCGGAACTCCGCCGAGCTCCACAGGATGAGGTCTTCGGCGATACGGGAGAAGTGCACGCCCGCGATGGCGGCGGCGGAGGCGAACTCCAGGAAGAGGTCGCGGTCGGCCACGGTATCCATGCTGTTGGGCGTCACCTGCGGCCGGCCCTTCGCATCCACAAAGCCGAGCTCCTTCGCCACGAACTCGCGGTCGATGGGCAGGGTGGTGCCGGCGATCGCGCCGGCGCCCAGGGGGCAGATGTTGGCGTGCTCGGCCACCTCGGCGAAGCGGCGCACGTCGCGCCCGATCATCTCCACCCAGGCCAGCAGGTGGTGCGCTATCGACACCGGCTGCGCGCGCTGGAGATGGGTGTAACCGGGAATCAACACCTCGCGGTGGAGCTCGGCCAGGTCGACCAGCACCCGCTGCACGGCGCGCAGCCCGGCCACGACCTCGACGCAGGCGCTCTTGAAATACAGGCGCATGTCCGTGGCCACCTGGTCGTTGCGGCTGCGGGCGGTGTGGAGCTTGGCCGCGGCGGGCACGCGCTGCTTGAGGGCGTGCTCGATGTTCATGTGCACATCTTCCAACTTCACGTCCCAGACAAACTTGCCCTCGACGATCTCGGCGGCGATCACGTCGAGGCCCTTGTGGATGGCGTTGCGCTCGGCCGCAGTGATGAGCCCCACGTGGGCGAGCATCGCCGAGTGGGCTTTGCTGCCCGCGATGTCGAAGGGCGCCAGGCGGCGGTCGAACGTCACGGATTCGCTGAAACGCAGCATCAGTTCGGCGGGACCGCTGGAGAAGCGACCGCCCCAGGTGGCTTGGGAAGGCTTGGCCATAAGCGAGAAGCAACGGCGCGCCTCAGTCGCTGGCAACGGGAAAGGTTGCGCCGGCACGCGATGGAGGCGCCGCCCGGGCATGCAGGAGCTGAATCACCCCTGAAAACCGGTCGGAGACCGGTCCTGCCCGCATGCGCCTGCCGCCGCCGATCCGCGTAACTGAAGTGCGGATCCCGTAGCTGAAGCGCGAGGCAATAGAGCCCTTCCTCCTTCAGCCTCCCTTTCCCGAGTTCGGCCTTCCGCCTTCAGTATTCAGCCTTCTGCATCACTCTTGCCAGTGGAAGACCACCGGTTTCTCGATCTCGGCGAGCAGGCTGCGGTGCACCGGGCAGGTGAGCGCGGCGCGCTCGAGCTGGCCGGTGGGATCGGCACTGCGCGGCAGCGGGATCCAGATCTCGGTGATGAGCTTCTCGATCCGGCGCGGCGGCTGCGGTGTCATCTCCTTGGTCACCTCCACCCGGGCTCCCTTCAGCTCGAGCCCGAGGCGGCGGGCGGCCATGCCCATGATCGTGAGCATGCACGAGCCCAGCGCCGCAGCCACGAGATCGGTGGGCGAAAAAGTTTCGCCGCGCCCTTGGTTGTCCACCGGGGCGTCGGTCTCAAGAGTCCGGCCCGAGGGGCCGTGGGTGGCCACCGTATGCAGATCGCCTTCATAAACTGCGGAGAGCTTGACCATGCCGGCAGCCAACGCGGGCCCAAAGCCGGCGGCAACGCGAAAGCCCAGCGCGCGAATTTTCGTTTGTGACTTCCGCCCCGCTTTACGGCACCACTGCGCCAGCCGCCCCCGGCCCACCGTGCCGGGCAGCTCAACCTCGGCAAACGTGGCCACGTAACCACTCCATCCTTCCCGGCTTCAGCTTTCAGCAACCAGCCTTCAGCCTTCGCCCCATGCAACGCACCCTCGTCAAAGACGCCCTGGCCCGCAGCGAACCGCTCGACTCCATCCTGCTGCAGGGATGGGTGCGCACCCGCCGCGACGCCAAGGCTTTTTCTTTCATCGAACTCAACGACGGCTCCTGCCTGAAGGGCATCCAAGTCGTAGCCGACGCCGCTCTACCCGACTACGCGCACATCGAAAAGGCCACCACAGGCGCCGCGCTGGAGGTGCACGGGCAGCTCGTCCCCTCCCAGGGCCAGGGGCAGAAATGGGAGGTTGTGGCGCGCAGCTTCAAGGTCGTGGGCGAGGCCGACGCCACCTATCCGCTACAGAAGAAGGGGCACAGCCTGGAGTTCCTGCGGGAGATCGCCCACCTGCGGCCGCGCGCCAACCTCTTCGGCGCCATCTTCCGGGTGCGCAGTCGCCTGGCGTATGCAATCCACCAGTTCTTCCAGGAGCGCAGCTTCGTGTATGTGCATACCCCCATCATCGGCGCCAGCGACTGCGAGGGCGCCGGCGAGATGTTCCGGGTAACCACGCTCGATGCGAAACAGCCACCGCTGCGCGAGGACGGAGCGGTGGATTTCACCAAGGATTTCTTCCAGAAGCCGACGTTTCTCACGGTGAGCGGCCAGCTCGAAGGCGAGGTGTTCGCCTGCGCACTCTCCAACATCTACACCTTCGGCCCCACGTTTCGTGCGGAGAATTCACACACCTCGCGTCACGCCGCCGAGTTCTGGATGATCGAGCCCGAGATCGCCTTCTGCGACCTGCAGGGCGACATGGCCCTGGCCGAGGAGTTCGTGAAGTACCTCATCCGCGACGCCCGCGAGCACTGCGCGGCCGACCTGGAGTTCTTTGGCAAGTTCGTGGACAAGGAGCTGCTCGCCCGTCTCGATTTCGTGCTCGAACGCCCGTTCCAGCGCGTGAGCTACGACGAGGCGGTGGCCATCCTGCTGGCGAGCGGCAAGACCTTCGAGTATCCGGTGCGTCCCGGCGCCAACCTCCAGGCCGAGCACGAGCGCTACCTTACCGAGGTGCACTTCAAGTGCCCGACAACAGTTTTCAACTACCCGAAGGAGATCAAACCCTTCTACATGCGCCTCAACGACGACGGCCGCACGGTGGCCGCGATGGACGTGCTTGTGCCCGGCATCGGCGAGATCGTTGGCGGCAGCCAGCGCGAGGAGCGCCTCGAAGTGTTGCAGGCCAACCTGCGCCACCACGGGCTAAATGAGAAGGACTACTGGTGGTACGTCGACCTGCGCCGCTACGGCTCGGTGCCGCACGCCGGCTTCGGGCTGGGGTTTGAGCGTCTCCTGATGTTCGTCACCGGAGTCTCCAATATTCGGGACGTGATTCCCTTCGCCCGCACGCCCGGCACCGCGGAGTTCTAGGGCCGGGAGCGCTGCCGCCGCTTCGCGCTTTGGCAGTGCATGAACTCCGGCGTCCGCCGTAGGAGCGTGCTTGCACGCGATCTGCGCACTGAATCGCGTGCAAGCACGCTCCAACGAAAGAAGGGTTACGGCTAGGGCCGGCTGCGCTGCTGCCGCTTCGCGTAGTTGCGCACCCACGCGCGCGAAATCCCCGCCCACGGCACGCGCTTCGCACCGCGAGCAAGGGCGCCGTGCCCGCCCGCGCCCCTTGTCCGCCGGAGCCGCTTTCGCTAGAACGCGAAGCTCCCGGCCCCGAGCAGCGCTTCCGTTAATGCCCCTTGGACTATCATGCGAATGCCCCTACCTACGGCGCCGCTCCAGTTCGAGGGACCCAAGCAAAGCCGCTTCCTACGCCGGAACGTCCCTCTCCTGCAGCGCCTCTTACATCGGGGGAGCGGGCTTCTTCCTCGCCCCGCGGCGCTCGACGAGACGGGATAGCTCCAAGCTGATTGGCATTCGGATGTGGCCGCGAATTGGTCGAGATTCGGGGAAGATTCCTGCGGAACGAGTTTCCTGTTTACTCGCGCCGGGAAACCCACCTCAATGGCTCCCCTTTCTGGTGCCGGGGTCGTAGCTCAGTTGGAAGAGCGCCTCGTTCGCAACGAGGAGGTCGTCAGTTCGAACCTGATCGGCTCCACCAGAATGAAAACAGGCCGGTCGAAAGACCGGCCTGTTTCGTTGGCACTCACCAGAATTCCGGTCGCAGGCGGAAAATCACCGGAGCAGCAGGCTTCTACCCGAAGGGGTTGTGGCGCAGGGCGCGAAGCACGTTGAGTCCGCCCCAATCCGTGACGGGCAGCAGCGGGCGAGGGGCGCTGCGTTGGCGAGCGCCATAGCGGCGGCGATACGCAGCCAGATGCAGGGCAACAAAGGCCTGAGAGCCCAGCACGGCCGAATCGGTAAAGTAGCGTACCCGGCAGCGCAGCACCGTGGAGAGAGGCAGTCTACCCTTTTGCCGCAGCACCTCGGCGAAGGCCTTTGGGGCGATGGTGGTGCCGGCAAGGCGAGGGGCAGAACCAGTGCCGAACAGCCCGATACGATGCGCGGCATGGGCTTGTTGCCACTTCCCGCCATGCACCTGACACAGGCCGGCCCGGGCGGCGGGATTGCCGGCTACAGCCTCACCGTAGCCGCAGAATCGATAGTCCTTGGGGTCGGAGGCCATGCCGGCGCGCACGGGGTTGAGGTCGATGTAGAAGGCCATCGTGCGCAAGGCGTTGCTGGAGCACTCCACCAGCACGGACTTGAAGCGCTCGGCAAAGAGCGTGCCATAGCGGCCGTGGGCCTTGTTGAACCAGATGGCGAAACGCTGCTTCAAGAGCTTCATGAAGTTGGAGACATCTCCCATGAGCGTGAGCTGACGCCGCCGCCAGGCCTCACCCTCGGGGCCGCCGGCCACCAACTGCGCTTCGATCACCTCGATACGCGCCTGCTGGTACTTGGTCGGTTTGGGGTGGAGCAGACGGTAGCGGCGCAGCAACTCGGTATCCGGCGGCGTGATCTTTTGCGGTACGCGCACCAAGATGTGGAAGTGGTTGCTGAGGATGGCGTAGGTGAGGATTTCGACTCCGCAAAACTCCGCCACCAGCCAAAGCTGACGTCGCAAGATTTCCTTGGCCGGATCGTCGATGAGGCGCTCCCCCGCCACCACGCGCGTCATGCAGTGGTAGGCTGCCGGCCCCTCCTCAGGCGAAACCTTGATACGCCCCAGCCTCATAACGCCCGGAGTTTAGTCACAACGGGGCCCGTGTCTAAGATTTCCGACCTGTCCCTTCTGGTTTCGCCGACCTGTCCCTTCTGGTTTCGAGGTCCCTTCGGCATCCAGTGTTCAATGGCGCCAGCCTCACGAGCCCGAACACTACCTCACCGAGATGCACTTCAAGTGCCCGACCACGATCTTCAACTACCCGAAGGAGATCAGACACTGGAGCCAAACCACCGGCTGCAAGGGCAGCCGGTGGTGCGGAGGCTACTGTTACGGAACGATCTCGAACTGGCTGTGCAGGGTGGCCTGGCAGTTGTTGCCCACCCAGATATCGAATTGCTCGGGCTCGACCACCCAAGTGCGGGTGTGTGGGCTCCAGAATTCAAGCTCGGCGCGGGCAAGGGTGAAGGTCACGGTCTTCTTTTCGCCCGGGGCAAGATTGATGCGCTGGAAACCCTTCAACTCACGCACGGGCCGCACAATGCTGCCGGCCTTCTGGTGGATGTAGAGCTGCGCGACTTCGTCGCCGGCCACCTTGCCGGTATTCTCGACGACGACCGACACCTTGATCTGTTCGCCGTCCTTGAGGGTGGTGGCGACAGGGTTGAGGTTGGCGACGGCAGCAGCGGTGGCCGCTTTCGACTGCTCGACCGCCTTGAGGCTGGTGCGATCCAACACCAGATTGGAGAACGAGAAGCTGGTGTAGGACAGGCCGTAACCGAAGGGATACAGCGGGGCCGAGGTGGTGTTGGCGGCGTAGCGGGAGGTGAACAAGGGGTCCGCCTCGGGGGAATGGGTGAGGGGATGGTTGTAGTAGTAGGGCAGGTGGCCGGTGCTGCGCGGCCAGGAGACCGGGAGCTTGCCGCCCGGGTTGTATTCGCCGAAGAGCACATCAGCAATTGCGTTGCCGCCCTCGGTGCCAGGGAACCAGGCGGTGAGGATGGCCGGCACTTGGTTGGCGGCCCATGTGATGTCGAAAGGCCGGCCGCCGAAGAGCACGAGCACAACCGGCTTGCCGGTGGCAACCACCGCCTCAAGCAGTTCCTGCTGGTTGCCTTGAAGGCGGAGGTCGGAGACAGAGGCGGCCTCGCCGCTCATGCCGGCACGTTCACCCAAGGCTAGGATGACCAGTTCGGACTTGTTGGCGGCTTCCACAGCTTTGGCGACCTCCAGCTTCATCTCCTCGGGCGACATGATTTCAGGGGCTTTCTTGCCCTTGATCGCATCCCACGGCATGGCGTAGGGGCGCTGCATGTCACCGCCGCGGACAAACCCGACATGGGTGCGGGGGAGTTTGGCGCGAAGGCCTTCGAGCAGGGAGACGGCGGCACCGCCTTCGACAGTCCATGAGCCCTTGATATCTTCGGTGGAGTCGCCCAAGGGGCCGATGAGCGCGATGGTCTTGAGCGAGCGCTTGAGGGGGAGCAGGTCGTTTTGGTTGCGCAGGAGCACTATGGAGCGCTGGGCGGCTTCGCGGGTGGCGGCGCGGCTGGCGGGATCGTTGAAGACTGCGTCGCGTTGGTCGAGGTCAGCGTAAGGTTTCTCAAACAGGCCCATGCGGATTTTAACGGCGAGAACATTGCGCACGGACTGATCAACCAGGGCGATGGGGAGCTTGCCGGATTCGACAGCTTTGGCGAGGAACTGCTGGTAGGTGAGGCTGCCCATGTCCATGTCGACCCCGCTGCGCAGCCCGCGGAAGGCGGCATCGGCACCGTCGCGGGAGAAGCCGTGGGGGGTTAGGGAGTTGACCGACCAGGCGTCGCTGATGACAAAGCCGGTGAAGCCCATGTCGGTGCGGAGCACGTCGCGCAGGAGCCAGCTATTGCCGCTGCAAGGGACGTCGTTGAGCACCATATAGCCGCACATGGCGGCGCCGACGCCTGCGTCAAAGGCGGCTTGGAAGGGCTTGAGGTAGGTGTTGCGGAAGGTGGTCTCCGGGATGTAGCAACTGTCGTAGTCGCGGCCACCGTCGGCGGCACCGTAGCCGGCGAAGTGCTTAACGCTGGCGAGCACGCGGTTGGGTGTGCCGAGTTTGGGGCCCTGGAGTCCGAGGGTCTGGGCGCGCGCGATGGCGGCGCCCAGATAGGGGTCCTCGCCGGCACCTTCGGCGATACGGCCCCAGCGGGGGTCCCGGGCGATGTCGACCATCGGGGCGAAGGACCAGTTGATGCCGGAGACGGCGGCTTCGTGGGCGGCGATGGCCTGGGCGCGCTCAACCAGCGCCGGGTCCCAGGTCGCGGCCATGCCGATCGGCATGGGGAAGACATTTTTATAGCCGTGGATGACGTCGAAGCCGAAGAGCAGGGGGATCTTCAGGCGGGACTCTTCCACCGCGATCTTCTGGTATTTCTGGATGAGGGCGGTATCGATGGTCCACAGCACGGAGCCTGCGCGGCCGCTGCGGATGAGGTCCTCGGCCGGGATGTTCTCGGGTTCGACCGGCTCGGGGCCGATCTGGGTGAGTTGACCGATCTTCTCCTGTAGGGTCATCTGCTTGAGCAGAGCCTCAACACGTTGGTCGACCAAATTGCTATCGGCGACAATGGCGGACTGAAGGGGGATGGCTTGCGCTGCGGGCACAGCTAGGGTCATGGAGCCGGCCACGGTCATGGCGGCGGCGAGCAGGGGAGCCGACTGTGCCACGCGGAGACGGTTGAGACAGTGATGGAGCATGGAGGATACGGGGGTTGGTAGGTTGTAAAGTGGGGGGAAATTGGTGGAGTTGGAGGGGCTCGTAAAGGTCTGTTCGCGGCAACTTACACCTTGGCCGACCCGGGTTTGCGCGCGAATCTTGCCGGTACTATCCGACCAGTGTAGCCACCATTTCGCTCAAATTGCCGGATCGTCTGCTGGAAGTGCTGCATACGAAGCCCGAGCACGAGGCCTGATCGGCCATGGTTCGAGAGTGCCTGTCCAAGTCGAGGGAAGGACTCCGCTCTGGCTAGATATCAACTGCTACGATTCCGCATGTTATCCCACCAGCTCGCCCAAGGGATCCACGCGCGATCTAGCGACCAATCTCAAGCACCAGTATGGGTTCGTCCAATGGTGGGCGCGGTGTTCGAAGACACCGGCCCGGAGGATGTCCAGCGGCGAGTCATCGATTTGGCATCACGATCGGGTCTGCGACCAAGGGCGGCGGTATCATCCTCGGCTTCCGACCGGTGAACCGGTGCTGACCGAGGCGGCCATCCCCCTCAACCGGGCCGGCATGTATGCCGGCCCGCTATTCGCGCTGGTGGAAAGTCGGGTCATTCCAGCGGGGATGGAGATCGGCGATCAGGTCACCGATTTGCGGGTACTCACGCGTCGCCATCGGGTTCTATCCATGCCGCTGGCCGATGCCGGCCTGGTGCGTAGGGCCGGAGTGCACTTCACCAGTACGATCTTCACCCGCGTTGGGGATTTCCTTTTTTACCGCGAGCACGGCTACGAACTCGTCCCTGGGCTCACGCCCGGCACATAGCAGAGGCAGGGGGAGCTCAGATTCATTACTCATGGCACCGGGGAATCCGCCGCCGGGTCCACAGATGGGAAGGCCCTCAATTCGGGGTGCCTACGGTATTCTACCCACCATGATGAGCGTCGCTGGCATCGGCTTCCTGGTGAACGGTTTCCCGAGGAGAACGGCCGCCACCGATGCCGGGCGGCAGATCCGGACCGGCCTTGTTTTGGGCCTCACCGCGCTGCTCGGCGGTGCTCAGGTATCGATTACAGCGGCCCGCAGGCTCGGCGGTGATCATCGTGCGGGCAACCACTCCGGAGGGATCTTCCCAGAGCGAGTCTCAGAGCCTGCGCTGCACGCTGCCGTAACGGCAGAGTGGACCGCGAGTCACTAATTCTACGTCGCGTTCAAGATGAGACTAATGCCGAGTCCGTGTAGGTGCATGCCCACACGCGATCCGCCGGCAGCGCCGGCCTCAATCCTCCAGATCCCAAGCCATCGCGAGCAAGCTCGCTCCTACAGCGCGCTGGACTCAGCTCTCGCAAAAGACGATACGGTCGCAGTTCTCACAGGTGACGAGCTTGGATCCCGCGCGCACATCGGAGGATATGCCACTCGAAACCTTGAGGTTGCACCCCGAGCAGCGCAGCTCGCGCAGCGGCACGCACACCGGCAGCGGCACGCGTTTGGCGATGCGCACATATATGGCCAGCGCAGCCTCGGGCACCGCAGCCCGGGCAGCCTCCAGTTCGCCCTGCAACGCCGCGAGCGCCTGGCGCATCGTAGACTCCTTCTCCTGCAAAGTGCGGATGCGCGCCTCATGGACGGCGATCCCCTGGGCGGCGGCGGCCTCGGCGGCCTTCACCTTAGCCTTGGACTCATCGATCTCGTAGAGCAGCACGAGCTCCTTCTCCTCGAGCGCGGCGACCTGCGCGGCCACCGTCTCGATCTCGTGGCCAAGTGCCTGATACTCGTCGTTCTTGCGCACCTCCAGTTGCTGGGTGCGGAAGCGGGCTGCCTTCTGTTCGGCCAGGCCGATCTCGGTTTCCAGAGCCTTGCGCTTGGCCTCGGCCTCGCGCCAGGCCGCCTTGGCCGTTTCCACCCCGGCTCGTTCCTCCTCGATCTTGCGCCTCACTGCCGCGATCTCGTCGGGCACCTGTTTGATCTGGGTCTCGAACGCCTGCCGGCGTTGGTCGCGATCCTGGAAGATGAGCAACTTCTCGAGCGCGGGTAAAAGCATGAATGCTGTGATGCCCGAGCGGCAATACGCGGTCAATCCCGCAGCCGAGCACCGGCTTGGCCGCGCCTGCGCGAGCAGCCAACTATCAACTACGCTCGGAGTGCCGCCTCCTCCCCGCCAGCCGCTGTTCACTCCTCACTACCCGCTACTCACTACTTCAAATGTAGTACATCGCCTCAGCGCCTTGCAGGGCCAGCTTGTCGAGGGTGATTTCGCGCGTCTTTGCCTCAAGCACGCCCCTCACCTCGATCCAGGCTGCGGACACCCGTCGGGCCGAGCGGCCCTTGCTGCCTTGGCCAAACTCCAGCAGCGAGCCCTCGACCAAGGTGACGATGTCGTAGAGCGAGATCATGTCGGGCGTGCGCGCCAGTGCATAGCCCCCCTTCTTTCCTCGGCGGCTGGTGATCATGCCACCTTCGCGCAACTCCCCCAGAATCTGCACCAGATAGTTCGGCGGCACCGCTTCCTCTTCGGCCATACCTTCGATATGCGCCAACTCGCCCTTGGCCTGCAACCGGGCCATGTGCGCCAATACTCGACATGCATATTCGACCTTCACCGAAAGTTTCACGCGGCCAAGCAGTTATGGCCGCATCCTTGGTGCGCAACTGAAAATTGGGAGAATGCCATCCCGTGGCCCCGGTATTCCCGCATTCGCTGTGCCGATCCGCCTGAAGATTTCCTTGTGTCTCCTGCCCAAAAACCAAGACTTCCGCCCTTTAAGCAAACGCTCATGTCCGAACCCGAAGACCTCCCGCAGACGCCCTCTGCATTCACCCCCATCGCCGAGTCCTACGACGCCTCGAAGCTGGGCAAGCTCGAAGGTCTCGAAGCCGTCCGCAAAAAGCCCGGCATGTACATCGGCGGCACCGATGAACGCGCCCTCCACCACTGCGTTTCCGAGGTGCTCGACAACTCCGTGGACGAGCATCTCGCCGGCCACTGCATGACCATCGATGTGGCTATCCACCTCGACGGCTCCATCAGCATCCGCGACGACGGCCGCGGTATCCCCGTGGACATTCACCCCACCTACGGCATCCCCGGTGTGGAGATGGTCCTCACCACCCTGCACTCCGGCGGCAAGTACGGCCAGGGCGGCTACAAGTTCTCCGGCGGCACCCACGGCGTAGGCGCCAAGTGCGTCAACGCCGTATCCGAGTGGTTTGAGGTCGAGGTCTCCCGCAATGGTCTGGTCCACCACATGACCTTCGAGCGGGGCAAGACCACCAAGAAGCTCGAGGTCATCGGCAAGGCCAAGGGCACCGGCACCCTCATCACCTTCAAGCCCGACGCCGAGATCTTCAAGGATACCACCGTCTTCCGCGCCGATCTCATCAGCCGGCGCCTGCGTGAGCTCACCTTCCTCAACTCCGGCCTGCGCATCAATTTCACCGACGAGCGTCCCGCCACCCCGAAGGTCGAAACCTATTTCTACAAGGACGGCGTGGTGGAGTTCGTGAAACAGATCAACACGGGCAAGACCGCGCTCCACCCCGTGCCGATCCGCATCGTCAAGGAGACCAAGACCCTCATCGACGGCAAGGACGCCGAGGTCCACATCGAGGTTGTACTCCAGTACAACGACACCTTCGCCGACCTCGTATTCTGCTACACCAACACGGTCCACAATCCCGACGGCGGCACCCACCTCTCGGGCTTCCGCAGCGCCCTCACGCGTGCGATCAACCAATACGCGCGCAACAACAACCACATCAAGGAGAAGGACCCCCAGGTCACCGGCGACGATGTGCGCGAGGGCCTGGCGGCCGTGATCTCCATCAAGCACAGCGATCCAAAGTTTGAATCGCAGACCAAGGTCAAGCTGCTCTCCCCCGAGGTCGAGAGCATCGTGGGCTCGGCCACCTACGAGGGCCTCATGTTCGCCTTCGAGTCCAGCCCGGCCATCGCCCGGCGCATCATCGACAAATCCCTGGTGGCCGCCCGCGCCCGCGAGGCCGCCCGCAAGGCCCGCGAGACCATACGCAAGGGCGCACTCTCCGGCGGCGGCCTCCCCGGCAAGCTCGCCGACTGCTCCGAACGCGACCCCGCCCTGTGCGAGGTCTACATCGTAGAGGGCGACTCGGCCGGTGGCTCCGCCAAGCAAGGACGCGACCGCCGCTACCAGGCCATCCTGCCGCTGCGCGGCAAGGTAATCAACGTGGAGAAGGCCCGTATCGACAAGGTCCTCGCCAACGAGGAAATCCGCACCCTCATCACAGCCTTCGGCACCGGCATCGGCGAGGTCGCCGGCGAGGGCGCCTTCGACGCCTCCAAGGCCCGCTACCATAAGATCATTATCATGACGGACGCGGACGTGGACGGCTCCCACATCCGCACCCTCCTGCTCACCTTCATCTACCGCCAGATGCGCGGCCTCATCGAGCAGGGCTACATCTACATCGCCCAGCCGCCGCTCTACCGCATCAAGCGCAAGAAGCGCGAGCAGTACATCGACAACGACGACCAGCTCAACCGCATCCTCCTCGAGCTCGGCTCCGAGGACATCACCCTCTCGCGCCTGGCCGACAACCACATCTTCGCCCCCCAGCAGGTCGACCGCATCGTGGAATCCTTGGCCGCAATCGAGAAGCTCGGCGCCGGCATCACCCGCCACGGCGCCTCGCTGGTCGACTACCTCGACCTGCACCGCGCCGACACCCATGAGCTGCCCCGCTACGTAGCCCGTATCCGTGAGGGCAACAAGGAGAGCCACCGCTTCCTCTTCGACGATACCGACCGCGCCGCCTTCATCACCGAGATGAACCTCGACGCCGACCTGGGCGGCAACGGAGAGCCCCTCAACGGCACCCCCGAGGCCCCCAAACCGGCCGCGACCAACCGCCGTATCAAGATCCACGAGATCTACGAAGCCAACGAGCTCACCAAACTGCTCAAGGCCCTCGCTGCCGCCGGCCTCGACATCGCCCGTTTCTCCCCGGCCGGTGAGCCGCTGTATCTGCTCACCGAGAACGCCGGCCTCAAGAACGAGACCAAGACTCCGCTGGCCGCCCCGCTCGATATCCTCGCCCAAGCCCGCCAGCTCGGCCGCCGCGGTCTCACCATCCAGCGCTACAAAGGTCTGGGTGAAATGAACCCCGAGCAGCTCTACGAGACCACGATGGACCCGGAAAAGCGCCGTCTCCTGCGAGTGAACATCGACGATGCCGCCAAGGCCGACGAGATGTTCACCATCCTCATGGGCGAGGAAGTCCCGCCCCGGCGCCAGTTCATCGAGGACAACGCCCTCAACGTCCAGTTCTTGGATGTCTGAAACCAGTAGCGAGTAGTGAGTAGCGGGTAGCGAGCATTCCAGACCTCCTGCCCCAGCCTCCCCTCGCTTTCTTCCTACTCACTACTCGCTCCCCGCTACTCGCTACTTTCCCCGTGTACACCGCCAACGAAAAAGTCGCACCGGCCAACATCTCCGAGATCATGCAGACCGCATACATCGAATACTCGATGTCGGTCATCATCTCGCGCGCCCTGCCCGACGCCCGCGACGGCCTCAAACCCGTCCAGCGCCGCATCCTCTACGCGATGTTGCGCGAAGGCCTCCTGCACAACCGCGCCTACGACAAGTG
Source organism: uncultured Verrucomicrobiota bacterium (assembly GCA_903960515.1). GTDB lineage: Bacteria > Verrucomicrobiota > Verrucomicrobiia > Opitutales > Opitutaceae > CAJCBL01. Next base: position 19,542 of record CAJCBL010000125.1, read on the forward strand.
CGCCGGCGTCGTCGGCGAGGTACTCAAGAACTACCATCCCCACGGCGACTCCTCCGTATACGACACCCTGGTACGCCTCGCGCAGACCTGGGTGATGCGCTACCCGCTCATCGACCCCCAGGGCAACTTCGGCTCCGTGGAAGGCGACCCGCCAGCAGCCTATCGTTACACCGAGTGCCGCCTTGCCGGCATCGCCGAGGAGCTCCTCTCCGACATCGACGAGGATACCGTCGACTTCGTACCCAACTACAAGGAGTCCACCACCGAGCCCACCGTGCTGCCGGCCGCGTTGCCCAACCTCCTGATGAACGGCTCCACGGGTATCGCCGTGGGCATGGCAACCAACATCCCGCCGCACAATCTCGACGAGATCATCACCGCCGCCTGCGCCGTGATGGACCGCCCCGGCATCTCGCTGGAGGAGCTCATCGAGATCATCCCCGGGCCCGACTTCCCCACCGGCGGCCTCATCGTGGGCCGCGAGGGCATCCGCAGCTACATGACCACCGGCCGCGGGATCGTGCGCATGCGAGGCCGCGCCCACACCGAGGAGCTCAAGAACGGCCGCGAGCAGATCGTCGTCACCGAGATCCCGTACAACGTCAATCGCGAGACCCTCGTAAAACACATCGCCGCTCTCGTCACCGAGAAGAAGCTCACCGAGGTATCCGACCTGCGCAACGAGTCCGACCGCAACACCCGCGTGGTCATCGAGCTCAAGCGCGGCGAGTCCTCCGATGTTGTCATCAACAAGCTCTTCCAGCTCACGCAGCTCGAGACCACCTTCGGCGTAACCCTGCTCGCCCTCGACCATCGCCGGCCCAAGCAGATGAACATCAAGGAACTCCTTGAGTGCTACATCGCCCACCGCCGCGAGGTCATCACCCGCCGTACCCAGTATCGCCTGCGCAAGGCCGAGGAGCGCGCCCACATCCTCGAAGGCTACAAGATCGCGCTCGATAACCTCGACGATTTCGTGCGCATCATCCGCGCCTCCTCCAACAAGGACGAGGCCAAGGTGCGCTTGATGGAGAAGTATCCGCTCTCCGAACGCCAGACGGAGGCCATCCTCGAGCTGCGCCTCTACCAGCTCACCGGCCTGGAGCGCGGCAAGATCGAGGCCGAGTACTTCGAACTGCTCAAGCTGGTCGAATACTACCGCTCCATCCTCGCCTCCGAGTCCCTGCTGCTTGAGGTCATCAAGACCGAGCTCCTTGAGCTCAAGGCGAAGTACACCCAGCCGCGCCGCAGCGAGATCATCGCCGCCGCCGGCGAGTTCCGCATGGAGGACGTGATCGTCAACGAGGGCTGCGTGATCACCGTTTCCCATCAGGGCTTCATCAAGCGCACCCGCGTGGCCGACTACCGGGTACAGAAGCGCGGAGGCAAGGGCATCATCGGCACCGAGACCTACGAGCAGGATTTCGTGGAGCAGCTCTTCACCGCCTCCACCCACGACTACATCCTCTTCGTAACCTCCACCGGCAAATCCTACGCCAAGAAGGTCTACGACGTGCCCGAGGGCGCGCGCACCACCAAGGGCAAGTCGGTCTCCAGTTTCCTTAAACTGGTCGAGGGCGAGAAGATCGCCGCGATGGTCTGCTTCAGCGCCTTCACCGACGACCGCTTCCTCGTGCTCGCCACCCAGGCGGGCATCGTGAAGAAGACCATGCTCTCCGAATACGAGGGAGCCACCCGCGAGCGCGAAGGCGGACTGGCCGCCATCAACCTGCGCGCCGACGACCAGGTGATCGGTGGTGTCCTCACCACCGGTACAAACGAGATCGTCCTTGTATCCCACCAGGCCCTCGCCGTGCGCTTCCAGGAAGGCGCGGTGGACTCCGCCGCCGAGGAGGATTCCGCCGCCGCCGCGACCGCCGAGCCCTCTGCCGAGGTGCCGCCAGCCGAGGGTGCCGAAGGCGAAGCTGCCGAGGTCCGCGTAGGGTTGCGCGCCACCGGCCGCGCCACCGGAGGCGTCACCGGCATGCGCTTCAAGAAGAAGGGCGACTACCTCCAATCCATCGAGGTGTGCGATTCCACCGCGCGGCTGCTCATCGCCCGCGAGGACGGTATCGGCAAGCGCACTCCGTTCGCCGACTACCGCCTCACCCGCCGCGGCGGCTCCGGAGTCATCGCCATCGATCTGCCCGACGACGGCTCCATCAATGTGGCCGGCGCACTCAGCGTGCACGACACCGACGAGATCATGCTGCTCACCGCCAAGAACCAGAGCGTGCGTTGCCCGGTGATGGGTATCCGCGAGACGGGACGCGGCGCCAAGGGCGTACGGCTCATCAACCTGGCCGAGGGCGACAAGCTCCTCTCCGTGGCCCGCATCGTGGATACCAAGGACGACGACGAGGCCGGCGAGGCCGAGGCCCCCGCGGCTCCGGTCGTCTGAGCCGCCGCACTCCTGCCTGTTTGCAAACCCCGGTGCCGCCCAGCGGCCCGGGGTTTTTGCCTTTTTCACCACGAAAGCACCAGTCCGCCAGCATCGCCCCGGCACCGCGACAACAACTCGCACACGCGGCGCTTGCATGCCGGCCACCTCGCCCACATTCCCTGCGATCGAATGGATACACCAGCTCCCGCGCCCAAACAAAGTCCGCTTCAGCCATTCCTACGCCGGAGCGTCTTCCTGCTGGTCGGAGGCCTGCTCGTGGCGAACATCATCGCGTTTGTGCTCCAGAACGCGGTGGCGCTGCCCTTCTCCGACCAATGGGATCTGCACCAACCCGTCTGGCAGCATGCGCCCGTCTGGACACTGATCCACCATCAGCATGGCCCGCACCGGCAGGGCGTGTTCTTCCCGCTCACAGCCCAGGTGCTCCAGCTCTCCCATGGCGATATCCGCGTGGAAGGGCTTTGGATTGCCGCCTGGCTCATCGTTGGCGGAGTGCTCGCGTGGTGGCTGCCCCGGAGGTTCTTCGGCCAATGGCACTGGACGGATGTGTTGCCGCTCGCGTGCGGGCTCTCGTTGCTTCCCAACGAAACCCTCACCACGACACCAAACCTTTCCCACAGTATTGGGCCCTTGGTGCTGGTGCTCCTCGCCGCCCACGCCCTGCTGGTGGAGCGAGTATGGGTGCGCTGGGTGCTGTTGGGGCTCATCGGTCCCGCCCTGACCTTCACCGGGTTCGGCCTGTTTGCCGCGCTGGTCCTCCTCGCGCTCGGCCTCTTGACGGCACTGCGCCGCGGACCCGAACGCTGGCCGGCGACCGTAGCCACCGCAATGCTGACGGCCGGCTGGGTGTTGTTCTTCTTCGATTACCGTTTCGAACCCGCGGCCCCCGGATACCAGTTCCCCCATTTTCCGCTCTGGGATTACGGTCCGTTCCTGATGGCCATGCTTAGCACCCCGTACGGGTTCACTTCACCGGCGCAGCCCGGGCTGATGATCGGAGGCATGCTTCTGTTGCTCGGGGTCGCCGCTCTTGTTTTCGCCTTGGCCCGTCTGTTCCGCCCGGCCGCCGACCGTCGCCGCGAGATGGTGATGGTCCTGCTGCTGGGCTCGAGCCTGCTGTTTGCTGCCAATACGGCAATCGGTCGGGTGCAGCTCGGGGTGCAATGCGGCATGGCCCCGCGTTACCTGTCACTGCTGCTGCCACTCACACTTGCCCTCTATCTCCTCTTTCGCGGAGCCTCGTCCGCAGCGCTGCACCGCATCGGCCTGATCGCGTTGGCCGCACTCGCGCTGTGGCCCTACCGCGACCTGCCAAAGGGAAGTGGCAGGGTAGGCACCTGGGGCTTGCCCCAGGGTGCGCTTTCGGAAGCACTGCGCGTGCGCGACGCCAAGCTGGGCTGGCTTTGGGCATACTCGGATTCTTCCGACACCGTGAAGGCCGGCGCACTGGTGCGGATTGAACCCATCCCGCCGGCCGCAAAGCTCGCCCGCCTGCAGTCGATGCATTGGTCACCCTTCCGCCAAGGGGACCAAGCAGCGGACTATGCGCCCTTGGCTGGTTCGCCCGCCGTGCTTCCCGTAGGGTTTCATTCCATCGAGGAAGGTGGGCAACGCTGGATGCCAGCCCAAGCGTATCTAGTGGCCGATGGAAGCCGCGGTCGCTGGCTCAACATCGAGATCCTCTCCCGCATCCCCTCGCTGCCCGCGACCGCCCCTCTGGTGATAGAATTCGCAGGACGCCGCCTCGCCTTCGAGCCAGCCAAGACCACGGGCATTTCGCTGCCCCTTGGCGACTCTTCCGCTCAGGCCGCTCACCTGATCAGTACCGCAGGCACAGGCCGCCCGGCCGACGGCGGGATCTCCACCGACACTCGAGAGCTATCCTTCTGCTTCGGACGGCTCACGGTGGACCCGATCCCCCTGTTCACCGCCTGCGCACCGCTCGACGAATACACTTGGGCTTGGCAAAGAGTGATCACCTCGATCGGAGGGTTCCATGGCTGGGAAAAGGGCTTCGGCTGGATGGCCGCCGTTCTTGAGCTGACCGTCGAATCAACCGGCCCCACGCAGCTTCGCATCGGCATCGGTGGCCGCTTTGCCGGTCTTCCCGGGGCAGGGGGCCTGCGGCTTTCGGTCGATGGCGCGAGTGAAACCCCTGTCGGCCTCGACCACGAGAAAGGGGAACTGTTGATCCAGCTCCCACATTCCGGCCTCCACACCATCCGCCTTCGCAGCGAAGACGGTGCCCGCAGCCCGCAGAGCTGTGGCGGCGCTTCGGATGCGCGAGAACTCTCGTATCGCATCACTGCCATGACGTTAAGTTCCGCCGTCCCAGCTCCCGAGGCCGGCCAGCGCGATATGCCTGCGCAGTAGGCGCCGGGGGGGCCTGCGGATGGCGCCCTCCAATCACAGGCACACGCCTCCAACGCGGGTATGTGTGCCGGGGCGGGGGGGGCGCCTCGCACATGCTTACTCGGAGACACCGAGCAGTCTCTTTCCGCCAGACTTCTGAAGCCCGGAGCCTACAGCGAGGACACTTCCTTCGGCCGGTCTCGTGGGATCTACTACAGACCGAAGCACCCGTCCCGGCCACAGAGAGGGAATCCAACTCAGTTGTACGACTTGAGCTTCGTCCGCCCACCCTAGCGACGTTCACTGCAAACGCCTTCCACATAGGCGAAACGCATTCCGGTCAGCCCCCACCTCTCACCCCGCCGGCGACAACAACCCCGAATGCATTCGCGGCCTGCGAGTCCTCACCTCCGATTTGCCAGGGGGCGTAGCCGGAGGTCGGCTTCCCAATCCACCCAAGATCATGAGGAATACCTCGCCACGGCATTTGGCCACGGTTTCGTAGCTTACGACCAGCCCATGATCCGCTTTTCCGCATCCACCCTCCTTGCAGAGACCTCGCAGTACGGACTGCTTGTGTTCCATCTCTCGTCCGACGACCACTATCTCACGATCCAGCGGCGGGCGGACCTCAAGCCGAGCCGCTTTGGGAACATACGTTTCGAGTGCGATGGCCAAACCTGGAGCGGGTACGACGTCATCCAGCGGCTCGACGCCAGTCCGGAGCGACTGCTTGTCTCGCTCGATCCCAAGCGGGCGAGCAAGTTCGAGGGCCGCTGCGAATACCATATCGATCTCAAGATCGACCCTGCCGACAAACCGGCGGCGCTGCGTTTTCTTCTCCGGATCTTCACCGGCACCGAACTGCTGAACCCACAGGCTTGAGGCGCTAGTGTAGCGCGGCCGACGGCGGCCCGATTGCGCTATTCCAGCGAGCCAGACTATGCAGTGCGAAGGTAGGACCTTGCGCCTGTGCCGCCCCGAGAATGCTGGAAGGCGAAGGCTGAAGTTGTGTTGCAGGATTCTCGCTGGTGGACTGGCGCGCTTCGGTCACCGGTTTCCGGGGCCAGCCTTCCACATTCAGCCTTGCTGGAAGCGGCCCTATACCGCCTGCGCTGGAGAAGATACCAAAGCGAGCACATCGTCTGACGGCATGGCCACGGCTGAGCCGTGACCATTCAGCAGGAGCGTGCTTGCACGCGATTCAAAGCGCAGATCGCGTGCAAGCACGCTCCTACGGCGGACACCGGAGTTCGTGCGCTTCCAGAACGCAAAACGGTACGTTTGCATGGCCACGGCTAAGCGGTAACCATTCGGTCGAGAGCCCAGAGCAGAGCGCCGAGGGCCTGTTCACCGAGCAAGCAGAAGCACTCGCGGTATTGTCCCGCCGCAGACGCCAGAATGCAGCAGCATTGAAGCGGCCCGGCCCCGTTGCCGCGATTTCCCGGCTAACTGGTCAACGACAATTAGAAACCGCCATGCCGGCAGGGGGGCGCTAACCCTGCGTTTCCCCGCGCAGGTCGAGCATAGGCCCTTGGGTTCCTCTCGCGTCACCTTGGGGGCGCCACGCAAGCCCTTCCTTTTCACGGCCGCCTTCCGAGAGCAGCGGGCCCGCTCGCCTCCAAAACCGCCGTCTCCCCTTCGGGTTTTCGCCGCCTCGATCAAGGGTTGCCACCGCCCAAGCGGTCCTCTCTGCTGGTCACCATGTCCGAGCGCATCTCCATCCTCGTAAAACAAGATCATCTCGCGCAAATGGCCAACGCGCGCACGCCACTCGAAGCGATCGCCGAGTTGGTCTGGAACGCATTCGACTCCGATGCCACCAAGGTCGTCGTTTCCTTCACGACGAACGCCCTTGAGGCTCTCGACGAGATCCGGATCACGGACAATGGCCACGGGGTCTTCCATTCCGACGCCAAGCAGCTCTTCGGCAATTTGGGCGAGTCCTGGAAACGGGCCAAGCGCCGCACGGACGGCGGGCGCACCATCCACGGCAAGCAGGGCAGGGGGCGCTTCAAGGCCTTCTATTTGGGCAGTGGAGCGAGTTGGAATACCACCTACCGGATGACCGATGGCACCTTGTACGACTACTCCATCGCCGGCGACTATGCTACGCTCAACGCCTTCACCGTATCGGCCCCGATGCCGGCAAAGGGGAACAGCACCGGCACCGAAGTGGTGATCCGCAACCCTCATCGGAATTTTCGCGCGCTGTTGGAGGATGACGTCCGGACTCTCGCCGCCCAGCTCTTCGGAGCCTACCTGACCGCCTATCCCTTCGTGTCCGTGGTCTTCAATGGCCGGTTGATCGACCCGCAGGTGGTGCAGGCGCGTTCTACCGAAGTGAATCTGGATTTGCTCCTGCCTGACGGCGCTACTGTCCCCGCCGCCCTTCGAGTTATCGAATGGAAGCACGAGACCGATCGCATGCTACACCTGTGCGATGGGAGCGGGGTATCGTTCCACTCCGTGGGTCTAGGCTCGGGGCTTAGGGCAAAGGGGTTTAATTTCACCGCCTATCTCAAGACCGACCTCGTCCGCGAACTCGACAAGGAGAACCGACTCGAACTCGACGACCTCGACGAAGTGGTGAAGACCTTGGTCCACTCCGCCAGAGAGACCCTGCGCGCCTACTTCAAGAAACGGGAGCTTGAAGAATCCTCCGCACTCGTCGTGCGGTGGCAGGCCGAAAATATTTATCCCTACGAGGAGAAGGCCCAACTCGAGCTGCTGGATTCTGTAGAAAGGCAGGTCTTCGATATTTTGGCGGCGAACGTGGCCGGCTATCTCAAGTCGTTTGAGGGGCTGGACCAAGCCACGAAGCGTTTCACCTTCCGCCTGATTGCCCACTCCCTACGGGCGAATCCTGATGGGATTCGCAACCTGATCACGGAGAGTTTGAACCTCAACAAGGAGGATCAGGAGAACCTCTCCCGGCTCCTTGGGACCACCTCCCTCTCTCAGATTATATACTCGGCGCAAGTTATTCGCAGCCGCCTTGGCTTTCTGAGCGAGCTTGAACAGTTCACGTCGGCAACGGGAACCAAGGAGCAACTCTTGGAGCGCAACCAACTCCATAAAATCCTCGAAAAGGAGACCTGGCTGTTTGATGAGAGCTTCCAACTGGGCGCCGGAGAGGAAGTGCTGGATGCGGTGCTCAAAAAGCATCTGGGCCTCTTGGGCGATCGTGCCGATTCTGCGGCTACAGCGGGCTCCGAGGACGGGCTGCGCGGGTGCCGCGACCTGATGCTCAATCGCACCGTTCAAATCCGCGCTGGCGAGTACGAGAACTTGGTGGTGGACCTTAAACGGCCGTCGCTACGGATCGATCCGGCGGTATTGGCGCAGGCTCGGCAGTACGCAACCACGGTGTCGACCGACAAACGTTTCCAAAGCGCTAAAACACGCTGGTTGTTCTGGGTCGTAGGCAACGTGCGCTCCGAAGAGGCCACGCTTGAGCTCGAACAGAATGGCCCCAGTGAAGGGATCGTTCTTGAGCAAGGCAATGTGACAGTGCTGACGAAGACGTGGGCGGAGTTGATCGACTCCGCCCGGGTTAGCCTTGGCTACTGTCAGCGACAGCTTGCTATACAGGCCGAACGAGAAGCCGCTAAATCATGCCTGTCGCGCTATCACGAGAAATATCTGCCGGCGCCGCAGAGCTAAGCCGGGGCGTAACTCTGGAGTTCGCGGCGTTGCCGCACGGATCTGTTTTTCGGGGGAGAGCCGGTTAACAACCTGCTTTCCGTGGGAACGGCGGCGACACAAGGGGCCACTATACGGGCGCCGCTCCCCGTGCATATAGGACGTGGGATGGATGTTATCTCTTGGCACCCGTTGCGGGTAGGCCCTGTGGGAGGGGCGTGCTTCGATGCCCTGGACCGGTTCGTAAAGCGCTTATCCGTGTTCTCCTCCCGCCGCTCCATCCCGCCGCGGTGACGTGTCTGGCCTGCGGTTTCCGGGCTGAATATGGTCCGGCACCAACGATCCTTCGGCACAGCGGCGATCAAGACCTCAGGTGGCGGCGCCGGAATGCTTGCCCTGAAACCCGAAAGGTGGAAAGAAAAAACCCCGCCGGCCCAAAGGCCAGCGGGGTGTTGAACTCGAACTATCGCTCGGAGACTTACTTCAAAACAACATTATCCAACCACACTATACTCGTGTTGAACGAGCCGAAGTGGAAGCCAAGCTTCACTTGTGAATCGCTGGCACTGGGAGTGAACGTGATCACGAAGTGCTGATTGGTATTGACTGCGGCGGTCACGGTATACTGCTGCTCGTGATATTTGGTGTAGGTACCGCCATCGTGCTCCACCACCACCTTGAAGTTCTTCGGCGTTACAACAGCCTTCATGTCGAACTCAAGCGTATAGGTCTTGTTGGCCGTCAAGGATATCAACTGGTAGAGTTGGATATCGTAAGGATTGGGCCCAGCGACCGCAGGCGCGATCTTGGCTGCGCCAGCGTCGTTGCTGATTGTTCCAGCGGCGCCATCCATGTACAATGTCTGCCAGCCTACGACACCATTGGAAAAGTCGCCATTGGGCACGAGATTCCCGCCAGCGGTGACCTCAAGATAGTTGAGATTGATGCCACTGCTTCCAAAGTTGATCTTCAGGAGGTGGGTGCCTGCGCTCAGGCTGACATTGGACACCACATAATCCTTCCAGCTTTGCCACCCCGATGAGTCGCTAACGCTGAAGGTCCCAACAATCACGCCGTCCACGGTCACCGTCATCGTTTTGGCGCCACTCGCACCCGAGGCCGCACGAGCGGTGAGGTTGTACAAGCCCGTGGCCTGCACGTTCACGTCGTACGCCAGCCACTCGCCTGCCTCGGTCCAGCCTACGTCGTAGCCTCCGCCCTGGTCCAAGGTGCTCTCGATATCGACGTTGTCGGTCTTGTAGGTCGCGCCGGTATTGTTGAGCGTCGTATCATGGTAGCCAATGCCCTCGCCGCCGGCCTTGTAGTCCTCGGCTTGGATGCGGCTGGGCAGTGGGATATACACGCCAACCGTTTTGAAGGCGGCAGTGATCGAGTGATTACCTTGCACGTTCGTAAACGTATACGAGGCGACCGCCCCTTGGCTGACCCCATCCACGGTCACAACATCCACCACATATCCCGCATTCGCGACGATGGTGAATGTCTGGCTGCCGGCCTTGGCAACGCTAACGCTGCCGGCAGGCGAGATCGAACCATTGGCACCAGCGGAGGCCGCAATCGTGAAACCCGTTTGGGTAAACACGGCAGTGACGTTCTTGTTGGTGTTCATGGCAACCGTGGCAGGATTCGCGGTTCCGGTAAGGTCACCGGTCCAATTCACGAAAGTCCAGCCTGCGCTGGGCGTCGCCGTGAGTGTGGCGATCGCGCCGTCGCTATAAGTCCCGCCGCCAGTTACCGTGCCACCGTTTGTCGGGCTCGAGGCAGTGCTCAGTGTATAGGTGACCGGGGCCGCCTTGAAGGAAGCACTGATCGAATGATCCCCGTTGAGATTGGCGAATACATACGAAGAGATCGCTCCCTGGGATATGCCGTCTACGATCACGGAAGCCACGAGGTAGCCGCTATTGGGAGTGATACCGAAGGTCTGGCTCGCGCCCTGATTCACCTTCACGCTGCCCGCGGGAGAGATCGAGCCGTTGGCACCGGCGGTTGCTGTGATGGTGTAGCTGATCTGAATCCCACCCGAGTAGAAACGCGCATCATAGATCGAGTAACCGTAGCTGGTATTGCGAGCCGTACCGGTGATGCGATAATAGCGGTACGAACCGGTGAGACCAGTGATGCTATCGATGCGGTGATTGCCGGTGGCCATATTGGCCTTGGTCGCGAGTAAGGTCTTCGCGGTGAACGCGGAATCGTTGGAGCCTTCCAGTACATAGTTCTTGGCGTTGGCCGTTTCCCAATCAAGCTCCACGGACACGATAGCCTTAGCGCTGCCCATGTCGAACATGATCCATTGCGGATCGGAGAATGTGCTCGACCATCGGGTTGCAGTGCTAGGATCAATAGCCATCGCCGCCGAGTAGGTTCCGCTTTCGCTGGTCGATGCGGTCGCAACGGAGACCGTCTCTTTGGTCAAGGTGACCAGCGCAAAGTTGGCGATTGCCGTGGTATTCTTGGTCACGCTCAACGCATAGGGGGTGGCCATGCCGGAGATGTCGCCACTCCACCCAGTGAACGCATAGCCCGCGTTGGGGGTGGCCACCAGATTCGCGTTTGACCCAGCGGTATAACTCCCGGCGCCGCTCACTGTACCACCGATAGCCGGGTTGGCTGAAGTAGTCACCGTGAAGAGCACATCGTTAACCGTGATCGGTACATTCGCGCTATTCGTGGCCTGGCCGTCACTCACTGTGAGCTGGAAGGTGTATATTCCAGCCGCATTTGGAGTGAAAGTCGGCTGCGCGGTAGATGCGCCCACCAAAGAAACCGTGGCGGGTCCAGAAACTTGACTCCACGCGTAAGTCAGCGGCTGTGGTCCGCTATCAGGATCGCTTGAAGCACGCCCGTCAAGAGTCACCAAATTGTTGATGGTAATCGTCTGATTTGAGCCGGCACTGGCTACAGGGGACAGGTTAGACGATACGAAGTTGGCGGTCACCGTCATGTTACTATTCACGCTCACTCGATAGGGGTTAAGCGTTCCAGACAGGTCGCCACTCCAGCCAGAAAATTGAAAGCCGGCGCTGGGCGTGGCCGTCAGGTAAGTGCGTGAACCCGGGACAATGCCGCCACCGCCGCTCACGGTTCCCCCATTGGCCGGACTGGCTATTGTCGTAACTGTGAACAGCAGCTCGTTGGACGTGATCGAAACATCGGCGCTGCTCGTGGCGAAACCATCATAGACCGTGAGTCGGAAGGTGAATATTCCTGAGACATTGGGGGTGAAGGTCGGCTGAGCTGTGGTTGCCCCCGTCAATGCAATAGTAATAGGACCGCCGACCTGGACCCAGGCGAAAGTCAGAGGCTGGGGGCCACTGTCAGGATCGCGCGTGCCGCGTCCGTCGAGAGTCACCATCGTATTGATGGCCACCGTTTGATTCGAACCGGCATTGACCACCGGCGGCACCCCGCTAGTGAACGGCACGAAGTTGGCGACCGCCGTCGTATTGGCGATGACGCTCAATTGGTAGGGGTTGGCCCGGCCGGAAATATCACCGCTCCAGCCGGAAAAGGCATAGCCGGTATTGGGCGTTGGTACCAGTGGCGTTTGCACGCCATGGGTGAAGATTCCGTTGCCGCTTACGCTGCCACCGTTAGCCGGATTAGCCGGCGTGGTCACTGTATAGTAGGCCTCGTTGACGGTCACCCAAACAATCCCGAGGCCCGTCGACTGCCCGTCGCTGACGCTGAGGCGGAAGGAGTAGGTTCCCGCCGTATTAGGCGTGAAGGTCGGCTGGGCCGTTGTAGCGCCATTCAAAGTGACATTAGCTGGCCCCGTGAGCTGGTTCCACGAATAGGTCAACGACTGAGGCGCATTGTCCGGGTCGCTGGAAGCGCGACCGTCTAGCGTCACAACAGTGTAGTTGATGGCAGTCTGATTGGCTCCGGCATTGGCCACTGGTTGCAAATTAGTCGCCAGCAATTTGTATACGACGAAAGCACAGACTTTTGGCTGATCCACCGAGGCATTGGTGAAGCTGATATTGAGCGTCCCATCGGTCACCGGGATCGATTGAGTGACGTCGTAGGCTACGTTCTTCCCGCCTGCAACAGCAAAGACATCAAGTTGGGGGAACAACGTTTGGCCTTCGGCGACAACGTCGAACTTGCGGGCGTTGGCGCTATTCCAATAGGTCTCCGCAAACCGGAACCGAATCTCGTAGGTACCGCTGGCAAGGTTCGGAATACTGTAGGACGAGGCGCCCCACCGCTCGGACTGATAGAGGGTGGCATCGTTGCTATTGGCGATGGCCCCGCTGCTTGTTGCAGCGTTTCCTCCAGTAAAATTCTTGTCGGCGGCATAAACGACGCCATCGGAACCCGTATAGCCATTCCCTCCCGCATTCACCGCGAATACAACCTGCTTGGTCTGGCCGCCGGTGCCGCAGGAATTGATGCCCAGGGATGGATCGCCGTAGAGGTTATAGCACAGTAGGTTCATCCAAATCGGCCTGGCGATAGCGCTCTTCACTCGGTTCAACGCATCGCCTGCGGACAAGGATTGGCCTAATAGGTAGCTCGAAAACTGAAACGCCATTCCTGCTATGCCATCATCGTGAGTTAGGAAATAGGTGCTACCAGGGGAATACCAGTTGCCCATGTTGTACGAACCGACTTCTGTCGCACCAATTGCTCCGATCGCGCCATTCAACAGCAACGAGTAGGACAAATTGTCGTTGAAGCTGGGCATGGCATTCTCGCAGCTACCTTGGAAAACAAAGGAGGGATAGTCATCGTTGAGCTGCGAAACATTCGGGCTTGTTATGATGTCTGACGCGCCCAGAGGCCAGCCGTGAGTTACCCAGACAACGGCACCAAATGGCTTGTTCTTCCAAACGTTGAGGACACTGGCATCGGTACAAGGCATCGTTTCCGGCTGCGGATTGAGCTGGGCGATACCTTCAGTGGGGAGGTTAGTGAAAGGATTGATATCGTCATAGATTCGATGGTAGCTCCATCCACTCGGTACAAGGATCTCGTTTTTGATCGCCTCACCAAGGCCGTACGCAGGGGTATCGGCATCGGCAGGCACCATGGGCAACAGCATATTTTTGCGCCAGCCAATCTCGCCAGCCGGCTCATTCTCATACGCAACCGTCTTAGCCAAAATCCGGTCCAAATTTGGAATGTTATTGTCGTATACAGGAATGCGTCCGACTGAAACTTCGGCGTAGATATCTGCCCCGCCGGGACCAACATCGTAATATTCCCCGAACTGGCCATTATTGTTCAAATCCCAGTTTCCAGACAGTTCCGCGAAGCAGAAATCGGATTCAGCAAAAGGATAAGACGGCTGAGTGTTCGGCCAGCACATTTTCATCGGCACGTCGCCGGTATCGGCCACGGGGTTGCCGATCAGAAGTACATACGCAATGTTGTCTGCGAGGAAGCGAGACTTCAAATAGGCACGGATGTGGTCCGCTGCGACATCCCCGGTGCCGCCGCCCCAGGTGCTCTCGGTAGCAACTTGCACGGTGAAACCCTTTGCCTGTTTGGAGGCCACGAAATCCTGCAAGTGAGTCGATGCGTTTACGATGGCATTTGTCGTGATGACTAGATAGCGCTCGGCCGCCCCCGCTGCAGGAGCCGCGGCAGTTGCTGCAGCAGCTCCCGCTGCTGGAGCCGCTACAGCTTGAACTTGAGCCTGCCCATAAGTGGAAAGATTTCCGCCGTTGACGACCATTCCAGCGATCTGTCGGCTGAGCGAGTTCTGAACGGTCGTTGGCGCCGGCGCCGGAAGCGCATAGCTGGCCGTGACTGCGTCTGCACCGCGTACAACGACCGTACCACCGGTGAGTTGTTTTAGCGCACCGGTAACGGGATTGAAGCGATAGGGGCAGATGGTGACATCAACCAGCTTGTATTGGCGCAATTGGCCAAAGGTGACCGCTCCTTTATTTGAGGCGGGGAAGAAGGCATTATTGCCGTAGACCGCAATATCCTGACCATTGACGATGGTGACACCCGCCGGCCAAATTATGGATGACTTGATCCTCGGTGGCAGAGCCGGAGCGACGGAATAGACACCAGCTACATCCATTTCAGTCACGTTTTCGACGTCGACGGTGACATTTCGCATGTCGGCGTTGGCCGGCAATAGAAAGGTGAGTGTGTAGTAAGGGAGTTTGGGTTGGCCCGGCTTGCCATAGAGCGCCGCGCCCTGGAAGGCCGCGACGCCGCTCTGCGAGCTCAGCGTCACGTTTTTATAGGGCAGAGCCTGCGTGATCTGGCCGATGGCCGTCATCGCCATACTGCACAACGCAAGGATGCAGCTTCGCCGGAACGCATTTATCTTAAGACTAGAGTAAGATTTCATAATACGCCCCGCGTTTTTACATTTTCTTCAAACGGATCAAATCAATTCCACCTCTTCACTACGCAGCAAGGGGCGAAGCCCTTGGGGATCTTATCCTTGTACCACTTTAAAGTGCGGAAGGCGGGTTGGCTGGTCTGTGGCCAATGGCGAGGATGAGCGAAACCGGGCCCCTAGCCCCCTAGGAGCCTGTCGGACTGAGAAATCAGCCCTGCCGTCGGTGCGACCCATATTTTCACGGTTATTGGCCTAAAACCGTTTTCCGAGGAACCGAAACCGATTGAGTCCTCGCATCGGGCGCGTTGTCGCTGCAATTTAC
>CAJCBL010000126.1 GCA_903960515.1 uncultured Verrucomicrobiota bacterium
GCACGCTCCTACGACGGACCCCGCGGCGGCAGGTCGGCGCGCAAGGACGGCCCTGCGTTGCAGGTCGCGAGGACTCGGGAGCGAGCTTGCTTGCGATGGGATAGGGAGTGGCGACGCGAGTGAATCGCGTGCAAGCACGCTCCTACGACGGACACCAGCGGCGGCGGGGCGGCGCGCAAGGACGGCCCTGCGTCGCAGGCCGCGAGGAATCGGGCGCGAGCTTGCTCGCGATGGGATGGGGAGTGGCGATGCGAGGGGATCGCGTGCAAGCACGCTCCTACGACGGACACCAGCGGCGGATCGGCATGCAAGTACGCTGCTACGGGGATTGTCGCTATTTCGCCTTCAGCCTTCAGGTCTTCAGCTTTCAATAGTTCCGCTTGCACTCACTTGGTGGACACATGCCCATGCGCACTCCGCAATCGGTCGCAAAGCGGTCCTGGCCGAAGTTCCTGGCCGAGTGGGTCAAGCAGGGGAATCGGATCAGGCTTCGGCTGGTGTAATTGGCTGAATGGGGACGCTCCGCGGCGTGAACTCCGCAATTGGTTGAATACGGATCAGGTGGCGGCCGGAGCGGCGCCATCTTGGGCGCCCCAGAGGCGGCGTTGCAGTTCCACGAAGCGCGCGACGATGGGGCCATGGACGGGATGGCGGCCGTTGGCCACGACCTGGCGCCCGCCGATCCACACTTCGCGGATCGCCCGCCGCTCCAGAGCGAAGAGCAGGTTGCCGGCGAGCGCACCGGGTTCTGCCCCAGCGATGGAGGGATCGTAGAGATTGACGGTGAGGAAGTCGGCGGGGCGTCCGATCTCAAGGGCGCCGCCGGTGGCGCCCAGACTGCGGGCACCGGCCGCGGTGGCTGCCTGCATCAGCGGCACCAACACATCAGGGGCGAGTCCGGCGCGCAGGGGGCGGGCCTGCCGCAGATGATAGTCGACCAGTCGCGCCTCCTCCATCAGGTCGATCTGAATCTGGCTGCCGGTGCCGAGCGAAAATGCAACGTTGGCGGCCAGCAGGCGGTCGGCCGGTGCCAGCCCGATGCCGAGGCTGCGTGCTGTGGTCGGGCAAAGACAGACCCCTGCGCGGGCGGTGGCCAGCAGCCGGATCTCCTCCTCGGCGAGGGGGTGCGCATTCACCACGGTGAGGCGTTTGCCGAGCAGCCCGTGCTCGGCCAGCAACGCCACCGGGCTGCGGCCGTGTGCGGCGAGGGAGGCTTCATGCTCGGTGGGCAACCTCGGCAGGGGGACATGCAGCCTCAGCCGCTGGGCATGGGCGTAGGCGGCCATGGCCTTGAGCTCGTCGGGCGACACCGCGCCCAAGGTCAGCGGGGCGATCCCGATCCAGGCGTCTTCGCCGGGGTGGTGCTGTTCTACGTACACCCGCAGGGCCTCGGCCTCGCGCAGGTAATGTTCCACCGAGGCGTCGCGCTGTCGCGGATGGACAGATTCGAGCGCCCCGCCGGGAAGCTCGCGGGTGCAGGCGGTCCGGAACAGGGCCAAGCGGATACCCACATCGCGCGCGGCGCGCAGCACCTGGTGGGCGAGGGGATTCGGCTCGGGCCATGGGCTGCCGTCGGGCTGGTGGTGGAGGGAGTGGAACTCGCCCACGCAGGTGATGCCGGAGATAAGCATCTCCATAAAGGCGATGCGTGCGGTGTCGTACACATCGGCGGCGGTGAGAGCGCCGGCGAAGCGGGTGTGTGCGGCGCGCCAGGTATTGAGCGAGTCGCGTTCGGCTTGGGAGCGGTGCTCAGTGCGGCCGCGCAGGAGGCGGTGCAGGCAGTGGGAATGTCCATTGACTAGTCCCGGCACGGCGGCCTGCCCGGCAAGGCGGTGGGCTGAAGCGAGGTCGGCCGGCTCGCGCGAGAAGCGCGTGATCCGGCCCCGGTCATCGGCAAAGAAGGCCAGCCCGGACTCGAAGCGGTCGCCGGTGTAGACGCAGTCGGGCAGCCAGCCGTTCTCTCGCGGATTGGCACCTACTGCGGGCTTGGCGGAGGCGGGGGCGGGGGGAGGGGAGCGATCGCGTCCGTTCATGGTGTGGGGGCTGGGCGACAAGCAGAAGCGAACCCCCGAGGCAGTGCAACGTCGCTTCGAAGTGGCGTCGGAGCCGTGGAGGATCGGATCAAGCCCGAATGCCTGCTCCTGTTTCCATCAATCGGTGACAGAGCGGCGAACTCCAGGTGCTCGACGAACGTGGAATTGCACAAGGGCAGGGTTGTGCCCCGTAGCTGAAGCGCGAAGTAATCCAGTCCGTTCCGAGTTCCGCAGTCGCTGGTTCAGCCTTCCCATATGTAGCTGGACGACGAAGTCGTTCAGCCCGGCGGCGCGGGATCAGGGGTCAACCATGAAGCGCTTCGCGCTCCAGCTACGAGGAAAGCCCGCTCCCGTAGCTGGACGACGAAGTCGTTCAGCCCGATGGCGCGGGCGTGAGGCGCATTCAGTCCTTCTGTGTAGGAGCGTGCTTGCACGCGATCATGGCTGGGCGGCGGCCCGGAATCGCGTGCAAGCAAGCTCCTCCCGGCAGTCATTGGAGTGGGAGTACCATACGAGCGCAAAGCGGTGCGAGTATATGCCTATGGCTCAGTGGTTCTGGGGCTTGTCTCGAAAGTGGAGGAGTGACAGCTCCCGCTGTGATGGGCTTTCGTACTGCCATGTTAATACGGAGAAACCTTCGCCGGTTGGAGGATGCGTCCGTTGAAGTGGAGGCGCTGGCCGACACTGGCTCGGTATTCCTCTCGATTCCGGAGCACTTCCGGCTGCAGCTCTCGTTGGATGATGTCGGGGCCAAGGAAGTGACCTTGGCCGGCGGCTCGAAGCGCCTAGTTCCCTATGTGGGTCCCCTCGAAGTACGGTTCAAGAACCGGGTGGCTTTTGTCGGGGCCATCGTGATGGGCGACGAGGTGCTTCTTGGTGCTATCCCGATGGAGGATATGGACCTCGTGGTGCTGCCCCAGGCGCGCGGGGTTGATGTGAACCCGAGGAACCCGAACTTCGCTGCGGCCAAGGCGAAATAGGAGAATTGGTTCAGGGCGCATCAGGCTACGCCCCAAACCTCGCTCACTTACTGCGCGCCACAGGCGTGCAGGAGCTTGACACAGAAGTAGCCCAGTAACCCGGTAACCGGCAGGGTGAGCACCCAGGCCCAGACGATGCGGCTAACCACGCCCCACTTCACAGCGCTGAAACGCTTCACCGTCCCCACTCCCATGATAGCAGTGGAGATCACATGGGTGGTGGATACTGGGATACCGAAGTGTGAGGCGGTTAAGATCACAGCGGCGGCACTGGTCTCGGCGGCGAAACCGTGGATGGGCTGCAGTTTAACCATCTTGTGGCCCATTGTGCGTATGATCCGCCAACCGCCACCAGCGGTACCCGCAGCCATGGTGAGCGCACAGGATATGATGATCCAGTCGGAGATCACAAACTCCGGAGAGCGCAGGAAACTCAACCACGGAGGCAGGTTGTCGAGCACTCCGGCTTTCGTGCCGGTGAAGAGCGCGAGAGCCATGATGCCCATGGTCTTCTGCGCGTCGTTGGAGCCGTGGCTCAAGCCCATGACGCCGGCGCTCACGATCTGCAGTTTGCCGAAGAGCCCGTTGACCAGCCTCGGGGTGGCTTTGCGCAGCGCGATGTAAAGCAGCGCCATCACCACGGCGGCCACGAAGAAACCGATCACTGGCGAGGAGAACATCGGCAATACAACCTTCGGCCACAGGCCGGAGTGTGAGCCGTCGGCTTTCATGATCGACCATTTCAATACCGACCAGTCGCCATGGGCTGTGGCGAGTGCCGCGCCACACAGCCCGCCGATGAGGGCATGACTGGAGCTGGAGGGCAGGCCCAGCCACCAGGTGATGAGGTTCCAGATGATCGCCCCAAGCAACGCGGCCAGCACCGTCGTGAGCGTGATCACATTGGTATCTACCAGTCCAGAACCGATGGTCTTGGCCACGCCTACTCCTATGAAGGCGCCGAGCAGATTGAAGAACGCGGCCATCGCGATGGCTTGCCGCGGAGTGAGCACCCGAGTCGACACTACGGTGGCGATCGCGTTGGCGGCGTCGTGAAAGCCGTTGATGTACTCGAAGGCCAACGCCGCGAGCAGCACGAGAATGACGACCGTCATGGGGCGGGGGTGCTCAGGAGTACTTCAGGACGATCTGGAAGACCACGTTGCCGGCGTCGCGGCAGCGATCGATGACCTTTTCGAGCATCTCATAGAGCTCGCGCAGGACGACGAACTCCTTGGGCTCATAGGGACCTACGTAGAGCTCTTTCATGAACTCGAGCATGACCTTGTCGGCTTCGCCCTCGGCATGCTGGAGGCGGGCGTTGGCATCCTGGATCTTGTCGAGGCGTGTGCCATGGCGCAGTTGCTTGACCATGAAGATCACGGCGTCGGCGGCCAGTTCGATCAGGGCCACCTGTCGGTTGAGATGCTCGTGGGGCACGCGTCCCGGATAGATGGAGAGCCGCTCGACAACTTTTTCCACCCCCTTGGGTATGCGGTAGAGGGCGAGCGAGAGTGCCTCGATGTCCTCGCGCTCCAGAGGGGTGACGAAGGTCTTGCACAGCTCCTCGGTGATTTGGGAGGTAATGCGCTTATCCTTGCGTCTACTGATCACGAATTCGTCGAGCTTCTGGCGCTGGGCCATATCGGCGACTGTGGCGAGATACTTGGCCAGGAGGGCGGTGCTGGACTTCGCCTCTTCGGCGCTGGCTTCCAGGAGATCGAAGAACTTTTCGTCTTTGCCAAGGAGTTTGCGGAGGGACATGGGGCCCAAATCTAAGACATCCCGGCGGCAGAATGAAAAGCGCGTTCTTTGAATTTGCGATTTGTGCTGCCCGGGGAAGTCGGGGCTGCGGCAAGCTCGGCCAATGTCGCCGGGATGATTTGCCCCGCGCCGGCCAACCAAGCCCGGTCGACTCGGGGCGGGTGCACTGCAGCGAGGTCGAGGCTGGTGAACGAGGTCGCGTGGGTGGCGATAGCGTGGGCGGCGGCGTCGGTGGCATTGCAGAGCTGCTCGAAGTGACCCTCCACCGGCACCAGCACCATCGGCTTGCCGAGGTAGGCGGCCTCGCACATCGACTCGAAGCCAGCAGTTGTCACCAAAGTGTCGCACTGCGACATGAAGCGCAGATAGGCGCGGTCGTCGATCTGGTGGAAACGTATCTTGCCTTCGCGTACTCGGCGTGGCCCGTCGGGGTTGTCCCAGAAACAGATGGTCGGCCGCTTCCAGTGCCGGATGTCGGAGGCATAGCCGCGGTTCACAAGGTAGGCGAGTATGAAGGCCCGCCGGCGGGGGCAGAGTGTGAATACCTCGCGGCGCAGCAATGGCGGCACGACCAGGATGTTGCGGTGCGCCGGCGCGGGATAGGCGGAGAGGGCGAGCAGGCGGTCGCAGTGGCCAAAGAAGAAGCGCAGGTAGGCGCGGAAGCCACAGCGTTGCAGGCGGGAGGCGGGTGGGAACGGAGTCTGCGGATGTGCGAAGAGAAACTGGTGACCAATGGCGACTGTAGGGATTCCCAGCCCTCGGCTGGCGAGGCTGCCCAGCGGCTCAAAGAAGTTCACGATGAGGTCCGGTGCGAAGGCCCGGATCTGGGCGCGCAGCCGGCGGATTGTGCGCCAATAGCGTGGTAGGTGGGCGGCTGCAGCGAGCCCCGTGCGTAGCTGGTTTACTGAGCGATGGCGGGAATCGAAGGCGAAGTTGAGCGAGTCGAAGCCCTCGGCCTCGGGAAAGGCGCGCTGGAAGAAGGCGGGGATCTGGCGCTCGGGGCTGCGGCCAACCAGTACCCGGATTGTGGCGCCGGGCAGCATCTGCGCGAGGGCGATGGCCTGCGTCATGTGGCCGCGGCCTTCGCCCTGCACCAGAAAGAGGATTCGCTTCATGGGTGGTGATGGGCCGCAGGTGCTGGGGCGGGCGGATTTGCCCGCCGCCGCGCGGCGGCCCGTTGAAAGCAGAGGGCAGGGCGCGGCGAGGCGAAAGGGGGAACTCGGTGACTTCGTGGTTACGGCGTCACACAAACGTTGCACTCGCAGGGCGGCGGGCCCCCGCGCTCCGCTAACGCAGACGGCAGAATGGTGAGCGCAGAACTCAGGCGGAACCATGCAGTTCGATTGTAGGGCGGACCTTGTGTCCGGACCGATTCGATCACAGACGATGGGTTGGCAAGCGACGACCCTACCATGCGGATTGCATGGATACCGGGCTTGGCCCAGGCTGGCGCGTGGCCTTGCTCGCCCCGCTCTACGCTGCACTGCGCACGCCGCTTTGCTCTCGCCGCAACAGGCGGCTAGGCGCTGCGTTTGTGGGAGTTGCACCTCACTCCATCCCGATCAGGGCGGATAGGGACGGGCCGCGTGGCACGGGGGCGGTATCGAGTCCCATGACGCGGCAGACTTCGGCGGCCACCCGGATGGAGTTGTTGCAGCTTCGCTCGTCGGGGTAGATGTGCGCCATCGCGCCAAGGAAGAGGTTCGGGATAGGCGTGCGCGCGGAGGGCACCTTTTCCGAAAACCGCAGATCGCAAACGGTGGCCGCAGTGGAGGTTCGGAATACGCGGACAGCGGCAATGTCCGCACGGCGGAACTGAGGGAAGAGGCGCGGCAGCGGGGCGATCATATCGCGTGCGATCACTTCGCGCGGTGCGGAGGCGAGCGGATTGGTGTTCTCGAAATAGCGCGACAAGTAGGCGAGGTGGCGGCCGCCATAGGTCGAGGGCGGGATGAGGTTGGTGTGCTCGATCACGCCGCCAAAGGGGAACCCGGGATCGGCTACGTTGAGCCAGTAGGTGGAGCTGAGCGGGCGGTGCAGCTCGAGCACCGTGCATACGGCCCCGAAGTATTCGATACGCCCAAGGGTAGCGGCATAGTCGGGCCGCACCTCCTGCAGCAGCGGAGCGAGGTGGGCGGTGGGGATTGTAGCCAGGAAACGGTTGCCGGAGAACTCCCCTGCGGTGGTGCGCACGGCCGCCAGCGAGCCCTGCCGCAGCTCCAGTTCGGTGATGTGCGCACCGGTCACGATGTGTACTCCGAGCGAATGCAGGCGGGCCAGCAGGGCATCGAGCAGCACCTGGAGGCTGCCCTCGAGGTAGCCGAGGCGTTGGTCGCCGGCCTCGCGCGAGCACATCCGCTGGCGCAGGCGCCCGACCATCCAGGCTATGGGGACGCGATCGGCGTAGGGGCCGAACTTGACCTCCAGCATCGGCCGCCAGATAGCGTCGGTGGCGGCGCGGCCGGCGTAGCGGTAGAACCATTCCAGCGCCGGGGTGTCCTCGCGGCGGCGCCAGTGGGCGAACTTGCCGAGAAACCAACTGCTGGCCCCGAAGCGCAGCCTCGCCGGCAGGGAGAGCGGGGGGAAGCGCAGGAGGTCGAGTGGGCCGTTGAAGGGATGCAGGCCGCCGTTGCGGAAGATGCCCATGGTGGCGGGCTGGAAGCGCAGCTTGTCGGTAAGCCCGAGTTCGCCGATCAGCCAGCGCAGCTCGGCGTCGTGAGTGAAGAAGTGATGGTAGTAGTGCTCCAGCCGGGTCCCGCCGACGGGGAAGGTGGACAGCAGGCCGCCGGCTTCGGCGGCGCCCTCCAGCACGACTACGGAATGGCCGGCGCGGGCGGCGAGATAGGCGGCGGTGAGGCCGGTAACTCCTCCGCCGAGGATGACAAGAGGTGCGCTTATGGCGGCCTCAGGCATGGGCATTGGGTTTTAGCGGGAGCTCACGCGCACGCGATTCGGGGCACCCATCGCGTGCAAGCACGCTCCTACTGCCGACACCGGAGCCGGGACATTGGCCGAGTGCGAAATGGGGCGAGCGCATGGTTATGGCTCAGGCGCTCGGTATCTGCGGGTCGATGCCGGCGCCTTCGGCGATTACCCAGGCGGGGCGGCGTTTCACCTCATCGTAGATTCGGCCGAGGTATTCCCCCAAGATCCCGATGCAGATCAGTTGCACTCCGCCCAGAAAGAGGATCGAGATGACGATCGTTGCGAATCCGGGAACCGGAGCCAATCCGATGGAGGCGAAGAAGGTGCTGAAGAGGCGTTGGAGCAGAGTGAACACGACGCCGCACAGCGCCACCAGCGAGACTGAAAGCCCCAGGTAGGTGGCCAGCCGCAGCGGCGCGGTGGAAAACGAGAAGATGCCATCGAGCCCCAGGCGCACCAGCCGGCGCATGGTGTACTTCACCTCGCCGGCGGCGCGGGCCTGGCGTTCGTAGGCGACTCCAGTCTGGCGGAAGCCCGCCCAGGCGCGCAGGCCGCGCACGAAGCGGTTGCGCTCCGGCATCGAGCGGACGACGTCGACCACCTTGCGGTCCATCACGCAGAAATCGCCGGAGTCCAGTGGTATCGGGTTGGCTACCACCGAGGCGAGCACCCGGTAGAACAGCCAGTAGCAGAGGCGCTTGGCGGCGTGCTCCTTGCGCTTGGTGCGGATGGCGTAGACGACCTCGAAACCCTCGCGCCATTTGGCGATGAAGCGCGGCAGCTCCTCGGGTGGGTCCTGAAGATCTGCATCCATCACGACCACAGCTTGGCCGGTGGCATGGAAGAGGCCGGCAGATACTGCGGTCTGGTGGCCGAAGTTGCGGGCGAAGCGCAGAGCCTTCCACCGAGGGTCGGCCTTGGCTTGGGCCTGGAGCAGTTCCCAGGTGCGGTCGTGCGAGCCGTCGTCGATACAGATCACCTCCCAGGTGTGGTCCCACTCGGCTGCGGCGCACTGGAGCCGGCGGAAGAGCTCGGACAAGACCTCCTGCTCGTTGAAGCAGGGGAGCACGATCGAAAGCAACGGGCGTTCATCTGCGGGCGAAGGCATGGCTAAGGCCCAGCATGAGCGGAGGGGAACGACGGAGACAATAGCGGGATGCGGTGGGCGCGGAGGCAATCGGCCTAAATCGAGCGGTTCAGAGAAGGAAACGATGGGAACGGGGAGGGTGACTGTACCAGTCTCACTCCGGTGCGAACCAAGGATGAACGGAAGGTGAAAGGCGGAGCCCACTACCTCTTCATGATCTTCGTTAGCTTCTGTAAATCCAACTACTGCGCTTGGGATCGGTGCTTGCGGGGCTGGCTGAGCTGAGAACGACCGCGGCGAGCGGCGGCCGTAAGCGCTGGACTCTCAGCGGCGAGTGGCGGCCACGCTTGCTTTGGGGCCCGACCTTGTGGCCGTGCCATTTTGCTGGGGATGCTCTCGCAATCGAGGCAACAAAACGGGCGCCGTGGTGGACGGCGCCCGATGAAGGCGGTGCGGAACTTTCGCGAGTTCTGCCGGGTAAAACGCCCCGGAGCTGGCCGGCCGGATACCGGCACGGGCGTCAGAGCAGTTTGACCACGCGGGCCAGGGCTTCCTCTACGTTGGCGCGGCTATTGAAGGCGCTGAAGCGCACGTAGCCCTGGCCGCAGCGGCCAAAGCCGGCGCCGGGCGTGCACACCACTCCGGCCTGGTTGAGCAGCAGGTCGAAGAACTCCCACGAGTCGCGGCCCACGTTGACCCAGATGTATGGGGCGTTGACGCCGCCCACGCAGTGCAGGCCGCGCGTCTCGAAGGCGGTGCGCACCAGGCGGGCGTTCTCAAGGTAGAAGTCGGTGAGAGCCTTCACCTGCGCCTGTCCTTCCGGCGTGTACACGGCGGCGGCGGCTTTTTGCACAGGATACGAGACGCCGTTGAACTTGGTGGTGTGGCGACGGTTCCAGAGGGCATGCACGGAGTGCTCGCCGCCGGCGTTGTCCCAGACCTTGAGTTCCTTGGGCACCACGATGAAGGCGCAGCGCGTGCCGGTGAAGCCGGCGTTCTTGGAGAAGCTGCGGAACTCGATCGCGCACTCGCGGGCGCCGGGGATTTCGTAGATGGACTGCGGCAGCTTCGGGTCGCGCAGGAAGGCGACATAGGCGGCGTCGAATACGATGAGGGCCTTGTTGGCGCGCGCGTAGTCGACCCAGGCCTTGAGCTGCTCGTGGGTGGCGGTGGCCCCGGTGGGGTTGTTGGGGAAGCACAGGTAGATGAGGTCTACGGGCTGGGTGGGCAGTGCGGGCACGTAGCCGTTGGCGCGGGTGGACTCGAGGTAGACGAGGCCGTCGTAACGGTTGTCGGTGCTGGCGCCGGTGCGGCCGGCCATGACGTTGCTGTCAACATAGACCGGGTACACCGGATCCGGGATGGCCACGCGGATGTCGTTGGCGAAAAGCTCCTGGATGTTGCCTACATCGCACTTGGAGGAGTCGGAGACGAAGATTTCGTCGGCCTCCACATGGGCGCCGCGGGCCTTGAAGTCGTGTTGGGCGATGAGCTCGCGCAGGAAGGCGTAGCCCTGTTCGGGGCCATAGCCCTTGAAGGTCTCTCGTGCGGCCATCTCGTCGACGCCTGCGTGGAAGGCGGCGACGCACGCCGGTGGTAGCGGTTCGGTGACATCGCCGATGCCCATGCGGATGAGCTTGTGGGCCGGGTTGGCGGTCTGCCAGGCGGCGACACGCTTGGCGATGTCGGCGAAGAGATAGGAGGCCTTGAGCTTCTGGTAGTTTTCGTTGACGCGGATCATGGCGGTAGGTGGTTGCACAGTGCAGGCGGCACAGGCCCGGCGGCGAGCCGAAAGACCGGCCGCGGGTGTCGCTGGAGGTGTATGGTTCAATTTGAGGAACGGTTCCCCGGTGTGTGGATTCAATGCTGGCGAGGTGCGGCGGCCGCGTGCGTGGCGGCTGAGCGTATCATTTCCCGCATCATTTCAGTGGTTCTTCGGGCGCACCCGGCGGCGAAATGCTCCGGATGCTATCATCCGCGGCCGCGGACGATAGCATCCGGGAGCGGGAAGGGCTATGGAGGGACGAAGCTCGCCGTTCGGCTCCGGCAGGCTGGCGCGGCAAGCGGGGCCGGCCCGCTTCTCCCCGGTGGAAATGCTTGAGTGTGCGCCATGCGGTCTGAATAGTCCTTCACCCAACCCACCCACGACGCGCCCACCATGCAAGTCCTCCACTCGATCTTCGACATGCAGTCGCTGGCCATGAACTTGGAGTCGAAGGGCCAGCTCATCGGCCTCGTACCCACCATGGGAGCACTCCATGTAGGCCATGTGAGCCTCATCGAGGCGGCCCGCAAACAGTGCGACACCGTGGTGGTCTCCATATTTGTAAACCCCACCCAGTTCGGCCCCAACGAGGACTTCACCCGCTATCCGCGCACCCTGGATGCCGACTTGTTGGCCTGTGAGAAGGCCGGCGCCGACATCGTCTTCGCCCCGGCTTCCGACGAGATCTACCCGAAGGGGTATTCCACCTACGTCAACGAGGAGTTCATCTCCAGGCCCCTTTGCGGCCACGCCCGGCCGGGGCATTTCCGCGGGGTGACCACAGTGGTGGCCAAGCTCTTCAACATCGTGCGCCCCGACCTCGCCTTCTTCGGCCAGAAGGACGCCCAGCAGGTGGCCGTGATCAAGAAGATGGTCAATGACCTCCACTTCTGCGTGGACATCGTGGTGTGCCCGACCGTGCGCGAGGCCGACGGCCTGGCGATGAGCTCGCGCAACCGCTTTCTCTCGACAATCCAGCGGCAGGACGCCGCCGCGCTCTCCAAGGCCCTCTTCAACGCCAAGAAGATGGTGGAGGCCGGCACACGCAGCACCGACCGGGTGATCGCCGAGACCACACACATCATGGGCGAGCGCCGCCGTATCCGGCTCATCTACGCGCAGATCGTCGACCGCTGCACGATGGAGCCGATGAAGGAGATCCTTCCCGGCAAAAGCCTGCTGGCCATCGCCGTATGGGTCGATGAGGTGCGGCTCATCGACAACATCCTGCTCTGAGCCGTAGCCATGCGCTCGCACGGCTCTGATCTGCATTGGTTTTCATCTTCCAGTGTCTCCCGTAGGAGCGTGCTTGCACGCGATCTGCGCTCCGAATCGTGTGCAAGCACGCTCCTACGAATGAATGGTTACGCCTCAGCGCGGCCGGCACGAACATCGGTGACCTCATGAATACAGCCTACGACATTGTGGTGGTGGGCAGCGGCATCGCCGGGCTGAGCTTCGCACTCAAGGCCGCCGCCGCGGGCCGCCGCGTGGCGATCCTCACCAAGAAGAACCGGGCCGACTCGAACACCAATTTCGCCCAGGGAGGGCTGGCTGCGGTCATGGCCGCCGAGGACAATTTCGACAACCATGTACACGATACACTCGTGGCCGGCGACGGGCTGTGCAACGAGCAAGCCGTGCGCGAGATCGTGCGCGACGGACCGGAGCGGGTGCGCGAGTTGGTCGGCATCGGCCTGGAGTTTTCGCGAGGGGAGGGCGGGCAGTTCGACCTCGGCCGCGAGGGCGGCCATTCCCACCGACGTATCCTTCATGTGAAGGACATGACCGGGAAGGCTATCGAGGAGGCTTTGCTGCGCTCGGTGGCGGAGAGCGGGCGCATAGACCTCTTCGAGCATCTCTTCGCCATCGACGTGATTACGGCGGCCAAGGTGGGCCCCGACGCGCTGGCTGGCGGCGGCAACCGCGTGCTCGGGCTGCACGCACTCAACGTGCTCGATCATCGCGTGGTGGTGGTCGCCGCCCCGGTGGTGATGCTGGCCACCGGTGGCGCCGGTCAGGTGTATCTCTATACGACCAATCCCGACATCGCCACCGGCGACGGCATTGCCATGGCCTACCGGGCCGGGGTGCCGGTGCGCAACATGGAGTTTATCCAGTTTCACCCGACGACGCTGTACACCGCCGGCGGGGCTGGGGCGCTGGCGGGCTGGCCGCGTTTCCTCATCAGCGAGGCGGTGCGCGGCGAGGGCGCGATCCTGCGCAACTTCGCCGGCGAGGCTTTCATGCCGCGTTACCATCCGCAGGCCGATCTGGCGCCGCGCGACATCGTGGCCCGCGCGATCGACGCGGAGATGAAGACCTCGGGCACGCCGCATGTGTGGTTGGACATCCGCCACAAGGACGAGGCGTGGCTGCGGCAGCGTTTCCCCCAAATCTTTGCCGGCTGCGAGAAGGTGGGGCTCAACATGGCCCGCGATCTCCTGCCCGTGGTACCGGCGGCGCACTACACCTGCGGCGGGGTGGCCACCGATCTGAGCGGCGCCACCGAACTGCCCGGGCTTTACGCCTGCGGCGAAGTGGCCTGCACCGGCCTGCATGGGGCCAACCGCCTGGCGAGCAATTCCCTGCTGGAGGCCATTGTGGTGGCCCATCGCGCCGCCGCCGCCATCGAGGACTACCTGCGGGCGGTGCCGCCGGCCCAGCCGGCTATCCCGGCCTGGCAGGACCTGGGCGGCGACAATGCCGACGAGCGCGTGGTGCTCACTCACAGTTGGGAGGAGTTGCGCCGGGCGATGTGGGACTATGTCGGAATAGTGAGGACGACCAAGCGGCTTGAGCGCGCCCGCGCCCGCTTGGCCAACCTAGGCAAGGAAGTACACGAGTACTACTGGCATTTCTCGGTGGATCCCCAGTTGCTGGAGCTGCGCAACCTGATCGTGATCGGTGAACTCATCGTCGATTGCGCCCTGCAACGCCGCGAGAGCCGGGGGTTGCACTACACGCTGGATTTCCCGCAAAAGCTGCCGCAAGCCCTCGATACCGAGGTGCGCCGGCGCTGAGTGGGTCGGGCCCTCGCCGTAAACGCATAGCCGTAACCATTCACTTGGGGTGGCCACCCTTGCGCTGGCAGTGCTTGCCCGAGGGAGAGTGCTTGCACGCGATCTTTGCTCTGAAGCGCGTGCAAACTACGCTTCTGCTACGGAATGGTTACGCTGGGGGGGGGGCGGGCAACTGAAGCCGTTCGTCAGGGATGTACGCGTATGTCGCAGGCCGTTGGCGCGGTGGCGGAGCGCCGCTGGCATCGGTGGGGGGGGAAGTGCGCCCCCGGTTGAGGGGGAGCTGTGCCGGCTTTGGCGCGGTGCAGACCCAAACCCAGGCGTGCCGGAACGCCTGCCGGCCGTTGTGAGTAACCTGTGAGGCATTGCACAATCTTCATGGGAAATGGCGGTATCGTAGTGCTAATCGGATGCAGGGTTGGCAGTAGGTGGGGCTGGGCCGGAACGCTGGATTTGCTGCGCCGATTCCAGGGTGTTTTGGAGGCCCGAAGTGCAGGCGAAATGTAGGCCCCGGCGAGCTGTGGATTCGTTGGGCACAATCAGTGCAAGTAGATGGTTGGTAGTATCTACCGTCGTTACTATGCGGGGGCCCCGGGGAGGGGCTCGGCGAGGGCGGAAGTCGACAGGAAAAAATCATTCTTTTTGGGCGGCATTCCCGGCGCCTTTGGCGCGGGCCGGAGCCTAGGGGAAATGCCTAACAAGCGCTGGAGCCGGAGGGTTGCGAAGGGAGGGGGCTGAAATTGTGAGGAACTTCGGCTTCGGTGCGGGCCGGCGATGCCACCGGCGCGCCTCTTCGGGTGGGGACGATTGCGCGGCAGGGTTTTGGTGGCTGGGCGCTGGCAGCACGCCGCGCTCCAAGGTTGGGCGGCGGGTATCAACGTCTGCTCGTTAGCGGACGGCGTGTTCGCTCCCTGCTGTGACCATTCCGCCGTAGGAGCGAGCTTGCTCGCGATTCAGGCGCGGATCGCGTGCAAGCACGCTCCTACTACAGACTCCGGGCGGGCATCGCTTTAGTAAGCGGCCACGACCCAGTGGGCTTTGGCTTGGGGCCGCGTATCTGTGGGTATTGGCCTCTGTTCGGCTCGGCATCGCTGGATCTGCGAGGTTATCGGCCCAGCCGGGACCATTCCGCCGTAGGAGCGAGCTTGCTCGCGATTCAGGCGCGGATCGCGTGCAAGCACGCTCCTACGGCGGATACCGGACGGGCATCGCTTTAGTAAGCGGCCAAGGCCCAGTGGGCTTTGGCTTGGGGCCGCGTATCTGTGGGTATTGGCCTCTGTTCGGCTCGGCCTCGCTGGCTCTGCGAGGTTATCGGCACAGCCGTGACCATTCCGCCGTGGGAGCGTGCTTGCTCGCGATTCAGGCCCAGATCGCGTGCAAGCACGCTCCTACTACAGACACCGGACGGGCATCGCTTTAGTA
>CAJCBL010000127.1 GCA_903960515.1 uncultured Verrucomicrobiota bacterium
GAAGAAAAACCACGCAAGGAAGAAGACTCTTCTTTGAGCAATGAGGGAAGAAGATCGACCCAAGAAGAGGTGACTTCCTGCCCGCCAGAAACAGGAGACTTCCTACCCGGCGCTTACACTCCGGGCTGCGCGGCGATCGAAGTGCGCGACCACCAGGGGCGGATCCACGTTTGGAGATCGGCGGAGACCTCTAGATCAATCTGGACGCCGGTGGGCCGGCCCGCGGCGAGAAGGACTTCGACCGTGGTGGTGCCATCGGGGTTTATGGCGAGCGGCGTGAGCGGCAGGCCGGCGGCAGTGTTGCCGGAAAGCGGATCCGTGCCGAAGGTGAATTCGGCGAGGTTGGACTGGCCGTCGGCGTCGGGATCGTCGAGCGGGTTTGCTTGCGCCGGCTGGGTGGCGAGGGTGCGCACCGCCCACTCGGAATAGAGCTCAGCGGAAGCATTGAGCGCTAGCGTAGCGAGGGCGATCGCGCAGAGGGAGAACGCGGAACGAGGGGAATGGAGCACGGCGAGAGGAAAGTGGGTACGTGCAGTGTGCCAGGATGGGGCGGCGACGCAATGAGGTGAAGCGCTCATGGCTGGTCTGGCAGGGCGGAGGCCGGCACGCATGCCGGCATGTCGGACTTTGTGCAGCGGCGAGCGGGGTGCTCGGAGCGGGAAAGACAACCTGGGACCGGATTAGGCGCCGGATTAGGGACAGGTAAGGAATGGATTGCGCGCTGCTTTGCCGGCCGGGCTGATATGCCCCGCTCACGCATGGCGGATGGCGGACGGCCCCGCCGACTTGAGAGAACTCGCCGCCTGCGCCCTCTTCGCCGGCGTTCAAGTCGGGCCTCTTGAGGCCCGAGCTAGCACCCTGCCGGACGGGAAGGCTCCGCTTTCTGCGGCGAACGCGGTTACGGGAAGCAGCCCCACCCATCCAAAAACAAAACGGCCGCGGTTGATAACCGCGGCCGTCGAAAAGAATCAATCCGTGAGCCTTGGTCGGTATCCACCGACCACAGGCCGCTACTTAGGGCAGGTCGGTCGAGCCCATCAGATAACGGTCGGCCTCGCGAGCGGCGCCACGACCTTCATTGATGGCCCAGACAACCAGGCTCTGGCCACGGCGGCAATCACCGGCGGCAAAGACGCCCTTCAGGCTGGTAGTGAACTTCCCGTGCTCAGCCTTGATGTTGGAGCGCGGGTCGGTCTCGACGGTGAGCTCTTTAAGGAGGGCCTGCTCGGGTCCCATGAAACCCATGGCGAGAAGAACGAGCTGCGCGGGCAGAGTCTTCTCGGTGCCGGGCTGCTCCTGCGGGATGAACTGCCCCTTGTCGTTTTTCTCCCACTTGATCTGCACGGTGACGAGTTCCTTGAGGGCGCCGTTCTCGTCGCCTACAAACTTCTTCACCGTGGTGAGATAGACGCGCGGGTCGGCGCCGTACTTGGCGGCGGCCTCTTCCTGGCCGTAGTCGACCTTCAAGGTCTTGGGCCACTCGGGCCAGGGATTGTCGGCCTGGCGCTCCAGCGGGGTCTTGGGCAGGATCTCGATCTGCACCACGCTGGCGCAGCCCTGACGGATTGAGGAGCCCACGCAGTCGGTGCCGGTGTCACCACCGCCGATAACCACTACATGCTTGCCGGCGGCGCTGATCGCCGACGTGGCGGGATTGCCGGCGAGGAGGGCCTTGGTGTTGGCCGTGAGGTACTCCATGGCGAAGTGCACGCCCTTGAGCGAGCGGCCTTCGATGGGCAGGTCGCGCGGCTGGGTGGCGCCGGTGCACAAAACGGTGGCGTCGAACTCCTTGCGGAAAATCTGGGGCTCCACGTTGTCGCCCACGTTGGCGTTGCAGATGAACTTCACGCCTTCCTGCTCCAGGAGCTGGACACGGCGCAGCAGCACTTCCTGCTTATCGAGCTTCATGTTCGGGATACCGTACATGAGGAGACCGCCGGGGCGGTCGGCGCGTTCGAATACGGTCACGGTGTGGCCGGCGCGGTTGAGCTGGGCCGCGGCGGCGAGGCCGGCGGGGCCGGAGCCGATCACGGCGACCTTCTTGCCGGTGCGCACTGTGGGAGGAGTGGGCAGCACCCAGCCCTCGTCCCAGCCCTTGTCGATGATCGCGCACTCGATGTTCTTGATGGTGACCGGGGGGCTGATGATGCCCAGCGTGCACGAGCCTTCGCAGGGGGCGGGGCACACGCGGCCGGTGAACTCGGGGAAGTTGTTGGTGCGGTGCAGGCGCAGGAGCGCCTCATGCCAGTGGCCGCGGAACACCAGATCGTTCCACTCGGGGATGAGGTTGTGGACCGGGCAGCCGGCCGCCATGCCGCTGATGAGCTTGCCGGTATGGCAGAAGGGGATGCCGCAATCCATGCAGCGCGCTCCCTGGTTGCGGAGCTTCTTCTCCTCCATGTGGAGGTGGAATTCCTTCCAATCGCCGACGCGCTCAAGCGGCGGACGGTCGACGGGAATTTCGCGCAGGTACTCGATGAAACCGGTTGGCTTGCCCATGGTGGAGGAAGGGAGGCTGAGGCTGAAAAACTGAACCAGAAAGTCTGAAGATCTGTGGTGGAAGTGTGGCCGAAGGGCGAAACCTGAAGCCTTTCGGCTCTTCAGTATTCAGCCCTTCAGCCTTTTCCGTTAGTTGCCGCCTACGCGGGAGAGGTCGCGGGCATTTTCTTCGAACGCGGCCATGATGGCCTCGTCGCCGGTGAGCCCCTGGCCCTGCGCACGCTCGATACAGGCGAGCATGCGCTGGTAGTCCTTGGGCATGACCTTGACGAACTGGGCCGCCGTGGTCTCCCAAGCGGCGAGCACCTGCTGGGCGCGGGCGCTGCCGGTGAGCTGGGCGTGCTTCTCGATGAGGGCGCGAAGCTCGGCGAGCTCGGCGGGCTTGGTGACCTTGTCGAGACCGACCATCTGGAGGTTCACGCGCTTGGCGAAGTCGCCAGCCACGTCGAGCACATAGGCGACGCCGCCCGACATGCCGGCCGCGAAGTTGCGTCCAGTCTGGCCGAGGACGACGACTCGCCCGCCCGTCATGTATTCGCAACCATGGTCGCCCACGCCTTCAACTACGGCGCTCACGCCCGAGTTGCGCACACCGAAGCGCTCGCCCGCCATGCCGCGGATGTACACCTCGCCGGAGGTGGCGCCGTAAAGGCCCACGTTGCCCACGATGATGTTGTCTTCGGCGGCGAAGGTGGAGCCGGCCGGCGGGAATACGATGAGCTTGCCGCCCGAGAGGCCCTTGCCGACGTAGTCGTTGGCTTCGCCCTCGAGGGTGAAGGTCATGCCCTTCGGCACGAAGGCACCGAAGCTCTGGCCCGCGGAGCCCTTGAACTTGATCTGGATGGTATCGGCCGGGAGCCCGGCGGCGCCGTACTTGCGGGTGACCTCGCTGCCGGTGATGGTGCCCACCACGCGGTGGACATTGCGAATCGCCAATTCGGCTACAACCTTCTCGCCCCGCTCGATGGCCGGTTGGCACAGCGGGAGGAGCTGGGTGAGGTCGAGGGACTTGTCGAGGCCGTGGTCCTGGGTGGAGCGGCAGAAGCGACCCACCTCGGGGCCGGCCTCGGGTTGGTAGAGGATGCTCGAGAAGTCGAGACCCTTGGCCTTCCAGTGGTCGATGGCCTTGCGGGCCTCGAGGCGGTCGGTACGTCCTACCATCTCCTCGATGGTGCGGAAGCCGAGCTGGGCCATGAGTTCG
This sequence comes from uncultured Verrucomicrobiota bacterium, assembly GCA_903960515.1. GTDB lineage: Bacteria > Verrucomicrobiota > Verrucomicrobiia > Opitutales > Opitutaceae > CAJCBL01. Next base: position 3,701 of record CAJCBL010000127.1, read on the forward strand.
CGAACTTCCTGCGCGATGAAGCGCATGAAAGCCACTACGTGCTCGGGCTTGCCGGTGAACTTGTCGCGCAGCTTCGGATCCTGGGTGGCTACGCCAACCGGGCAGGTATTCAGATGGCAGACGCGCATCATGATGCAGCCCATGCTCACCAGCGGAGCGGTGGCGAAGCCGAACTCCTCGGCGCCCAGCAGGGCGGCGATTACGACATCGCGGCCGGTCTTGAGCTGGCCGTCGGTCTCGACAGCGATGCGGGAGCGCAGGTTGTTGAGCACCAGGGTCTGGTGGGTCTCGGCGAGGCCGAGCTCCCAGGGCAGGCCGGCGTGCTTGATGGAGGTCTGCGGCGAGGCGCCGGTGCCGCCGTCGTGTCCGGAGATGAGCACGACATCGGCATGCGCCTTGGCTACGCCCGCTGCGATGGTGCCCACGCCGACTTCGGCGACGAGCTTCACGCTGATGCGGGCGCGGCGGTTGGCGTTCTTGAGATCGTGGATGAGCTCGGCGAGATCCTCGATGGAGTAGATGTCGTGATGGGGCGGCGGGGAGATGAGGCCCACGCCGGCGGTGGTGAGGCGGGTCTTGGCAACCCACGGATACACCTTGGTGCCGGGCAACTGGCCGCCTTCACCGGGCTTGGCGCCCTGTGCCATCTTGATCTGGATCTCGCGGGCGTTGACGAGGTACTCGCTGGTGACGCCGAAGCGGCCGGAAGCGACCTGCTTGATGGCGGAGTTCATCGAGTCGCCGTTGGCCAGCGGGACGAAGCGCGAGGGATCCTCGCCGCCTTCGCCCGTGTTGGACTTGCCGCCTACGCGGTTCATGGCGACGGCCATGGTCTCGTGGGCTTCCTTCGAGATGGAGCCGTAGGACATGGCGCCGGTCTTGAAGCGCTTGAGAATGGCGTCGAGGGACTCGACCTCCTCGATCGGAATCGAGTCGTTGCCGGCCTTGAAATCGAGCAGGCCGCGCAGCGTGCAGAGGTTCTTGGTCTGGTCGTTGATCAGGCCCGAGTAGTCCTTGAACACCGAATAGCTGCCGGTGCGCACCGCCTTCTGGAGGCGGTGGATGGTCTCGGGGTTGAAGAGATGATACTCGCCGTCGTCGCGCCACTTGTACTGGCCGCCCTCGGGGAGGACATGGCCGTTTACAGAGCGCTCGGGGAAGGCGGCGCGGTGGCGCATGAGCACCTCCTGGGCGATGGTGCGCAGGCCGATGCCGCCCACGCGGGAGGGGGTCCAGGTGAAGTACTGGTCGATGACATCCTGGCGGATACCCACGGCCTCGAAGACCTGGGCGCCCCGGTAGCTCTGGATGGCGGAGATGCCCATCTTGGAGGCGACCTTGATCACGCCCTTGGAGGCGGCCTTCACGAAGTTCTTGCAGGCGGTCTTGTGGTCGATGCCCGCCAGCAGACCCTCGCGGATCATGTCGTCGATGGTCTCGAAAGCCACATACGGGTTGATCGCCGAGCAGCCGTAGCCGATGAGCAGGGCGAAGTGGTGCACCTCGCGGGCCTCGCCGGTCTCCAGCACGATGCTCACTCGGGTGCGCAGGCCCTCGCGGATGAGGTAATGGTGCAGGCCGGACACGGCCAGCAGCGCCGGGATGGGCGCGAAATCCTTGTTCACGCCGCGGTCGCTGAGGATGAGCACACTGACCTCCTCCTCCTCGATCATGCGGCGGGCCATCAGGCAGAGCTCCTCTACGGACTTGCGCAGGCCCTGCTCACCGCGGGTGGTGCGGAAGAGGGTGGGCAGCGAGCCGACCTTGAGGCCGGGCAGCTCCATGCGGCGCACCTTGGCGAACTCCTCGTTGGTGAGCACCGGCCACTTGAGCTCCACGCGGCGACACGAGGTGGGCGAGGGCTGCAGCAGGTTGCCCTCGGAGCCGAGGCGGGTCTCGGCGGAGGTGATGATCTCCTCGCGGATACAGTCGATCGGCGGATTCGTTACCTGCGCGAAGAGCTGCTTGAAGTAGTCGTAGAGCGGGCGCGGCTTGTTGGAGAGCACTGCGAGGGCGGCGTCGTTGCCCATCGCACCTGTGGCCTCCACGCCGTCGCGGGCCATGGGGGTGATCAGGAGGCGCTCGTCCTCGTTGGTGTAGCCGAAGGCGATCTGGCGCTGCAGGAGAGTCTCGTGGTCGGGCAGCGGAATCTCGGGGGCTGCGGGCAGATCCTCGAGCTTGACGAGGTTCTCGTCGAGCCACTGGCGATACGGGCGCTCGTTGGAGAACTTGGACTTGATCTCCTCGTCCTCGATGATGCGGCCCAGCTCGGTGTCGACCAGGAACATGCGGCCGGGTTGCAGGCGGCCCTTCTGGAGGATGTTGGCCGGATCTATGTCGAGCACTCCGGCCTCGGAGGCCATGATGACCAGGTCGTCCTTGGTCACGTAGGAGCGCGAGGGGCGCAGGCCGTTGCGGTCGAGCACGGCGCCCATCTGCTTGCCATCCGTGAAGGCGATACAGGCGGGACCGTCCCACGGCTCCATCAGGCAGGAGTGGTACTGGTAGAAGGCCTTGCGGGCGTCGTCCATGGTCTCGTGCAGGGACCAGGGCTCGGGGATCATCATCATCGCGGCGTGGGCGATGGGGCGGCCGGCGAGCACGAGCAGCTCCAGCGTGTTGTCGAACATCGCCGAGTCGGAGCCGTTGGGGTCGATGATCGGCAGGATCTTCTTGATGTCATCGCCGAAGGCGTCGGAGATAAACAGGGCCTCGCGGGCGTGCATCCAGTTGATGTTGCCGCGCAGGGTGTTGATCTCGCCGTTGTGCGCGAGGAAGCGGTACGGGTGTGCGCGGTTCCAGCTCGGGAAGGTGTTGGTCGAGAAGCGCGAGTGCACCAAGGCCAGCGCCGACTCCATCGACGGGTCGGTGAGGTCGGGGAAATAGTCCTTGAGCTGCAGGGTGAGCAGCATGCCCTTGTAGACGATGGTGCGGCAGGAGAGGCTGGGCAGGTACCAGTACTCGGCGCCATCGAGGGTGGTGTTGCGGATCTCGGAGTGCGCGCGCTTACGGATCACATACAGCTTGCGCTCGAAGGCGAGGTCGCCGGCGGGCAGGTCGGCAGCGCGGCCGATGAATACCTGGCGGATACAGGGCTCGCTGGCCTTGGCGGTCTCGCCCAGGGCGGCGTTGTTGGTGGGCACCGTGCGCCAGCCCAGGACGGTCTGTCCCTCGGACTGGATGATGGCCTCGAACTTCTCCTCGAGGCGGCGGCGCTTGGTGACGTTCTTGGGCAGGAACACCATGCCCACGCCGTATTCGCCGGCGGCGGGCAGTTGGATGCGCGCCTTTTTGCAGGCGGCCACGAAGAAGGCGTGGGGCACCTGGAGGAGGATACCGGCGCCGTCGCCAGTGTTGGGCTCGCTGCCGGCCGCGCCGCGGTGGTCGAGGTTGACCAGCACTTGGATGGCCTGCTCGACGATTCGGTGCGACTTGCGCCCTTTTATGTCCACTACGAAGCCGACGCCGCAGGCGTCGTGCTCAAAGAAAGGATCGTAGAGACCCTGTTTGGCAGGGAGGCCGAGCTGGCCGGGGCGGTTGGTGCTGTTGCTCATTCCTGTAGTGGTGGGCGGAGAGAGAGACGGGAAACGAATCTGGAAGACCCGGGCAAATAGAGTCACCAAAAAACACACGGGAAGGCCCGGATTTTTCGAGACCGGTACGCGGCCGGCCGTTTTACACAGCTCAAAGCGGGCCGCGCGTGGTGCGAATCCTCCCCGCGGTGCATTTGGGGGAGGCCTGAGTGAGCCCGGGGTCCACGGCTTTGGCTAGCGCGCGGCGACTCCGGTATCGGCTGCGGTCAGGCTTGGGGTTAGAAGAAGCGTATCGGCTCGCCGGAGAGCCGGGACTGGTCAACCCCGGAGGTGCAGCCAGTGTCGATGGGGGCCTCGGGGGAGTTCGAGTTCGGGTGCACCAAGTTTCGGGCGAGCAGGTAGTTCTCGACCTCCTCGCCGCTTACGTCAGCGAGCATCACGCCATCAATTTCGACACAGGGTGAGAGCGGCTGTCCCGACTTGCGCGCCATCTCGGCATAGAGGTCGGGGTTGTTGAAAATGTCGAAGTCCTCAAAGGCGAGGTCGTACTTGCGCAAGATCGCGCGGACCCCGCTGCTCCAACCACAGTGCGGTTTGAGATAGGCTTTGATGATCATACAGGCACGGGAACAGAGTGGGCTATCGTGGGGGGAAGGGGTCCGGTGAACGCGACCCCGGGAACCCACGATATGGATTCCACTGGAAGCGCAACCGTGCGCTCGCCCCCTTTCGCCGGCTTTTTTCTAGCCCCTCGCCGGCCCTTGCCCTAGACCGGTCCCAATGAAGATCCTCGTCACCGGTGCCGCCGGCTTCGTCGGCTCCCACGTCTGCCAGCGACTGCTGGCCCAGCCCGGCCGTGCTGAAGTATTGGGGATCGACAATCTCAACGACTACTACTCCGTAGCGCTCAAGCAGGCACGCCTTGGCCGCCTCGAAGGCCGCGAGGGCTTCCGCTTTGTGCGCGGCGACTTCGCCGACTCCCCCTCGCTGCACGCTCTCGTGGCCGGCTTCAAGCCCGACTACATCATCCACCTCGGGGCCCAGGCGGGGGTGCGCTACAGCCTCACCCACCCCGAGGCGTATGTGCAAAGCAACCTCGTGGGCTTCGCCAACATCCTCGAGGCCGCCCGCCGCCACCCGCCCAAGCACCTTGTCTTCGCCTCCTCCTCCAGCGTGTACGGTGCCGGCGTGCCCGCCCCCTTCCGCGAGGATGCGGTAAGCGAGCCCCTCTCCTTCTACGCCGCCACCAAGCGAGCCAACGAGCACATGGCCTACAGCTACGCTCACACCCACGGCCTGCGCTGCACCGGCCTGCGCTTCTTCACCGTCTACGGTCCATGGGGACGCCCGGACATGACCCCCGTGCTCTTCGCACGCGCCATCCTCGCAGGCGAGACGATCAAGCTGTGGAACCACGGCAAGTACCGCCGCGACTTCACCTACATCGACGACATCGTCGATGGTATCCTTAGGCTCACACTCTCACCGCCGCCGGCGCCGCCGCCCGGCGCCCCCCCCGCATCCGCGGGCGCGGCCCTCGACGCCCGGCCCTCTGCCCTCGGCGCCCCCCGCCCGCCCTACGATGTCTTCAACATCGGTCACCACCGCCCGGTGGAGATGCTCCAGTTTGTCCAGATGTTGGAGTCGCTCCTGGGCCGGAAGGCCGTCGTAGAGCTGCACCCTCCCCAGCCCACCGAGATGCCCGAGACCTGCGCCGACCTCACGCGTATCCAGGCGGCCGTGGGCTACGCTCCGAAGACCGCCCTGGAGGACGGCCTGCGGCAGCTCGTGGAGTGGGTACGCGAGTACTACGGCCCCTCCGGCGCCGGCTAGCGCTCCCCGGGGCACGGCGGGGCACTGGGGAGCGGGATCGTGATACGGATGCGCGTGCCCTTGCCCAACTCCGATGCGATCCAGAACCGGCCGCCGAAGCGCTTTGTCACCAGAAATGCCTTTGTGAGCCCGAAGCCCCCGCCCAACGTGCGCACATCGGCCACGTTGGAGGCGCGTTTGCCGAACTCCATCACCTGCAATAGTTCCTGTTCCGGGATACCGCGGCCGGTGTCGGCCACCACGAAGCGCAGCGCGGCGGCATCCTCATAGAGCGCGGCCACGATGGAGCCTCCTGGCGGGGTGTACTTGCGGGCGTTGGCGATGAGGTCGCGCATCACATCGGTGAACGCCGCCGGCATCGCCAGGGGCGCGCCTCCGGCCGTCTCCAGTTTGAAGTCAACGTAGTAGTCCTTCTCCTCCTTGCGGGCGGCGTTGTAGAGGATGCGGAAGCGGCCCCTGCTGTGCTTCTCGATAGCCGAGAACACCGCTACGAAGTCGGCCCGCAGCGCGGTAAGGTTGAAGGATTCCCAGCGGTCGGGCGCGGCCGCCCGAGCGAGAATTTCATGTGCCCGCAGTTTGAGGATGGTGAATACCGCGTGCAGGTTCGCCATGGCCTTGGCTAGCTCCCCGGCGTCGGGCTGGGCGGGCGGGGCGACCAACTTGGCCGCGAGTTCGGTGAAGACCACCTGTTCGTACTTGCCGATCCTGGCCGCCTCAAGCAGCGCCGCCGAGGGATCGTGGAGGGATCGCAGCAGCGCCTCGCACACCGCCTGCCCCTCGTGGAAATAGTCGTCGTTGTCGGCGGCGAGCAGGCCGAGTACGGCGAGTTCGCAGCGCAGAACATTGAGTACGTTCACCACACTGTGCAGATCGAGCAGCGACTGTTCGCCGGGCGTGAGGAGCGGGATGTCGGTAATCTCGATTTCTTTCATGGGCGCAGACTTCCTCTATCGGACGCCGCGCGCCTACCTTGACCGCCAACACCGGGAGGCCCCGCCCCCACGGCGCGGATGCGCGAAGGGTTTCGGCCCCCCGCCTCTTCCCCGTATCTGAAGCGCGGAGCGATTCAGCCTTCCTCCATTCCTTTTCCGCCGTAGCTGAAGCGCGCAGCGATTCAGCTTTACGCGTTTGCCGGTTTGCCCACGCCTGCGCCGGGCCGCAACGTGGCCGCCCGATGAACTGGACACAACTCGCCGTAGCCGTGCTTGCCGCGATCACACTGGTGGGCGTGGCGCTCGGCCGCTACCCGGCGCTCAAGATGAACCGCGCCACCATCGCGCTGGTGGGCGCGGTGCTCCTGATCGCACTGGGTTTCATCCCGCTGGATACCGCCTACCGAGCCGTGGACTGGAACACCATCCTGCTGCTCTTCGGGATGATGATACTCAACGTCAACCTGCGCATCGCCGGCTTCTTCCACCTGGTCAACTCCCACGTCGTGCGCCTGGCCCGCACCCCGCGCCGCCTGCTGGCGCTGATCGTGTTCGTCTCCGGCACCCTCTCGGCGATCTTCCTCAACGACACCATCGTGCTGGTATTCACCCCGCTGGTGCTCGACCTCACCCTCAAGCGCAACCCGCTGCCCTACCTCGTGGGACTGGTCACGGCGGCCAACATCGGCTCGGTGGCCACCATTACAGGCAACCCGCAGAACATGCTGGTGGGCATCTCCTCCGGAATCGGCTTCGTGGAGTTCACTCGCGCCCTCGGCCCGATTGCCCTGCTCGGGCTCGGTATCGGCTGGGCGGTGATCGTGCTGGTGTACCGGAGCGAGTTCCGCACCGAGATCTTCACCCATGTCTACGAACTCCCGCCGCAGCACTACCGCCCGCTGCTGCGCAAATCCATCGTCGCCACCGTTCTGATGCTCATCGCCCTAGTGGCCGGTGCGCCCGTGCCGCTGGCCGCCGCCGGGGCCGCTGCCCTGCTGCTGATCACCCGGCGCATGGAGCCCGAGAAGGTGTTCCAGGAGATCGACTGGTCGCTGCTGGTGTTCTTCTGCGGACTCTTCGTCGTCACCGGCGCGATCCAACACAGCGGGCTGGGGGCGCGCCTCTTCGAACTGCTGCGCCCCTATGCCAACGGCGGCGCCGCCCCGCTCACCGCAGTGGCGCTGGTGCTGAGCAACCTGGTATCCAATGTCCCCGCAGTGATGCTCTTCCGCCCCATCGTGCCCGGGCTGACCGATCCGCACCACGCCTGGCTCACCCTCGCTATGGCCACCACCCTGGCCGGCAACCTCACCCTGCTGGGTTCGGTGGCCAATCTCATCGTCGCCGAGATTGCGCGGCGCCGCGGCGTGCAGCTGAGTTTTGTCGAGTATCTGAAAGCCGGTACGCCCATCGCGGTTCTCACCCTGCTCCTCGGCGTCGCCTGGGTGTCGTGGGTGTGAGCGGTGGGTATTCGCAGCGGCAAGGCGAAGCGATGCAGCCAGGCGTCCCGCTCCGCCCCCCCCCTCGCGCCACTTCGCTCGCACGCAAAGCGCCGTCGAAAGCCTAGCGAAGCGTTTTCTCCACGGCGACGCATTGGCAAGGTTCCGCGGGGCCGGCACCGAAATTGGGCTTCGGCCGGTTGGAAACACCGCTCTTTTCCCGGCTCGACAAGCCCCTGCGACTCCCGGCAAGGTCGACCCTTTGTGCCCACTTCCCAACTTCCCATGAGCAGTCCCACCGTCTCCTCCCCCAAACAAGGTAATCCCGCTGTCGTCGGCCTCGCCGGCTTCGGCCTCACCACCCTGGTCCTCCAGTTCCACAACGTGGGCTGGGCAGGCGTAGGCCCCGTGGTCTGGCTGGGCCTGATCTTCGGCGGCCTCGCCCAACTCATCGCCGGCTTCCAGGAAAAAGCCGCGGGCAACAACTTCGGCTACTGCGCCTTCACCGCTTACGGCGCCTTCTGGATCAGCCTCGCCCTGATGCTGCTCGGCAACAATTTCGGGATCTTCAAGGCCTCGCACACCGATGTGGGTTGGTACCTCGTCGCCTGGACCCTCTTCACCGTGATCCTCTGGCTGGGCTCCCTGCGTGTCCACGGTGCCATGGCTATCACCTTCACCCTGCTGCTGGTTGGCTTCATCCTGCTCGATGTCGCGCACTTCTGCCCCGAGGAGCTCGCGCCCACCGTCACCAAGATAGCCGGCTACGAGCTGATGACCTGCGCCTTCGCCGCCTGGTACATGATGGCGCGTATCATTCTCAATGATCTGGCCGGCCGCGAAGTGCTCCCCGCCGGGCAAGCCTGGATCAAGGGCTGAGCTTCGCCGCCCACCCTCGCTCACCGCATATCCTATTTTCTAAGCCGGCCGCGACCCCGAGTCGCCGCCGGCTTTTTTGTGCCCGGTGGGCGGCTCCGGCGAGCACTTTGGATTTTCTCGGTCAGATCGGCCCGATCTGGCCGATCTGATCGATAGGCGGCCCCCGGCCCGCCGTCGCCAGCTCCCTCTTACTTTCGCCTTTTGCCTTCTCCATTCTGCCTTCCTCTCCGCTTCCGCCTTCACTCTTCTGCTTCCAGCGCTCACTGTGCGCCCCCTTCGCCGCATGCACCCTCGCCTCATCGAACTGTTCACCGCCCGCTTCGGCGCCGCCCCCTCCGCCATTGAGGAGCTCCGCGCCCACGGCTCCGACCGCAAACTCTACCGCCTGCGCGATGCCTCCGGCCGCACCGCGATCGGCGTGGAAAACCCCGACCTGGGCGAGAACGCCGCCTTCATCAGCTTCTCGCGCCACTTCCGCTCCCAACGCCTGCTCGTCCCCGAAATCTACGCCGACGACCGCCCCTGCGGCGTGTACCTGGAGGAGGATCTTGGCGACACCACCCTCTTCGAGTTTCTCCAACGCGAGCGCGGCCAGTCCGCCGAAGTGCCCCCGGCCGTGGCCGCCCTCTACGAACAGGCCGTGCGCCAGCTCCCCCTGCTCCAGATCAAGGCCGCCCGCGGCCTCGACTACAGCCTGTGCTACCCGCGCGGGGCCTTCGACCGGCGCTCGATGATGTGGGATCTCAACTACTTCAAGTACTACTTCCTCAAGCTCGCCCAGGTCCCCTACCACGAACAGGCGCTGGAGAACGACTTCGACACCCTCTGCACCTTCCTCCTTGAGGCCGGCCAGGACCACTTCCTCTACCGCGATTTTCAGTCGCGCAACATCATGGTGCGCGACGGCCAGCCCTGGTACATCGACTACCAGGGCGGCCGCCGCGGTGCGCTCCACTACGACCTCGCCTCGCTGCTGCTCGACGCCAAGGCCAACCTCCCCTTCGCCTTCCGCGACCACCTCAAGCAGGTCTACCTAACCGCCGCCTCCGCCCTCACCGAGATCGAGCCGCGCCGTTTCGAGCAGTTTTTCCGCGGCTTCTCGCTCATCCGCCTCATGCAGGCGATGGGTGCGTACGGTTTCCGTGGATTCTACGAGCGCAAGACCCACTTCCTCCAGAGCGTGCCGTACGCGATCCGCAACCTCGAGCACCTGCTCCAGCAGGGAGACCTGCCCGTGGCCCTGCCCGAGCTCTCCGCCGCCCTCCAGCAGATCGTGCGCTCCACCCGCCTGCGCGAGATCGCCCAGGTGCCGCTCACGCTCTCCGTGGCCCTCACCAGCTTCTCCTACAAACGCGGATACCCCCACGACGAGTCCGGCCACGGGGGCGGCTTTGTCTTCGACTGCCGCTCCCTCCCCAATCCCGGCCGCGAGGCCCGCTTCACCCCCCTCACCGGCCGCGACCCCGAGGTGGGCGAGTGGCTGCGCGGCCACGATGAGGTCGGCCGCTTTGTCACCCAGGTTCTGCTGCTGCTGGAACCGGCGCTGCAGGCCTACCAGAAACGCAACTTCACCCACCTCTCCGTCGCCTTCGGCTGCACTGGCGGCCAGCACCGCAGCGTGTACTGCGTGGAGGAACTCGCCCGCCAACTCCGTACCCGCGGAGGGGTGACCGTAGAGGTGCAGCACCGCGAAGCCCCCCTCTGGCCCATAAAAACGTGAAAACCGGCCGCTAGCCCGCCCTGCTGCCGCTTCCGCCTAGCGTACGGCCCGCTTTTCCCACAACTCCCCTACGTCCCCATGAAAGCGATGATCTTCGCCGCCGGGCTCGGCACCCGGCTCAAGCCTCTCACCGACACCCGCCCCAAGGCCTTGGTGGAGGTGGGCGGCGTCACCCTGTTGGAGCTCACCCTGCGCCGCCTCGCTGCGGCCGGAGTCAGCGACGCCATCATCAACCTCCATCACCACGGAGAGCAGATCCCCGCCTTCATCGAGAAACACGGCCGCTTCGGGCTGCGCCGCATCGAGTACTCCCCCGAGCCCGAGTTGCTGGATACCGGCGGCGGCCTCAAGGAGGCCGCCTGGTTTTTCGACGATGGCCTGCCCTTCTTCGTGCACAACGTAGACGTTCTCAGCGACATCGACCTGCGAGCACTCGCCGCCGCCCACCGCCACAGCGGCGCCCTCGCCACGCTGGCCGCCCTGCCCCGAACCACCACGCGGCCCCTGTATTTCGACTCCGCCAACCGCCTCGTGGGTCGCCACTCCGCCACCACGGGAGACACCTTTGTGCGCCCTCCGCAGGGGGAAGTGGTTCCCCTGGGCTTCTGCGGTATCCAGATGGTATCGCCGGCGATTTTCGGGAAGATGATGGAGTCGGGCGTGTTCCCCATCGTCGCCTGTTATCTGCGACTGGCCGGGGCCGGTGAGGCGATCTTCGCCCACCGTGTAGACGGGGCCAAGTGGCGCGACTGCGGCCGCCCCGAGGACCTGCGCCCGCTCTGAGTGGGATAGGCACATCGGAGCCGTAATCATTGTTTGGTAGGAGCGTGCTTGCACGCGAACCGCGCTCAAAATCGCGTGCAAGCACGCTCCTACAACGGCCCCCCAAGGCTCGTTCCCGCAGGGTCGGGAACGAGCCGCCACTCCTACTTCACGGCTTCGAAATCTGCACGCGGTAGAACTTCCTCGCGCCGGTGGCGGCGGTGTCGGTGAACGTAACAGTGCCGCTGGTGCCGGTGAGCGGGCCGGAGATGTCCGTCCAGCTCGCCGCAGTGAGGTCGGTGCTGGCCAGCACGCGATAGGTGCGGCCGGTGGTAACCTGGCCGAATACGACCGCCTTGCGGGTGGGCTGCCCGACCACGTTTTCCACGCGCACCGCGAAGACCGAGGCGGCGAGGTTGGGGTTGGTACCGCCCAGGAACTCCATCAGGTTTGCCTGGCCGTCGTTATCGGGATCGGCGGTCGCGGCGGCTAGTGGGTTGTTGGCAGCGCCGGCGCCGAAGTTGTCCACCTGCCAACTGGCGAAGTCGTCGGTGGGCACATTGCGCACAGTGAGTACGAGTTGGCTGGTCTTGCCCAGGTAGGTGCCGCTGACGGTGGCAGGGGTATCGGCTGCAACAGTGCCGGCGGTGGCGGTGCCATCGGCGGCGATGCTGGTGACCGGGCCGCTGACCACGGCCCATTTCACTTGCTGGGGATCGGGCACGAGCAGGGAGCCGTCGTCGAGGGTGGCGCCGGCGGCCACCTGGGTGGTGCCAGATTCATTGACGGTGGTGGAGGGCACGGCGGTGAGCGTCAGCGCCGTCACCTCGTAGAGCTGGCCCACAAAGCCGGGGCGGCTGGTGTAGGAGGCGCTGGAGGACGGGGCGGAGGCCATCGGGTCGATGGCGCTATCGAGCGTGTAGTTGGCGCTGGTGGAGTGGCCGCCGGAGACGGTGGCCGGGGTGGCCAATTGGGTGACTTGGGCGAACGAGGCCGCGGGGGCGAGGAAGGCCGCGAGGAGGATGTGTGTTTTCATGATTCGGAGTAGGTCCGGTCTCGGACCGGACCTTGGGTGTTGGGGGGGGGGACGGGGGATTGGTGATGGGTTATCGGTTATGGGGGAGGAGCGATGGACGATGGGCGAGGAACCGGAGCGCGGATAGCCGCTTGGTAAGCGACTCTCCGCAGGGGAACCGGTCGCAGACCGGTCCTACTTGGCCCGATTTCCGGGGTAGGTCCAGTCTCCGACTGGACCCGGGGCGCTTCGCCGGCTCTCAGTCTGGCAATGCGCCCTTGGTTCCCCGGATGAACCGGTCAAAGACCGGTCCTACTTGCCGAGCTTGGCTTCGATGGAGGCCAGACGGGCTTCGAGGGCGGAGATTTTCGCGTCCTTGGCGGCGTTCTGCTCGGTGAGAGCAGTCACGCGTTTGTTGAGCTCCTGGATGGAGGCCAAGGCGACGCCGTCGGCATCGACGGTGGCGATACCCTTGTCGGTGTTGCCGAGGTGGAAGGCGGCGGCGAAGTCCTGCGCCATGGGCCCGAGGTGGGTGGCCGTCTCCTCCTTGAAGCGCCAGGTGGCGATGGGCAGGGAGACAACACCGGCCAAGACGGCAGCTGTATCGGCAGGGACGATATCGGTCTTGGCGTTGCGGTCGGAGGTGGGTGTGATGGATTTGGCGTAGGCGTTGCCGGCGATTACGGTGTCGCCGTTTTTGTACACCGTGAAGGCGTCGGCGCGGGCGGAGTCGGAGGTGCCGTTGCCGGCGACGAAGAGGCGGTCGCCCACGAACCAAGAAGTGACGCCGGTCGCGGGATAGCGGGTGTTGTACTGGCCGATGACGGTTTCGGCATAAGAGGGGGCGATGGTTCCCGAGCCCATGGCGGTCGAGATCACACCGCTGGCGGTTGTCCGGTAGCCCAAGGCGGTGGAGAAGTCGCCGCTGGCGGTGGTACTCTCACCCAAGGCGGTGGAGAGCACACCGCTGGCGGTGGTGAAGTTGCCCATTGCAGTGGATTTTTCACCGCTGGCGATGGTGGAGCTGCCCATGGCGGTGGAAAACTGACCGCTGGCGATGGTGAAGCTGCCCATGGCGGTGGAAAACTGACCGCTAGCAGTGGAGCGGTAGCCCATGGCGGTGGAGTAATCGGCTTGGGCTTTAGTTGAGGCACCCATTGCGGTGGAATTATCGCCGCTGGCGGTGGTGCTAAACCCCATGGCCGTCGAGGATTCTCCATTGGCGTTGGTTTCTCGGCCCATGGCGGTGGAGTAGTAGACGTTGGCTGTGGTGCCGACACCCATGGCGGTGGATCCGTAGCCGATGGCTTTGGTGCCGGTACCCATGGCGGTGGAGCTGTTACCGCTGGCTATGGTGTCGCTACCCATGGCGGTGGAGCGTAGGCCGCTGGCGTTGGTTTGGTACCCCATGGAGGTCGAGGACTCTCCGCTGGCGGTGTTGTTGTAGCCCATCGCAGTAGAAAAGACGCCTTCGGCCTTGGTTGAACCGCCCATGGCGGTGGATGCCTCGCCGCTGGCAGTGGTGCCAAATCCAAAGGCTGTTGAAAAGAGTCCGATATGTGCTGCATCCCACTGCGTGGAATTGGTCGTGTAACCGGAGCGGAAGGCGGCGAGACCGGGGATGAACTCCATCCGGCTATCGGAGTTGTTGGTAACAATTGTACCATTAGCCGGTACATATTGGAAGGTGCCAGCATCCCAAGTCGGCTGATCGCCTTTTACTGTCAGGCCACTCACGTTGTTAAAGGTATTGGCGGTGTTGAGCTGGGGGACGTTGGCGGCGCTGATGCCGGCCACGCTGCCGGCTTCGCGCGCGAAGGGCACGCTGCGCAGCTCGGTGTCGGGTGAAAGGGTTTGGAAGGAGCCGGCGGCACCGGTGGTGCTAAACCACACCCGCACGTAGGTGCGCTGGCCGTTGGCCGGCGCCAGTGAGGCGGGCAGCGGCTCCATGTTGGTAATGGAGTCGCCCAAGCCCAGGGCGAACAGTCCGTTGGAGACGGTCCAAGCGACGGCGGTGGCCGGTTCGGCAGGAGAGCCGGTGGTGGCGCCGGTGGTATTGGTCCAGAGCAGCGAGGCGGAGCCCGGGAAGGCCGGCATCTGCTGGTATACGGCGAACTTGAAGTAACCGGTGCCGGTGTAGGTGGTGCCGTTGGCGGCGAGGCGGCCCTGGTAGGGCACGGCATCGGGCAGGGCTGCGTGGAGGACGGGAGCGGCGAGAAGAGCCGCGAGGAGGAGTAGGCGGTTTTTCATGGAAGCGGAAGGGTATGGAGGTAGGTCCAGTGTTGGACAGGCCCCGGGGGGAAATCAAGGAGGTTGTGGTGGGTATTGCCGTACGGGTGTGGCGGCTCGGGCCTGAAGGCCGTAAGCATGCACTTGAGGCGGTGTTTTGCTCTTGGTCGGGCAAGTGATCCGGGGTCCGCCGTAGGAGCGTGCTTGTACGCGATTCAGAGGGCCGATCGCGTGCAAGCACGCTCCTACAACGGAATGGGTACGGCTAAACCCGGCTCGGTGCCCAAGCGCAGAGGAACCGGTCGGAAACCGGTCCTACTGGGCGAAGCGGTCGCAGCCCCGTGCTACTTGGCGAGCTTGGCTTCGAGGGCGGCCAGGCGTGCAGCGAGGGATTGCTTAGTTGCAGCCAGTTCATTCTCCAGGGACGCGATGCGGGCATCTTTGGCGGCGTTCTGGGCCTCGACGGCGGTCAACCGAACGTCCTTGGCGGCGTTGTCTTCGAGGAGGACGGCGTTCTGCGCTTCCACCGTGGTTAGGCGCGCCTCTCTGGCGGCGTTCTGCTCGGTGAGAACAGTCACGCGCTTGTTGAGCTCTTGGATGGAGGCGAGCGCGACGCCGTCGGCATCGACGGTGGCGATACCTGTATCCGTGCTTCCAAGATGGAAGGCGGCGGCGAAATCCTGGGCCATTGGCCCGAGGTGGGTGGCGGTGTCGTCCTTGTACTTCCACGTCGCCAGCGGGAGCGCGGCGACCTTGGCGAGCACGGCGGTGGTATCGGCCGGCACGATGTCGGTCTTGCGGTTGCGGTCGGAACCCTGGGTGAGGGCTCCCAGCAGCGTGGCATTGCCGTTCTTGTACACGATCAGGGCGTCGGAGCGGGCGGAGTCGGAGGTCCCGTTGCCGATCACAAAGAGCCGGTCGTCGGCCACCCAGGTGGTGGCGCTAGCCGGGGTGTAGTCGGTGTTGTAGCGACCGAGGGCGGTTTCGATAAAGGATTTGGCTGAGGTGCTGCCTCCCATGGCGGTGGAGCCGATGCCGCTGGCGGTGGTGCTCACGCCCAAGGCGGTGGAGTGGTCGGCGCTGGCGGTGGTGCCGTAGCCCAAGGCGGTGGAGTACACGCCGATGTTGGCGGCATCCCATTCTGTGGTGTAGGCGGTGCCGGCGCGGAAGGCGCTGTAACCGGGAATAAACTCCATGCGGGTGCCCGGACCCGCAATGGGGACAGTAGCACCCGAGGCAGGCCCCCAGCTCGGGCCGTTCCAAACCGGTCCTGCGCCTTTCACAGTCAGACCGCTGACGTGGGTGAAAGTCCAGTTGCCGTTGGCGGTGGTGTCGCCGGATTTAAGCATCACCAAAGCGTCGGAGCGCGCAGAGTCGGAGGTGCCGTTGCCGATCACAAAGAGCCGGTCGGCGCTGTTCCAAAATTTGGTGTTTGCCGGGGTATAGTCGGTGTTGAAGAAGCCGATTGCGGTTTCGGTGCTGGATTTGGCGGTGGTTGCGTAGCCCATAGCCGTTGAGTAGTTGCCGCTGGCGGTGGTGGAAAAGCCCATGGCGGTGGAGTGGTCGCCGGTTGCCATAGTTGAACCGCCCATGGCGGTGGAGTAGACGCCGCTTGCGTGGGTGAAGCTGCCCATGGCGGTGGAGTAGGGGCCGGTTGCAGTGGTGTTAATGCCCATGGCCGTGGTATTGCTGTGGCTTGCGATGGTGTAGCTGCCCATGGCGGTAGAGTACTCGCCGCTGGCGGTGGTGCTGAACCCCAATGCAGTGGATGAGAAGCCGCTGGCAGTGGTGTTGCAGCCCATAGCGGTGGAGCGGATGCCGATATTGGCGACATCCCATTCGGTGCCCAACACGGTGCCAGCGCGAAAGGCAGAGTAACCGGGAAGGAACTCCATGCGGGTGCCGGCTCCGGATACCGGCACCGCGGCGCTGGCGACAGGAGTCTTCCAAGCTGGCCCTGTGCCGATCACGGTGATGCCGTTGACGTTGGTGAAGGTGTTGGCGGCGTTGAGCTGGGGGAGGTTGGCGAGGGAGACGCCACCGATGCTTGCGGTGTTGGCCGCCTCGCGGGCGAAGGGTACGCTGCGCAGCTCGGTGTCGGGGGCGAGGATTTGAAAACCGGACACCCCGTCGTTGAACCACACGCGGACAAAGGCCCTCTTGCCGGCGGCGGGAGCGAGAGAGGCGGGCAAGGCCGTCATGTTCGCCAGCGCGGTGTCGCCCAGGCCGGCGATATAGAGGCCGTTGGTCACCGGCAGTGACACGGCGGTGGTAGGCTCCGCGAGAGCGCCGGTGGTGGCGCCGGCAGCGTTGTTCCAGAGCTGGGCCGGTGCGGCCGGATCGGTGAGCACGACGGTGGGGGTGCTCGTGTAACCAGAACCTGGGTTGGTTACCGAGACCGCAGTGATGACCCCGTTGGCAACCGTCGCCGTAGCGGTGGCGCCGTTACCGCCGCCGCCAGTGAAGCTCACCGTGACGCCAGTGGCGGAATAACCACTGCCGCCGGATACGATGGTGACGATGGTGATATAACCGCCCGAAGTGGTAACGCTGGCGCTGGCCGGGATGAAGGCGCCAGTGGCGTGCTGGTAGATGGCGAACTTGAACTGGCCTGAGCCGGTGTAGTTCGTGCCGTTGGCGGCGATACGGCCCTGGTAGGGCACGGCGTCGGGGAGCGCGGCCTGGAGGGCGGTAGCGGCGAGCAGGGCAGCGAGGAGGAAGAGGCGAGGGTTCATGGTTTGGAGTAGGTCCGGTCTCCGACCGGATCCCGGGCGTAGGGATGAAGTGGACGTTGGAAATTGGTGATTGGTTATCGGTTATGGGCGCGGGGCGCGGCCCGGTTTCCGAGGTAGGTCCAGTCTCCGACTGGACTCGGGGCGCTTCGCCGGCTCTCAGGCTGGCGGTGCGCCCTTGGTTCCCCAGATGGACCGGTCGGAGACCGGTCCTACTTGGCGAGCTTGGCTTCGAGGGCGGCGAGGCGGGCGTTGGTGGCGGCCTGCTCGCGCTCGAGCTGGGCGATGCGCGCCTCCTTGGCATCGAGCTGCTTCTTGAGCTCCTGGATGGAGGCCAGGGCGACGCCGTCGGCATCGACGGTGGCGATACCGGTATCCGTGCTTCCCAGGTGGAAGGCGGCGAAGAAGTCCTGCGCCATCGGCCCGAGGTGGGTAACGGTCTCCTCCTTGTATTTCCAGGTCGAGACCGGGAGGGCGGCGACCTTGGTGAGGACGGCAGCGGTGTCGGCCGGCACGATGTCGGTCTTGCGGTTGCGGTCGGAAGTGGTGACAAACGATTTGGCGCTCAGGTCGCCCTGGAGTATGGCGTTGCCGTTCTTGTACACGATCAGGGCGTCGGAGCGTGCCGAATCGGAGGTGCCGTTGCCGAGCACAAAGAGGCGGTCGTCGGCCACCCAGGTGGTGGCGCTAGCCGGGGTGTAGTCGGTGTTGTAGAGACCGAGGGCGGTTTCGATAAAGGATTTGGCTGAGGTGCTGCCTCCCATGGCGGTGGAGCCGATGCCACTGGCGGTGGTACCGGAGCCGAATGAGGTGGCGACAATACCGGAGGCGGTGGTGCTCGAGCCAAAGGCGGTCGATATATAGCCGCTGGCGATGGTGTTGTGGCCAATGGCGGTGGAATAGGTGCCGATAGTGGCGGCATCCCACTGGGTGCCGGTAGCTGTGCCGGCGCGCAGGGCGCTGTAACCGGGAAGGAACTCCAGGCGGGTGCCTGCGCCGGTGAGCGGCACGGTGGCGCCTGTAGCGGCACTATGGGGGTAAACGCCGGTGTTGGGGCCGGTGCCGGTGGTGGAAAGGCCGTCCATGGCGTTTACCTGAAGTTGGCCGTTGAGCGTGGTTTGACCGGATTTGAGCATCACCAGCGCGTCGGAGCGGTCAGCTCCGGAGGTGCCGTTGCCGATCACGAAGAGCCGGTCGCGGACCGAAGCGGTGGTGTTGGCCGGGGTGTAGTCGGTGTTATAGCAGCCGATTGCGGTCTCGAAGTAGGACTTGGCGGTGGTGTTCATGCCCATGGCGGTCGAGTAATGGCCGCTGGCAGTGGAGTAGGCGCCCATGGCGGTGGAGTTTTGGCCGCTGGCTATGGTGAACCAGCCTATAGCGGTGGAGCTGGCGCCGCTGGCAGTGGAGTAGGCGCCCATGGCGGTGGAGCGGTTGCCGCTGGCGGTGGTGTTGTCGCCCATGGCGGTCGAGTAATTGCCGCTGGCGGTGGTGTCGGAGCCCATGGCGGTGGAGTAGAGGCCGATCTTGGCCATATCCCATTGGCTGTTGGATACGGTGCCCGCGCGGAAGGCGGAGTACCCGGGGAGGAACTCCATGCGGGTGCCGCTCCCCGATAGAACGGTGGCGCCGGTGGCGGGTACTTTATTAAAGGTTCCCTCGGCGTAATGCGGACCATCGCCCTTGACGATCAGGCCATTGACGTTGGTAAAGGTATTGGCGGCGTTGAGCTGGGGGAGGTCGGTGAGTGCGACGCCGCTGATGCTGGCGGTGTTGGCCGCCTCGCGGGCGAAGGGCACGGACCGCAGCTCAGTGTCGGGGGAGAGGGCTTGGAAGCCGTGGGTGCCGTCGTTGAACCACACCCGAACGAAGGAGCGCTGGCCGGCGGCCGGGACCAGCGACACAGGCAGGGCGGCCATACCGGGAATGGCGATGTCGCCCAAGCCGGCATTGTAGCTGCCATTGTCCACGGCGAGCGCCACCGCAGCAGACGGTTCGACGAGGGCGCCGGTAGTGGCTCCGTCCGCACAATTCCAGAGCTGGGCCGGCGCTGCGGGATCGGAGAATACGACGGTGGGGGCGGAGGTGTAGCCCGTGCCGGCGCCGGTGACGGTAATGGCGGAGATGGCACCGTTGACGACACTCGCCGTGGCGGTGGCGCCACTGCCGCCGCCACCAGTGAAGCTCACCGTGACGCCTGCGGCAGAATAGCCCGAGCCGCCGGATACGATGGTGACGCTGGTAAGAAAGCCACCGGTGAGCACAGCCGTGGTCGCTGCCGGGAGGTAGGTGCCGGTGGGGTGCTGGTAGATGGCGAACTTGAACTGGCCGGTGCCAGTAAAGTTAACACCGTTGGCGGCGATACGGCCCTGGTAGGGCACGGCATCGGGGATCGAGGCCTGGGCGGCGGTAGCGGCCAGCAGGGCCGCGAGCAGGAAGAGGCGGGTTTTCATAGTTTGAAGTAGGTCCGGTCTTCGACCGGATCCTGGGCGTAGGAGGAAAATGGAGATTGGGGTAATTGGTTAGCGGTGATAGGTGAGGATGCCGGAGCGAGGGGTGAGCCGGTTGAGAACCGGCTCGCCCCAGATGGACCGGTCGGAGACCGGCCCTACTTGGCAAACCGGTCTAAACCGGTCCTACTTGGCCAGCTTGGCTTCGAGGGCGGCCAGGCGGGCTTCAAACGTGGCGTTCTGCTCCGCCAGTTTCGCGTTCTGCGCCTTTACCGCGTCGAGCTGCTTCTTGAGCTCCTGGATGGAGGCCAGCGCCACGCCGTCGGCATCGACGGTGGCGATACCGGTATCCGTGCTTCCGAGGTGGAAGGCGGCGGCGAAGTCCTGCGCCATGGGCCCCAGGTGGGTGGTCGTCTCCTCCTTGAACTTCTAGGTGGCTATAGGCAGGGCGGCTACGCCGGCCAACACAGCGGCGGTATCGGCGGCCACGATGTCCGTCTTCCGGTTACGATCGGAAGTGGTGATAAACGACGCTGCATAGACGGAGCTGGAGAAGGTGGTGTGGCCATTCTTTAGCATCACCAAGGCATCGGAGGCGGCACCATAGGATCCGTTGCCGACCACCAACAACCGATCGGTACTAACCCAGGTTCCAGCGTTGGGGGCGACTGCCTGGGTATTGAAGATACCGAGAGCTGTTTCCCCATAAGATGCGGCGTTACTGCCGCACATTGCAGTGGAATAGCGGCCACTGGCGGCACTACTGCCCAGCGCTGTGGAACCATAACCGGTGGCGTTGGAGCTGCCCAAGGCGACGGAGCCGTAGCCGCTGGCCTTCGAGAGATAGCCACTGGCGATGGAGGCGTAGCCGACTGCAGTAGCACCGGTGCCCATGGCGACGGAGTAGTTGCCGCTGGCGATGGAGCCGTAGCCCAACGCAGTGGACCCGATACCGCTGGCGGTGGTGCTTAGGCCGAAGGCGGTGGAGTAGGTCCCGATCTGACCGGCATCCCATTGGGCGTCGTCCACGGTTCCCGCGCGGAAGGCGGAGTAGCCAGGAATAAACATCATCCGGGTGCCGGTTCCGGAAACCGGCACTGTCGCTGTAACGGCATTTTGGGTCTCGCTGACAGGCCCGATTCCTTGGGAAACGAACACAGCATTCTTATAGACGAGAAGGGCATCGGAGCGGGCCGCTTCGGATGTACCGTTGCCAACGACAAAGAGCCGGTCGGCCGCGGCCCAGGCGGCGGCGCTGGCCGGAGTGTAGTCGGTGTTATAGAGACCGATAGCGGTTTCGATATAGGATCTGGCTGAGGTGCTGCCGCCCATGGCAGTAGAGCAGATGCCACTGGCGATGGTGCCTGAGCCGAAGGCAGTCGCGACAATACCGGAGGCGGTGGTGCTCGAGCCGAAGGCGGTGGCGATATAGCCGTTGGCGGTGGTGTTGTGGCCAAAGGCGGTGGAGTAGGTGCCGATGTTGGCGGCGTCCCACTGGGCGCCGGTAGTGGTGCCGGCGCGCAAGGCACTATAACCAGGGAGAAACTCCAGGCGGGAGCCCGCGCCGGTGAGCGGCACGGTAGCTCCAGCCGCAGCACTATGGGGGTAGACGCCCGTATTGGGACCGGTGCCGGTGGTAGATTGGCCGTCTATAGCATTCACTTGCAGCCGGCCGTTGATCGTCGTCGCGCCGCTATTAAGCACCACCAATGCATTGGCGCGGGTGGCGTCTGAGGAGCCATTGCCAATCACGAAAAGGGCGCCCGGGGCCGACACATTATAGCTCCCTGTGACAGCCTCCGAAAATTCATTGGCGATGGTGTGAGAACCCAAAGCGATCGAGCCGATGCCAATGGCATTGTTGTGGTCGCCCATCGCAATAGAGCCCACCCCACTGGCGACTGAACCAAGCCCGCTTGCGATGGAATAGTTGCCGCTGGCGGTGGTCGAATCTCCCATCGCCGTCGAAAACGAGCCAATGGCACCGCCACTATTGGCGGCGATCCCGGCAACGGTCAGTGCGCGGGCCGCCTCGCGGGCGAAGGGCACGCTGCGCAGCTCGGTATCCGGCGAAAGGAGCTGGAAAGAGCCGGCGGCACCGGTGGTGCTAAACCACACACGGATGTAGGCACGCTGGCCGACTGCCGGGGCGAGCGAAGCGGGTAGAGCGGCCATGCCCGATACAGTGGTGTCGCCCAGGCCCATGGAGAAGAGGCCATTGGCGACCGGAAGAGCGACGGCGGCGGCCGGCTCGGCCGGCGCGCCGGTTGCGGTGCCGGCGGCGTTGGTCCAAAGCAGCGAGGCCGAGCCGGGGTTGCCGGGGGTCTGCTGGTAGACGGCAAACTTGAATTGGCCCGAGCCGGTGAAGTTGACACCGTTGGCGGCGATACGGCCCTGGTAGGGCACAGCATCGGGCAGAGCGGCGTGGAGGGCCGGGGAGGCTAGAAGAGCCGCGAGGAGGAGTAGGCGGGGGGGCATGAAAGCGGAAGAATTACGGGCTGGGGATGGGGCGGACGCGGTTCCGGTCGTGGACTGGAATGAGGGCGGAATCAAGAATTTGGTGATGGGCGACTTCAGGAGTTGGGTTCGCGGCGGGGGGGGCGTGGTGCGGGAGCATGGGAGCTGGGATTGAAGGCCGGCCGCCTCCACGCAAAAGCCGGCCGGTTGCCAGCCGGGGATTGGCTCGAGCCTTTGTCCCCACCGGTAGGAGGCTCGCATGCCCGCAACCCAGCCGCGGGCCCTGCAGTTCGGCTGTATTGGCGCAGGGATCTGTTCTCCAGCGGTGGTGAGGGAGGGCCGGCGCGGCGCTTCGCTAACGCCGGGCGATGTTGAACGCAGAACTCAAACAGAAGAAGGGTGGCGCCTGTCTGCATGCGGCCACGCACAGGCGGCGGGTTGTGAGTATCCTTCCGGTGGCCGCCTTCGGGATCCGCACTCTGCCTTCTGCATCCCTTGTGCTTCTTTAGGCCCGCCGCGACCGCCCAGGTCCGGGCGGTACGGTCACAAGGGCTGGTCCTACAATCGGGATCCTAGCAGCCTGTCGGACTTCGAGTTTTGTTCAAAATAGTTGCATATTTTGTTGACAGGCAACGTCATGCGGTATTTTAATAGGCCATGGCCGCCCGCTTCTTCAATCTCGACCGACAGACCCCGATGCTCCTGCCCTGC
>CAJCBL010000128.1 GCA_903960515.1 uncultured Verrucomicrobiota bacterium
AGGCGACGGTGTCGACCTCGGCGGAGACGCGTACGATGGCGTTGCCCACGCCCACGGCGGCCGAGAGCATCGACTCCACCTTGCGCCCGAAATAGTCCTCCACGCTCTGCCGGTAGCGGATCTGGCTGGACGCGGTGGCAAGCAGCGGGTCGTTCTTGAGCTCCTCGGAGAGCACATGGCCTCGGTTGTCCACTACGGCGACGGCATCCGGCAGCAGGCCCTGCACCGAGTTGGAGACGAGGTGGCGGATGGCGTTGACCTGCTCAGGGGAGATGCGCGTGCCGCCCAACTCGATGAATACGGAGGCGCTGGGCTTGATCGACTGGTCCACCAGCAGCAGGCGGTTCTCGGGCTGCACGATGAGCACCCGGGCGCTGCGCACGCCTTCCAGTTGCGAGATGGTGCGGCTGAGCTCGCCCTGGAGGGCGCGCGCGTAGTTGGTGCGTTGCACAAAGTCGGAGACACCGAAGTTGCCCTTGTCGAAGATCTCAAACCCGATGCCCTCCCCTGCCGGCAGGCCCTTGCCGGCCAGATCCATGCGCAGGCGGTGGACCTGCTCGGACGGCACGAACACCGCCCCGCCCTCGATGCGATGGGGAATGTTGGCGGTCTGCAGGTAGCTGATCACCGCAGAGGCGTCCTTCTCGCCCAGCCGGCCGTAGAGCAACTGGTAGTCGGGGCGCCGCGACCAACTCACCAGAGCGGCCAGGCCGGCCACCACCACCATCGCGGCCACCACCAGCGACACTCGCTGGTTGGCCCCGAGGTGCCCCCAGAGGGCGAAGAGGGATTGGTAAAAGGATCTCATGGGGGGACGTGGGGGCGTTTAGCGGGGGCGGGCCTCAAACGGGCATGCGCATCAACTCCTGATAAGATTCCACGAGCTTGTTGCGCACCTCGACCATCAGGTTGAGGGCAATCGAAGACTCCTGCAGGGAGATCATCGCGTTGTGCAACTGGTCGGACTTGCCGAGCATGACGTCCTGAGTCGCGGCGGACGCCGCCTGGCGAGTGCTGTCGACCTCGTCGACAAGCTTGGTGAACAGGCTGCCAAACTGGTGGGCTCCACCCAGGGGGCCGGTCTGCTCCGGGCCGGCGGGCCGGGTGGCGCGATCGAGCCTGGCGGGGGCGATCCCGGGCGGGGCGGCAGGAATGAAACTCGAACCGATGGGGCTGATCATGGCGCGGGGGGCTGGGGGTTATGCAGCGGGCGGTTCAGCGGCCGATCTCGAGAGTGCGGGCGGCCATATCGCGGCCAGATTTCACAACAGAGAGATTGGCCTCGTAGGCGCGGGTGGCAGAGATCAGGTCCACCATTTCCATCGCCATGTTCACATTGGGCATCTGGACAAAGCCATTGGCGTCGGCATCGGGATGGCCGGGGTTTAGCACCCTAGGCCCCTGTCGCGGGTCGGCACTCACAGTGGAGATATGCACCCCGTGCAACCCCGGGGAGGCGGCGCTGTCGCCCATGCGCTTGATCAACTCCGACTCGAACGAGACCACCTGCCGGGAGTACGCGCGGCCATCGAGGCCGCGGGTGGTCTGCGCATTGGCGATGTTTTGCGCGATGACATCCAGACGCGACCGCTGGGCGTGAAGGCCGCTGGAGGCTGCTTGGAGACCGGGTATGAAGTCCATGGGGGCGGGGGTTTGGGGCGGGGTGGCCGGGGCAGGCCGATCGCGGGAAAATGGCGGGCTCAGCCGGATTTGCCGGTGATCGCGGTACGCAAAGAGCGGATATTGCCGGTGACCACCTGAGCCAGGAAGTTGTACTCGGTGCTGTTGCGGCCCAGCAGAGTGAGCTCGCTCTCGATCTCTACGTTGTTGCCATCGGGCCGCATGGCCTTGGCCGTGGGATCCTCAACCAACTGGGGCTGCAGCTTCTGCATTTCGCCGGGGCCTCGTTGCATCGCCGCCTGGAGCTGCGAAGCAAATGAAGGCGCCAGATCGACCCGCTTGTAGCCCGGGGTCTCAGCATTGGCGATGTTGGCAGCGATCGCCTGTTGGCGCATAACGGTCGCGTCCATCATCTGGCGAGCGATCTGATAGTTCGTGCTTTGGAATAAAGCTTCGATCATGCGGATCGCGTTTAGCACTGCCGGTGCCAACGCCCTCGCAACAGGCATACCTATCTGATGATGAATGATTTGAGAAGTTCTCAAGCTGCGCAGCCCACCGCCCCCTCCCGCCTGCGGCAATTTTTGCCCCGGCCCCGCCAGCACCAACCGGCCCCCGCCCCGAGCGGCCAGCCGGGCCTTGCTGAGGCTCTCTGCCACGGGCTTTGGGTGCCCCCGCACTGCGAATCCCAAAAAACCCCCACACGGCGACTTCATTCCCGGCAATCCGCGCCGATAGCTCTCCCACCACCATGATTCGACCGGAGGACTACGAGTTCATCCGCACGCTGGTCTACGACTACAGCCGCATCAATCTGGGCACCGACAAGCAGGAGCTTGTTGCCGCCCGGATCGCCAAGCGTCTGCGCGTGCTCAACCTGCCCAGCATCACTGCGTACTGCGAGCTGCTCCGGCACCCGCAGGGAGAGGAGGAGCTAAGCAACCTCATCGACGTAATCTCGACCAACCACACCTTCTTCTTCCGAGAGCCGGCCCATTTCGACTTCCTCGAAAAGCAGATCGTCCCCGAGGCCACCGACGAGAAATCCCCGCACAAGCGCAGCACCTTCCGTATGTGGAGCGCCGCCAGCAGCTCGGGCGAGGAGGTCTACACCATCGCCATCGTGCTCGCCGAACTGGGACTCAAACGCCCCGGCTGGGCATGGCAACTGGAGGCCACCGACATCTCCACACGCATCCTCAAGCGCGCCCGGGAGGCCATTTACCCCGAGGAGGCGGTATCCAAAGTGCGCCCCGAGCTCATCAAGAAATACTTTCAGAAGGGGCTCGGCCCCCAGGAGGGCAACTACCGCGTGAAGTCCGAACTGGGCAACCGCGTGACCTTCCGCCACCTCAACCTTCTCGGCCCGCCGTATCCGTTCACCGAGCCCTTCCACGCGATCTTCTGCCGCAATGTGATGATCTACTTCGACCGCCCCACCCAGGAGGAGCTAGTCCGCCGGCTCGCGGATCGCCTCGTGCCCGGCGGCTATCTGCTCGTGGGCCACTCGGAGAGCCTCACCGGCATCAACCACCGCCTCAAGATGGTCAAGCCGGCCATCTACCAACTCGCGCGCTGAAGCGGTCCGCCCCCCATGGCCTTCGATTCCAAGCGCAGGATCCGCGTGCTCGTGGTCGACGACTCGGCCACGGTGCGCCGCATGGTCACCGATGCGCTCAGCACCGACCCCGAGATCGAAGTTGTGGGTACAGCGATCGACCCCTACATCGCCAAGGACAAGATCCTCGCCCTCAACCCCGACGTCATCACCCTCGACTTGGAGATGCCCCGCATGGATGGGCTCACCTTCCTGCGCATCCTCATGGAGCGCCACCCGATCCCGGTGGTCATCATGAGCTCCATCACCCAACCCGGTTCGACCAAGGCTCTGGAGGCCCTGCAGATCGGCGCCATAGAGGTGCTGGGCAAACCGGGCTCTGCGTATTCGATAGGTGACCTGGGCCCTCAGTTGATCCAAAAAATCAAGGCCGCCGCCCAGGCCCGCCTGCGCCGCCCCGCCGCCCAGGCACCCGCTCCCGCGCCCCAGCCCGCCCCTGCGCTCGCCGCCGCACCGGTGCCCCACCCCGCCGAACAAAGTCCCATGCCCGCCTCGCCAGCCCCCGCCCGCCCCCGGCCAGCGCCCGCCCCCGTCGCGTACGCCCCCTCCGCCTACACCCCGCAGCATGTGCGTATCGGAGCCCCCATCGTGCGCCCGCCCATGGTGGGGGGCCCTCCTGCGGGTTCGCGCAAACTCATCCTCATCGGCGCCTCCACCGGCGGCACCGAAGCGATCCGGGAAGTACTCCAACGGCTGCCGGCCAACCTGCCCCCCATCGCGATCGTCCAACACATCCCCGCCACCTTCTCCAAAGCCTTTGCCGACCGCCTCAACGCCCTCTGCGAGATGGAAGTGCGCGAAGCCAAGGACGGCGACGAGTTCCGCCCCGGTCTTGCACTGGTGGCCCCCGGCAACTTCCACCTGCTCATCCAGCGCCATGGCAACCGCTATATAGCCCGGGTAACCGGCGGCCCCATGGTCTGGCACCAGCGCCCCGCCGTAGATCTGCTGTTCAAATCCGCCGCCGAGTGTGCCGGTCCGCATATCGTCGCCTCGCTGCTCACCGGCATGGGGAAGGACGGAGCCGATGGCATGCTGCAACTGCGCCAGCGCGGTGCCCGCACCTTTGCCCAAAGCGAGGAGACCTGCGTGGTTTACGGCATGCCCAAAGCGGCCCACGACATCGGAGCGGTCGAGCGCATGGTGGCCCTGGACCGCATGCACGAAGCCATTCTCTCCTCACTTCCCCAATTGGCCGACTGATATCCGCGCAGCCAGTGGCGCCGATGGTCGGGAAACTATATACCGACCGCGACACAGCGCCTGGCCCTGCTTAGCCCCACCGCGCCGCCGTTGAGTTTTGAATGCGCGCAGCACACCGCAACGAACCAGAGCGGAAGTAAGGTCGCAGTCCCCGCACCGCTTCCGGATTCCGCCCTTCCTATCGTAGCTGGATGGATCCCCATTCAGCCACGGCGGAAATACTGAAATCCGCGCTTGGTGCTTCCCGAGTATTCCGCAATCCGCATTCATCAATCCGCACTATTGTGGCGGACTCAATGGCTGCACCCTTCAGTCACAGGGAACCAAAGCTTTTGCGGGCTTCGCTATGGGGAAGCCGCTGGGCTCTCCATAACACCCAACTCACCTCCGGCCGCACGCAGGGGCACCCCTGTGGGCTCCCAAACGGCGGCCCACCACCGCGTGCCTTGACCGAGACACCGAGCCCTCAGCCCCAACCATTCGGTCGTAGATGCGTGCTTGCACGCGCTTCAGATTCAGAGCGCAACTCGCCTGCAAGCACACTGCGGCGGACACCGGAGGGCGGGCACCGCCAGAGCGCAAAGGGTGTACGATTGCATGGTCACGGCTCAGGGCGCAGCGCTCAGCCCCACGCCCAAGCGCAGGAAGAGCCGGGGCCGACCGGCCACCGCAACCTCGGCCCTACGGCGTTCGAAATCTGGGGTCGCCAACTCCACCGTCTCCCCCACCCCTGCAGCGCTCCAGTTGACCAGGTCCGTGCTCCACTCGACCGCCCACGACACATCGCGCAACCAAAGATCACGCACATAGGTGAGCGTGAGACGATCCCCCTGCAGGGCGACCACCGGCAGCAACCCGGTGTCGGCTGCTCCGGCGTCGCCGCCCAGGGCGTATTCCAGAAGGTTACACACACCGTCGCCGTCGGGGTCGGCGCCGGGAGCGGCGTCGCCCGCCGCGAAGTCCTCCGTGCCGGGAAACGCCCGCTCCGCCCAGTCGCCGTAGCCGCTGTAGGCCCGGGCGTAGAGAGCAACCTCCGACACATTGGCGCTGCTGCTGCCCATCGTGAGGCGCAGGTGGCGTGTCGAACCGGTGGGCACATGAGGGCTCCACGCCGCGTAGCGCGTGAGCGGATCCTCGGCCAACGGCCGCCAGGCGCCCGGGGCGCCGCTCTCCAGGGTGAACGGCCCGGCGGCATTGAAGTCGTGCAGATACACCTTCGTAACCCGCCGGCGCAGCCCCAGATCGAGACGCGCACTGGCCGGATACAGCCCCGCCGAGTACCCGGGATTCCAAGTCGTCGTTGGCCGCCCGCCCGAGCCCATGTCCGGATCGCCCACCGCCGCCTGCTCGTCGACGAGCAGGGTGGCGTCGCCAGCGCCCGCCTCGTTGACCACCTGGGTGGCCACCAAGGTGAGCCGACGGTCGGGCAACCTGGGGCGGGCGTTGCGCCCGGCGAAGAGCACGAGCACCGGCTTCTCGCCTGCCTCGACGGTCACCGAGCCGGCGGCCACCGGCAGCTCGCTGGCGATACCGGCGAGCTGCCCGGGCGCAAATTCAACCTGCGTGGCGCGGGTAACGCCCGCCGGCACAGGCAACCGGATGCCCGATACCGTGCGCCCTGTGGAGGTGGCGCTCCATACCGCCAGCGCCCGCACCCGGTCCTCGGCGTCTACAAAGCGGCTGGCGCGCAACTGCGGGTCCTCCAGCGTAAGCGAATCGTGATAACGCAGCCCGCGCAGCCGCTGGCGCAACGTGGCCTGATAGTACCAGGAGGTGCGGGGGGCCCAGTTCCCCTTGGGGCCCACAAGCCCCGAGGTGGTGTACTTCACCTCGCCGCCGGTAGAGCCGGGGGCCAGCACGTCGCGCAACATGTATTGGTGGCCGCGATCCACGCCGGCGGCGGCCAGCTCGAGCCAGCCGCGCACGATCCAGCGCGCCTGGGTTTCCTCGGCCGTCATGCCGGCGATGCTCGGAGCCCGCTGCGGCGAACGCGCATCGACGTCCCAGCCAAACTCGGTGACCCACAGTTCGCTGTCGGGCCAGTACCGGTTGCGGTGGTCCACGAGGGCGGCGAAGCGCTCGCGAAGGCCGTCGGCCTCGGGGCTGATGCCGGTGGTCGCCGTGCCTCCCTGACCGCCGGCGTCGTTGCAATAATGGTGCAGATTGAGTGCGGCCAGCGGGTTGTCGCCGCCGCGCCGAAAGTCGAACCACAGCCGCATGGCCCGCAGGTAGTCGGCATCGGCTACGGCCAGTCCGCCCATCACCAGTGCGGCGCTGGGGTCGGCGTTGGCCATGCCCGCGTTGGCGCCCAGCGCCCCGCGATGCCCGTCCCAATCGGCGCTGGTCATGGCGGCATATTCAAAGGGGGAGAAATTGGCCGCGCGCCCCTTCCACCACTTGTCCTGCTCGTTCCAATTCTCGAGGAAACGCAGCGAGCCCAGGCCGGTGCGGCGCGGCTGGCCGGCGCGCAGCTTGAGCTGGCCGTCGGCCACCGGCAGCGCCCCGTAGCGGGCCAGATACTGGAAAAGGTGGTCGGCATGCTCGAGGTAGCTGGCCGGCTCCAGCGGGTCGCGCGTCTCCACCGCTCCGGCACCCAGCGGGAACGGCTTCATCTCCGGCTCCGCGCCGGTACCCATCAGCCACGAGGGAGTACGCCATACAGCCGGCGTGACCTCCAAGCCCAGCCGGTGAAGGTTGTTGTAATACGCATCGAAGTCCCACGCGCCTCCAGCGGCCCACGATGGCGCCCAGGCGTTCGCGTTGGCCGGATACACCGGGTAGGTGCCCGCGGGGTTGGTATCGCCCTCGTCCCACTGCCAGTTGTGGTACTCGCGCACATTGCCCGCCTGCTCGATCACCCCAAGAGGGTCGTCGATGAAGGCGTTGATGCCGATCAACTCGTCGA
The DNA here is from genome assembly GCA_903960515.1 of uncultured Verrucomicrobiota bacterium. Lineage (GTDB taxonomy): Bacteria > Verrucomicrobiota > Verrucomicrobiia > Opitutales > Opitutaceae > CAJCBL01. The sequence continues at coordinate 7,347 of CAJCBL010000128.1, forward strand.
TGGTGGTGCGCCGCCGCGCCAAAGCGGCCGGTTGCGGCTCGGGGGTCTGGCCGGGAACTATCGTGCCGTACACCACTAACTCCTTCGGGCCGCCGCCCTGCCCCGCCAGGGTCACCCGAAGGTAGCGGGTGCGCACGGTCACCACATGGTTGCTCCATTGGTTGTAGCGCGTCATCGCGTCGGTAAACAGCGGTGACCACTCGAATGGCAACCCGGTGGATACCGTAACGTCGCCCGAGCCCTCGCCATCGCGCAGGCAGACGGCGGTGAGGTCGTACTCGGCGCGCAGGTCCACGACGGCGCTGGCCGGATATCGGGTGAAGCCGCTATTCCAGCCCGGGAACCAGTAGCGCACCGGTGCGCCGCCGGCGCCGGCGAGCGGATCGCCGGAAAGGGCCTGCTCGTCGACGAGTGCGGAAGCGGGGCCGGCGTTGGCCACGGTGAGGTTCACCTGCGAGTTCTCTCCGGTGACCATCCAGGGTTCGAGGACGATCTTGGGGGCGGCCAGGGCGCCCAAGGTCACGGCGCAGCCAAGCAGGACGGAGAGAAGGGGCGAGCGGGGCTTCATGGGTGCGGCTGGGGGTTTGGGGGCCCTCAGCGTGCGGCCTCCCGAGCGACCAACCAGCCCAAACAGGGTCAAAAATCAGATAAGTATTTGCGGCCACCGGCAGGGCAGACCGCTAGGAGCCTGTCGGACTGAGAAATCAGCCCTGCCGTCGGTGCGACCCATATTTTCACGGTTATTGGCCTAAAACCGTTTTCCGAGGAACCGAAACCGATTGAGTCCTCGCATCGG
>CAJCBL010000129.1 GCA_903960515.1 uncultured Verrucomicrobiota bacterium
CTCGTTACCTGTGGTCCTTGCGTCGCAGTTCACTGCGCTGCGCGATTGGGAAACGCCGCTAAGTGACAATCTTTCGATCCTAGTGTTTGACCACGTTACCGCTGCGGTGGGCGTTGCCAAGCCTTTTGAGGATTCGCTTGAAAATCGCCCCGACCCCGGCCGGCCGCCATCTATACGGCCCAAGCCAAGCGGCGATGCTGCCACGGGTGTCGCCACGTCGGCCCGCCGGGTCGATCTTCGAAAACTGTTATCACTTGAGTGGAGTCCCCGCCGGTTGACTGTGGTTGCCGTATCCTACGATATCGTTTCCAACGAATACAACGTTGTTCTCGTGAGCGGAAAGTCAGATGCCCCGATTCGTAGTGTAGTAACTCCTGCGCCGGGGGCCAGCAGTGGCGGTCTTCCGCCCTACGATCCAACAGTCGTCAGCCCAAATCCTAGTAGGAGCAGCGTGAGATTCTCCGTCGATGTAAGGCCGGTTCCCCTCAGTTGCGTCGTGAAGGGCAATCTATCGACCGTAGCGCTCGCCCGCCACTTGCATTCCGGTGTTGCCGAGGCAAAACGATTCGCGGCAGTTGTTCCCGTTACCTGCATCGTGGTGGGCCGTGATTGGCGCACCCCTTGGACTTTTGAATGGCGAATTCCGGTGTATTCGGATGGCGATATCGCCTCGGGCGTTCCCATCTCAGCGTTCTTCTCCGTTCCGCTTCCGGAGGAGCATTTGGCGCTCCTGAGTAGTGGTGAATATATTGCATACATCATGCTCGAGGGGCACGTTTTTGGCCCCCAGCGATTCACGATCCCGGCGGCTCCGTAATGGACAACTGCTCCACGCTATGGCCATTCCGATTTCAAATATTTTTAGCATGAAATGATCACGATCCGCAAAGAACAATTGGATGGCCTGGAGCTCGCTATTCGAAATAGCGAATCCGAATGGGCGATGAATTGCCTCCGTGGGCAGCATGCCTCATGGTGCGCGCAGCGCAACCCTGCGGAAGTGCAACAAATATGTTCCGATACTCTTGCGTTTGCCGATCTGTACTCGTTTCATTCGAAGCCTAGCCTGCAATGTTTGCTGGAGTTGCGCGTGACTGGCCGCTGGCCGGAGCCATTTTCGGCTTGGCAGAAACTGCTCCTCACACGGAAGGGTTTCCCCGAAGAGACGAGGCTCGCGCAATTTCTTGAGACCCTATCCGGTGCAGATCAGCGCGTGCTGATTGCCTTGGGCAGTGATCTGAACGCCACCAGCTAGTATTTTCAAAATGGCCGATCAACCAGGGAATGGAAGGACCATAAAGAAGTGTCCCGGCAAACCGCCGGAAACGCCGGTAAAGATTCGGATCAGCGTCTTCTTCGACGGCACACTCAATAACCGCAAAAACACTGAATTGCGCCAGGCTGGAAAGGGAGGCAGAGCCTCTGTTTGGGGGTTGAAAAATTGGTACGGCAGTTACACGAACGACTACTCGAATGTGGCCAAGCTGGAATGGGCGCTCGGCGAAACGGCCCCCGGGTATGATTTCGCCCAAAAAGTCTACATCGAGGGGATCGGAACCGAGGATGGGCAGAGCGACAGTGCAATATATGCCGGTGCATCGAGAGGGAAGGGCGGTACCGGAGTGGAGGCCAAGGTGAAGATAGGACTAGCTAAAGTGCTCGAAAAGGTTATGGAGTTTGTGTCGGCTGATGTTCCGATCACCTACATTCATTTGGATAGTTTCGGCTTCAGTCGGGGTGCGGCTGCTGCGCGGAGTTTCATTTACAAGGCAATCAGCAGCGGTCCCGACCGGCTCAAGGAGCGACTCGAGGCTAAAGGGTATGCCGTGGGCGAGGTGCGCATGCGCTTTGTTGGCCTTTTTGACACGGTGGCCTCCTTGGGCGTGAACCACGATGACAATACGGCCGAACTTCATCTCGACGCTGTAGAAAACGCGGAGAAGGTGGTGCAGTTGGCGGCGGCCGAGGAGCATCGCAAGAATTTTCGCCTCACCAATATCAAGAGCGCAGGAACTAATGGTACGCAGATCTTCCTGCCGGGCGTGCATTCCGATGTCGGTGGTGGGTATGTAGATGGAGAAGGTGACGAGGTTCAGATCTTTGATATCGACAGCACATGGAACAGCAAGGCCCAGAAGGCTGCCATAGAGCGAGAGCGGGCTTGGGTGATTGAACAGGGTTGGTACGGTAGTGGTGAACTTCAGAAAACGGATTTCTGGAATGAGGTGGTGGGCAAGCGCGAATCGATATTGAACACCTATGCGCTCATCCCGCTGCACTTGATGGCTGAATTTGCTCAGGAGTTGGGTTTGCTTTTCACAACAGTACAAGCAAAACACCCGATTCCTCCAGCGCTGGATTCGGTCAATGGTATGATCAAGAAATATGTAACAAGTACCCAAGGGGCAACAGCCCACGATTGGTTTAACAAAGTCACACCTGAACTGAAGGAACTGCGCCATAAGTACCTGCATTTTTCGGCATCTTATGGCTCCACCGCTGGCGCCAACTCCCCTCAGTGGGCTGCGGATGACCCGGTCAACGGCTGGAGAACGAGGGTAATTCAAAATGGTTAAGCTATTCATTTACCTAGGATTGGGGTTGGTTTTCGTGCTCGTTGTCTATTTGTTTGCGTCAAAGATTTACCGTATGAATAATACTTTCGACTGGCTCGCCACTGAATGTGCGCCGAAGGCGTATCCTACCTACTTGGTGAAAGGCGACTTGATCTATGCCGCCGGGGACAGCTTGTATGTTCCCGACCATCGGGACGTATATAACGGATGGGGTGTAAGCGGATCGACTCATGTTGTGGGTGACCAATTCAAACCCCTGCCGGTACAACTGGAGTTAACTTGGTTCTCCTACACCGAGGACAAATTCTACACCGGGAAGTTCGAACTTCCGGCGAACAAGTTGCTTGAACTGTTTCGTGCCGGAACTGCGGCACCTGACGACGAGAATGGTACCAATCCAGGCAAGCGATGGCGCTTTGATCGTATCATCGTGGGGATGGCTCCGGGAGGGGATATATCAGTCTGGGCTGGCGCCGTTCGAGTCGTGAAGGAGGTTGCTACCTATCGGGCACACCCCGCCGACTTGCCTTGGGAGCTTGTGCTCAAAAACCCCTCGATCACGCGCGCAGAGTGGATTGTGGACACACTAAACCGATGCCTTCCTCCTGAGGTGCTCAAACAGGTGAAGTCGTTGCCGGTCCCGGTTGGGCGATGGGCGCTATTTGCCAAACGATTTCCTTGGGCCCCAGTGCTACACGCCGGGTTGGCAGGCCGCGATTTGTGGATCAAGGGGCTCAATGGAGAAGTCGAATGGTTAGACTTGACGGGGACCCGCAAGGATGTGGATCTCCCGCCTGCGACCCGGGGTGCTCCCCGAGAATTTACGCTCTATTGGAGTACGGCAGAAGGGGATAACTTAAAGGCTATTATTACGCTCGATGAGGATGAATCCATGGCTGCTTTCGACAAATTGTCGGGGATTCAATCCCCCGAACCGCTGACGCTTCTACTTGATCCAGCGGGGACGGGCGACACGGTAGATGTGTTCCTGCAACGGGGAAAGAGCCTCTATCGCTTCGAGCGCACGGTGGTAAAAGTCTACAGTGTACGATAGCGCGGGCAGGGCCTTATCATGGAGTGATCTCAACACCTATGGGTGACAGACTTGTATTCCTTGGCCTATTTATCGTATTCGGCGGCACCATGTCGGTAGCCTTCAGCTACGGCGTGTATCGCAGCGATCTGGCGCTTAAGGGTTGGCCTGCCGTCCAAGGGCCTATTCTTTCGTGTAAACTGGCTCAAACGACTGAGGCCAGGCGCCGCCCCCCGAATCGCGGTGGGGCACCGCAACCGGCTTTGGATTCCGACCTTGTGAAAGTTTGGGCGATGGATGTCGAGTATCGCTACAAGGTCGATGCGGTGGAGTACCACGGCACCCGCGCCACATCATGCCATTGGGTCGAGGACCTGAGCACTAATCCGGACCCCAGCATCCGGCTACAAGCTCTAGCGGCGGAGTTGAACGCTGGAGCTGTCACCTTGATCCACTACGATCCCGCCAATCCTGCCGACAGTTATATCAAGTACGAGGGCAGCCCTGCAACAATCTCGCTATTTAGGACTGGCGTTGTTGTGGTTGTTGTGGGATTGGTGGTTGCCGTAACCGGGAAGCTGGTGGTCCCAAGAACAGGATAGCACATACAACCATGGTGATGAAAATTCGACAGGGGCAAATCAACGCTCTTAGCAAGACTACCGAAGCGAGTTTTCTCGATCGGATGGTCGACTTGGTGACTGATGCGCAAGAACCCGCCCGGAGTGATCCGGCGGTGCGCCAGCAGTGCCAGCAGTTGATGGATGGCGCTTCGGGCCACGGTTTTGTCACCGAGTTTGAGGTCGGCGCTTACGTTGCTTGTGGGGTCGAGTTCGGGCAGGACTTTGATGTTCGCCAAGACCTGGCCTTCCCAAGGATACTGCAGGAACCTGACACCGCCGCCCGGATCAAGGCAGCACAAATGCTGGTAGTGCTTGAGGAAAGTGAAAATGGGCAAGCCCCCGAAGTTTAAACACAATAGAACGATATGAGTTCGCCAAAGTCACAGAAGAATAGCTCCAGCAAAGCCAATCAGGTGCGCAAGCAGTGCTCTCCGGCGCGTACGGCAGGCAAGCCTGTCGAGCCCTGCCCGTTGAAGCAGCACACGGTCCCCAGCGCCCCGTGTAACTTGCGGGTGGTGAAACTGTCGGAGTCCACCATTGATTATTCGGAGGCGCACATAACCCGTGTGATGGAGATTCGGAAGGGGCAGGCCCTTAAGCGGAAACAGAGTCCGACCTTGCTGCCGCCGGCGGGGATATTCCAGATCACGGCGAATTCGAAAGCCAGCGGAACGCCTCGGCTTGTTACTGTTGAAGTGGAGACTGAGGCCGACTGTCAGGCGAGCAAACATCCCGAGGCTGTTTGGAAAGACTCACGATCTTCCAACACCAAAGTGGGAAAGAAGCATTCGCTGCAGTTCTGTCGGCCTCCAATGCTTGGAGATGACTCCCATGGCGGATTTTTCGCCGTATTGAACGCGGTATTCGGGCAGAGTCCCGAGTCCTATCCTCTCGAGCTTGGGTGTTGTGGCATGCCCAAAAAACCCGGCGGTGGGTCGGTAGCGCATCTCGGGGCGACCATTGAGGTGTTCCCGGCCGATAAATATGAGCTTGAACTGAGCTTCCCGGCCCTCTGCAAGCCGGATGCTTTGGATTTCAGTAAGGCTTCGGATAGTTGGACCACGCAACGTGAGCGGGACGATAAACAGATTGCGAAGGCGGGATCCAAGATGGACGAAATATACAAAGAGCAAAAAGAAGCGCTGAAGGATCTGGGCTCAAAGGCTGAGTTTCGCGATTTCGCTGAAAAGATGGAGAAGCGCAGGATCGGCTATGTTGAGGGAAATCCGGATGGGCTTTCGATCAGCCTGAAGCAGAAGGACGGGCGCCGTACGCTGAAGGCCCCGATCGATGATGCGATCAAGTTGGTTCGGATGATCAGGAATGCCGAATATCGGATGAAGGAGTTCCAAAAATGGATCGATAACCTACAGGTAGGCCCGGGCGTGCGCTTCAAGGTCGATTGTCAGTTTTTCGTGGCCAAAATCGAGGCGAAGTGGGGGTACGTCGAGCACACCGATGACCGGGTTTTCCGTTACTATAGCGGATCAGCCAATATTGATATTGTTAAAGCCAGCCTGGATCTTTCATTGGGATTCAAATGTGCCGGAGCCGCCGACCTGCTTTTGATTCTTAAAGGCGAAGGGACGATCGGAGTCACCGTTCCGGAGTTTACTAAGAACAATCCCGATGCCCCCCCCAGCGGGAAGGTCAAGCCCCGCGGTGAATTGAAGATCTCAGGCGGAGTGGAAGGGACGCTTATGTGGGCGGCGCACGCCCAAGGCGTCGTAGAGGTCACTTTCAAGGCCGATACGGAGGATTTGGAGATTCTTTCCGCAAAAGCTGTACTTGCCGGCAAGATCGTGGTGTCTCGTGAGAAAGTCATGGCGAAGATCACTTACAGTTGCACGCTTTGGGGTGAAAGGGAATATTCCAGGGAGCTTGTCAAAGCAGATCCGAAACTCGCCGAGTTTACATTCTAAATCGATATAATGTCATGGTTAAACCACGCTTTGTAATTCGGGCCCAGACGGCCAATCTTCGCGTTGAAGTTTGGGTCAACGATATTCCTGTAAGTTACCTTCTGTGTGACCAAGCGAGTTCGCCGGTCGCCATACCGGTGAATCAATACCTCGTCAAAGGAAAGAATGCCATCAGGGTTGTTCTTCACCCGGGACCTGTACCAAGCCGGGCTCTCGATTCGTGGGCAAGCGAGCGGGAGGCTCTGGGCTACACGGGTACGGCGAGTCTTTCCCTGCGATTCGCGAAAGAGTCCACAGGGCAGGAGGCGACAGCTCAAAATGGAGGGCCGTTGGTAGCGATTAGTTGGCAGGGACTTGCCGCCACCCAACCGCTGCCGATGGAGCGGGAGTTCATGCTCGATGAGCCGGCTGGGCCATGGGCGTGGGAAACCGCGACACGATTCCGCTCGCTCGACTCGGCGGTGCGCGAGCAAGCAAGCAACTACGTCAGGCGCCTCTATGGTTTGCTGGCGGCAAAGCAGTTCGACGCCTATATTTTGGAAAGCAGCACAAAACTCGACGAATTGACAGAGGGGGCCTATGGCGCGCCTGCGGAGCCGATGCGCCGGGGGATGCTGCGCGCACTACAGGATCATTCAGAAGCCCCGTACAAGTTGCAACCGTTGGAAATATCCGACGAGGGCATGCGTCTGGTGGCAGGCGGGCGCATGATTGAATGCCTGCGCAAAGACAGGCGGCACCTCTTGGAGTATGTCCATCCAGGGCAAGACGGTGCGTTTTTTCTCCCCACTATGATCGGAAAAGTCGATTCGGTATGGAAGATACTCCGATAGCAAGTGCGCTGGCGGCCGGCAATACTGGGGACATCGGGCGACCACCTAAACCCTTTCTCGGGCACTGATCGGACGACTACCCCATGGCCAATCTGCAATTCCCTGGAGTGCTGGGCAACGGGCTACCGATGAGTATCGATATCGGCACGCTCGGGCTGCTCGCCTCGCCTACCGCAGGCGTGATCGGCTTCGATGATCCGATCACGCAGTGGGCTCAGCGCGAGATCCGCCGTGGGGTGCAAAAGGGCGTGATCTTGGTTGCTGATCTCGCGCTGGATCATGCGATGCGCGCGCTTCATGCTCTGCGCGACGACCTTGACGCCAAGCTGGACTATATCGCATCGCTGCCTGCCGGGCTGCGGGAGCATGTCGCCTACGAGGCCTTTGCCGCCGCCTTCAACCACTACCTGCCGAAGAAGTTTCTGCGCAGTTACGTGTGGGGCGGCGGTGCCAAGGTGACACTCACGCTGCAGGAGATGATCGACTGCAATCCACTGATCCGGCTGCAGCGATCCAAGGCCTTCAACAGCCTGCTGGCGTCTGCCGTGGCACAGCCAGGGGCGGCGTTGCCGTTGGCCGTCAGTATCCTGGCTGGCGCGATGACCAACGGTACCCTTGGTCAGTTTACCGTGCGCATGGCCGGTAGCCTGACGGCCGGTAGTGATGGGACCTGGAAAGCGAGCGGCAAGATGAGTTTTTACGACGAATGGGACTTCGACCCGAAGGATTTTTCCAAGGGCGGCCGCTCTTTCCAAGGCGAGGTCAAGACCCGCGTGGGCTATGTGCTGCTGCCGGGCAAGGGCTTTAAGATCGACTCTGTTGAGACCGATTTTAGCCAAACGCAGGCTGACGCTTCTGTGGTTTGGGCGGGCGGCACGCCAAAGTTAGAACCAGATCGTATCGCCGCCCTCGACGTCGAACTCAGGGAGTGATCATGTCGCGGCGCATATTTTTCGTAACCGCAGCCGGCTTTGTGCTGGGCCTCGCCTATATTTTGCAACAAGGAGTCAACCCTATGTCCTGGTTCAACCATCAAGGCGCCGACCTGCGCCGCCTGCTCGGCTCGACAGCGGCCGACTGGTCCGAAGGTGCGCGCATTGCTATGTGGCAGCCCGATGCCAACTACAAGCCACAGTGCTATTACATATTGCGCGAGGTCGACGAGGCCGGCTTTCGCCGCATGGCCGCAGTGGCGGGGCTTACTGTGGCACCTGCTCCAGCCGTGGTCGAAGCGGTGTGGAGGCTGCCCGCCGGGGTGCAATTGGACGGCTGGTCCGATACTGCTCCGGTCGGCGCGTTGCAGGCGAGGGGCATGGTTGGCGCGGCAGCGGTCTGGCTGCGCTGGTCGGCTGGGTGGGTGTCGATCGTGGTGGAGCAGGCTTCGCCCTGATGCCGGCCCGCTTTGTGAAGGTCAGTTGTTTCCCTAAAACCTAATTTTCAGATGAAGATTTATAGTTGCGAAATCCGGGGACAGGCCGCCTCTCTCGACGCCTACCTCAATGAATACCACATCTACTCCTCGGATGGCGCCAGTCATGGCTATTCCACGAGCTTGCTCCCCTGGATGGAGAGGCAGAACGTGTTCCGGATACAGGTGGCCGCTTCGGCCAAGGCCAAGGAAGGCGCCCCGGTCAAGTTCTCGGTCGCTGCGACCGTGGAGGAGGATTCGCGGAGTCAGACCTTGGTTCGGATGAGTTTTCCCGAGGGGATCGCGCCGCCCGACGTGGCCTCGCTTCCGTTTGATACTTCGGACAAGCATCTAACGGCTGGGCACAACCTTGGATTCGTTTGCGAGGATGAGCGCGATATAGTCGAGAAGCCATGGAAAACAACGCCAAAGACAATCACCGAACCGGGCGAAATTTTCCGGCTTTACGCTGAGATCCAGAGACTATTTATCGAAGGCAATGTGGATCAGCTAATGGGCCTCTCCCGGGCGCGGATCAGTTTCGGGGCCAAGCTGTGCGGGCAGAGCCGAGTGGACTACGAGAAGGATGTCCACGACGACTTGCGGTCAACTTTAGCGGGAAGGCCGCAATGGCGCAGCGTACAGAATCCCGATCGGGAACTCACCGTCCATGAGTTCCTTCCCAGCAAAGTGGTTCGGGTCCTGAATCTGCAAGGCAATCCTCCGCTTAGAACAGTGCCGGATGCTGATGGTATTCGATTCGGCTATGATGTAATTCTTGCGATGACCTCCGGGGGCCTTGTCTGGATCATGTAGGCAACGCACGCGATGCTCTACCTGTGCGCATTATGACGGATTGCCTCATAGTTATGTTCGTGGTCGCGTTTGCCGTTGTGTGGGGCGGTTTGCGTGTGCTCTGTTCGCATTGGGGATGGGTTGCGTGCAAGGGAGAAGTCACCGTTTCGGAGATCAAGTACGAAAAACGCGAGTCGCCCAACTATGGAAAGGCTGCCTTTTATCCTGATTGGTATACCGTAGTGGTCGAGTACAAGTATTCGTTTCGTGAGGCGGGCGGGCATGGAAGTAGAGTCTTCCCCTGGCTCAAATGTGGTTACACGGATCGCGCCGCAGCAGAGGCAATGCAGAGACGATTTCCGGCCGGCGCGAGTATTCCCGTGTATGTGCGCGCTGGCAACTCGCGTCCGGGTTCATCGACAACCGCGCTCGCCCTTTCACTCGTGCAAGAGAAGGCGGATCGCGTTGTGCGGCTCCTGCCCCACAAATACGGAGGTCGCCTCGAGCGTGAGGAAACTGAGCTTTATAGGGACGGCCCAGTTTCCTGCTTGGTTCCCGATTTCGATATCAAGGCGGGGGATGCGGTTTTTGCTGCGCTATTGGCGGCGGCCGGCCTTACTCTACTCGGTGGTCTGATCCTTGGCCGCACCCTATTTCGCGCATGAACCGCAGCAACAGAAGGGCCGGCCATGTGGGATGACGATCTGCCTAACCCATGGGCCGAATGGGTAAGCCACGCTTCTCCCGGGTCTTTCGCGCATCCGGATGCGCCGGCGGGAGGCCGGAGCATTGGTACTGCGCGGCTACCGGGACCAAGCGGTATGGGGGGCTCGGGTGGGCTCGCTCCCGATCCGTTTTCGCCAGTCGGCCGCGTTGCGACTGTTTCGGAAGCAGCGCTCGGATATGCGCTCTTCGAGTTGGAGCGAGCGCTAAACAATATCCGCCGCTCAGTGACGTGGGACGTGCTTCGTGTGGAAGCCGAGATTGCACTGGGGCCGCGATGCTTCGCGTTGGGCGTGCGTTATGGGATCGCGAAGAACCTCGTGATGGCGGTGGTGGACCTAGCGCAGTTGCTGAAAATGCTGATTGAAGCCGATCTCTATGATCGATTGCAGGGGAACATCGCGTGGCGAATGGTGCTCTCGCCGCGCATGGGGACCCTCCACCTGCCGCTCTGCGAAGTGGGGTATCTTCTC
>CAJCBL010000130.1 GCA_903960515.1 uncultured Verrucomicrobiota bacterium
GCGAAAGGACCGCAGCGGACAGCGGCTTGGAGGCGGCTAAAAAGATCTATCGGCGGGATGCCCACCACTTTTTCGCTCGCATCTGCGGTTAAGAGCGGCAACATCGACCGCATGCCCGCCAGCCACGGAAGGAGAAGTTTTCAGGGTTCGAATTGGGGACAGGTCAGTTCTGGCGCTGCGAATTCTCCGCTAAAGTTCTCGCCTCCCCCGGGTCAATTCCGCCGCCCGCAACACTCTTCCGCACGAATTTCTCGACCGGCTTTATGCAATCCACTATGCTTTTCATCGGCCTGCACGCGCATATCGTCGCTATCGACAAGAACGAAGGCGCTGAGCTGTGGCGTACTAAGCTCAAGGGTGGACTCACCGGGGGTCATCGCTTCGTGAGTATCCTCGTCCGAGAAGGGCAAAGTCTACGCCCATACTCTCGGTGAACTGTTCTGCCTTGATCAGCAGACCGGGACAATCCTGTGGAAGAATGGTCTCGATGGCTTGGGCTACGAGATCGCGAGCATCGCCATCGAGGGTTCGGCAAGTCCATCACCTGAGCTGCTCATGGCCCTTAAAAGCAAGAAGTCCGCGAATATAAATGCGGCCATCTCTTCCAGCGACAGCGCTTAAATACGACAATTCAGCCCGGCGCTCGACGCGGAAGCGCCTGGCTACTCGCAATCAATTCGATCCGCGGCGTCCCTTGGTAATCGTACGGCTCCATTCCCCACTATTGCCTACTATCGGAACACGGCTTAAGCAAAACAAGCAACTCGGCAAAATACTTACGGCAGCCAACTTCACCACCGCCCAATATACGCCGGACACTTTCAGCACACCAATCTATTTAAAACGACGCAACGTATGCTTCCTCCCAATCAAATCCCACGAATCGTCAAGGAGTTAGTAAATACCTATTTTGATCTTACCTACAGCGACCCGGATGATCCAAAGTTTCGCACAATCTACCCTACGCTAGATGCCATCATCGACAAACTTGGCGCGTACGATGTGAAGGGTGAGATTTGGGCGATCTGGGGCAAACTGGAACCCATCATCGAAAAGTTTGGGGAAGCTTTCGACGTGTGTTGGATAAACACGGCCCTCATCGGTGGCCAATCGATGCGTGCCTTGGTGAACAAGTTCGGTCCGATTATTCAATCGACATTTCACCTGTCCAGTGAACAAGGCGAAGATATTGCGTCCTCACTCTACATCGGAAACCTCTTGTGCAACCCCTTTCCCTACAGGAAGTAGGAAGTGCCGGGAATGAGTCATGAATCGGCCCTTGACGAGCAACGCCAGCCGCAACCGCTTCTCGCAAAGCGCACCGGGCCGCAGTTGTTGATTTCGCCCACATGGTGGATCTCGGGGTATGGCCGCAGGCGATGAACCGCCGGTGAATTCCGATCCGAAGTTCCGGGTATGGTCTCTATATTCCGGAAATCCAAGTTCGCACCGTTCAAAGAAAGGCCGCCGACCCAAGTGATATATACGACTCGCCGTGACCTCATCAGCGCGTGTGCGCTGCGCGGTCGTTCTTTGGGTTCGATCGCCAGCACCCGGGACCTAGGCTCTGCGGGCTTCTATAGCGAAGAGTAGTCCCGGACTATTCGAGGGAGATCGGCCACAACTGGCTGCCATACCAGGGCCAATATCGGCGTGGAATCGCGGGCCAAATATATTCGAAGATAGTTTCGCCCCGCCTACGCCGCAGCTCCTCGCTTGCCCGAAAACGCCAGGAGCAGGTCGCGCTGACGATCGCGCATGTCCACCCGGCCCACGATCTGGTCGATCAGGCCATGCTTGAGAAGGAACTCCGCCGTCTGAACCCCCTCGGGCAGCGTGGCCTTCGTGGTCTCCTTGATGACATGCGGCCCGGCAAAGCCGACGACTGCGCCGGGCTCGGCCAGAATCACAACTCCCAGCGACGCATAGCTGGCCATCACGCCGGCCATAGTGGGATTGGTGAGGATGGAGAGGTACGGCAGCCGGGACTGAGCATGGCGGGCGAGCGCGGAGATCGGGAAGTGAAACCCACTCGATGGGACAACCATCTGGTTTCGCTCCCGCTCCTTGACGAAGACGGTGGACCCGGCGATCGGGCACTTCGTATAGACCCCTTGCGGGATGCCCTTCTTCTTGACGATGACAGGCCTGTACTTGGACTCACCGAACAGAGCCACAGGTGAGTGAACTGGGTTGAGTGGCGTAACGAAGTAGTGGTGTAGACTCCTAGCCGTGGCCAAAGGTCACAACGTCCAAGTTCACTCGCCCGCTGCGGCGCAGAACGGCCGCACAGGCGTTGAGCGTTGAACCGGTGGTAAATACATCATCCACCAGGACAAGTCGCTGGGCGGGAAGCGGGAGGCGGCCGGCAACCAGGGCAAAGGCATTTTTCAGGTTCTCCTGGCGGGTCCTGCGATCGAGGCGGGTCTGGGTGGGGGTGTCGACCACGCGTCGCAGCGGCTCGGCGACCGTGGTACCGCCGCCCGCGGCGCGAGCAAAGGTCTCGGCCAGCAGGCGCGACTGGTTGTAGCCGCGCTCGCGGAGCTTGCGGGGGTGGAGGGGCACCGGCACCAGGACCGCACCGCGCAGGAAATCCAGAAAACCTGCGGTCTCCCGGGCGATGAGATCGATCTCATCGTAGAGGTGGAGCGCCTTGTGGTACTTGATACCGATCACCAGGGTGCGGGCCGGCCCGCGCAGCAGCACTGCAGTGCGCCCTTCACGGAACTCCGGCACGAGCTCGGAACAATGTTCGCACACGCGGTCGGTAGCGGTGTCGCCAAAAAACGGGTAACCACAGGTGGTGCAGTGCGCGCCCTCCACCCGATGCAGGCGGCGGGCGCAGTGCCCGCAGAGGTGGCGGCGGGCGGGGTCGGTGACAAGGCGGCGGCAATGGGCGCACACGGGCGGGAACCAGACATCGCGCAATGTCCGCAGCCATCGTTGCCACCCTGTATTCGCCGGCCCCATGCCGCACGGGAGCCTGACGGAGGCCGGGCCGGGCGGGAAGCCGCAAACGCGAGACACTCCGGCAACCGGGGGCGGGGCGGCCGGTTGCCCAGCCCCACCGCCGTGCGGTAACCGATCCTACGCCAGCGCAGGCCGCTCGCGTAGGATCCGTACGGACACAAGACCCGCCCCTACTGGAAGCGAACGGTGCGGCCACAAGGCCCGCCCCTGCGGGAAGCGAAGGCGGAACGCTGAAGGCTGAACTCAGTGGCGACCATGCTGCCGTACCGCTTTGCGCTCTGGCAGTGCACGCACTCCGGGGCCCGCCGCAGGAGCGGGCTTGCACGCGATCCGCGCTGGAAATCGCATGCAAGCACCTACGAATGAATGGCTTCGGCTCAGTCCAGGATGTAGCCTTCTTCGCCGTGCTCGGCGACGTCGAGACCGACGGTCTCCGTCTCGACATCGACGCGCAGCCCGCCCATGACCCAGCCCACCACCTTGGCCAGCACCAGAGTGGAGCCCACCGACCAGAGCAGCACCAGGCCGCCGGCCTTGAGCTGCTCCAGCCACAACGAGCGGCCCACAAGCGCTGCGATCGGGCCGACTCCGAGATTCGGATTCACCGAGGCGGTGGCAAACACGCCAGCGAGGATGGTGCCGATGGTACCGCCCACGGCGTGCACGCCGAAGGTGTCCAGCGAGTCGTCGTAGCGGAACTTGGACTTGATGAAGTTACAGGCGAAATAGGTGGCCCCGCCCGCCACCAGGCCGATGAGCACGGCGTTGCCGGCGGTGACGAAACCGCTGGCCGGGGTGATCGTGGCCAGGCCGGCCACCGCACCCGAGCAGAAACCGAGCACGCTGGGCTTGCCGCGCATGATGTACTCAAGGGCCGGCCACATGAAGCAGCCCGCGCCGGCGGCCAGAGTGGTGGTGACAAAGGCGTTGACGGCCACCCCGTCGGCGGCGACGGCGCTGCCGGCGTTGAAGCCGTACCAGCCGGCCCAAAGCATACCCGTGCCGACCATACAAAAGACCATGCTGTGGGGGGGCATGTGCTCTTTGCCGTGGCCGTGGCGGCGACCGAGGATGATGCACAGGGCCAGCGCGCTCCAGCCGGAGGTCATGTGGACGACGATGCCGCCGGCGAAGTCGATGGCCTTGATGCCGGAGTCGGGGTTGAAGAGTCCGTTCATCCAGCCGCCGGCGCCCCAGACCATGTGGGCCACGGGGAAGTAGACTACGAAGAGCCATAGAACGCTGAATACCATCACGGCCTTGAACTTCATGCGCTCGGCGATGGCGCCGATGGTGAGGGCCGGGGTGATGATCGCGAACATGAGCTGGTAGATCATGAAGAGGCTGTGGGAAACCCACTGCGAGTAGTCGGCGTTGGGCGCGATGCCGACATCGGCCAGGAAGGCATGGGCGAAGCCGCCCAGCACGGCATTGCCGCGGCCGAAGGCCAGGCTGTAGCCGCAGGCCCACCAAAGAATGGTGACAACACCGGCGAGCCCCAGACATTGGGCGAGGATAGAGAGCACGTTCTTGCGCCGCACCAGGCCGCCGTAAAACAGGGCCAGTCCGGGCAGGGTCATGAAGAGCACCAGCGCGGAGCTGGTCATCATCCAGGCGCTGTGGCCCGGGCCGGGGCCGGCCACCCGCGACTGCGCCACGCCATCGGTGGCGCGAGGGGCGTTGTTCATGTATGCCTCGATGTCGCCGAGGCGCTGTTCAACACTCGCCGCGGGCAGCGCAGGAGCTGGCTCGGCGGCGGCCGCCAGCACGGGGGAGAGGAGACTGCCGGCAGCGAGAGCCAGCGTGAGGAGTAGGGACTTCATGGTGGAGAGCAGAGAGGCGCGAGGGCCGAGCTCAAGCCGGTTTCAGGCCAACTCATGCATGGATTTCATGGATCGTTTCCACCGCCCCGCCCTTGCCGGTTGCGGTCCACGCCACACCCCGGCGGAGGGGTACCCCGCGCCGGGTAGCGCTCGGCGGGGCCATGAGTGGCGCAGGCGGGAAAGCTAATGCCCCCATCAATACGGCAACTAGGCAACACCACTAGGCCTCCACTATCTGCGCCCCGATTCCGGAGCACCCCCGCAGTCGACTATGGTTTCCCCCTACAAGTAGGTCGGGCCCATTCCTACAGTGCGCCCCCCATCAGAGCCCCATTCCGCCCGATACGCCCCAGCCCGAATGCCCCCGGTACAAGCCCGCAGTGTCGCCCGAGCCGGCATACCGGCCGGCCTCGGGCCCTGCCGCCAGCAGCCCTCTTTCGCCCCCCGCCAACCAGTAGAGTACGTCCATGAAACACCAGACCCAATGCAGTTCCAAAACATTCGGCCATCATGCCGTGCGCTGCCTATTCGCAGCGTCGATCATGGTGCTCGGAGCCAGCGCGCGGGGCAGCGATCCCCTGGGAGAATACCATGTAGACCTGAGCGGCCTTGGCTACGGCCATACCAGCCAAACGGATCCAGGCATCAACTTCGGCGAATACGCCTGCGGTCCCACCGCCGCCATCAATTCCTTCTTCTTCCTGCAAAACCAGTACAAGTTCACCACGCTGGGGCCCGGGAACGGCCTCCTGAGCGAGGATAATGCCGCGGAGGCCGTCAACGAGATCGGCTCGCTCATGCATCTGAACGAGAGCGGCGTGACGATCCAAAACTTCATCACCGGCAAGGAGGAGTACCTGGCCCAGCACGGCCTGGGCAATCGGATCGGAATCGAATGGCAATCGCAGTATGTCGGCGGGATCATCCCCACTTGGGATTGGCTCTACCGCCAGCTCAAGGCCAAGCAGGATGTGGAGATCGCCTTCAGCTGGATGCAGCTGCCCCCGGGAGGCGGCGGCGCAGCCACCGGCGACGGCACCGCCGGCGGCCACATGGTGACCCTCACGAGCTTCGACTTCTCCGACGCCAACGCCAACGGCTTCATCGACGCCGACGAAGCCACCCTCGACTTCATGGACCCCTATGGCGGCACCCATCTGAGTGCGAGCATCACGATGGATGGGCCCTTCATGGACATCTACTATGTCGGTGGCGGAGCGATGAACGGAGCCTGGGGCCAGATCCACTCCGCCGTCGCCGAAAGTCCGATTCCCGAGCCGTCTACCTACGGCCTTTTCGGAGCTGTGCTGCTGATCATCGGAGTGTCCGTATCCCGGTTGCGCGCCAAACGATAGTCCCTAGGAGCCTGTCGGACTGAGAAATCAGCCCTGCCGTCGGTGCGACCCATATTTTCACGGTTATTGGCCTAAAACCGTTTTCCGAGGAACCGAAACCGATTGAGTCCTCGCATCGGGCGCGTTGTCGCTGCAATTTA
>CAJCBL010000131.1 GCA_903960515.1 uncultured Verrucomicrobiota bacterium
GGTTTTAGGCCAATAACCGTGAAAATATGGGTCGCACCGACGGCAGGGCTGATTTCTCAGTCCGACAGGCTCCTAGCGCGAGGCAATGCTTGGGTTGGGAGCGGATTTTACCATAGAAGATCCATTACAGATAACGGATAGGACCTCCACAGAAAACCGATTGGCAACCGTGGCCACGGAAACTGCCGCGAGGGATGGAGCGGGAGGAAGTCGCACCGAAGGCCGCAAAGTCAGATAGGGCTAAATCGGATTCACTATCCGCAATTCGCAGTCCATTGTTTGATCTTCCACGTCCGATATTTCGCCATACACTCAGCGGGCCTGCACTTCAGCCTTCAGCCGCCCGCCTTCAGCCTTCCGTCTGCCCTCGCCCTGCAACCCGAGCCCAGCAACGCCTCACCTCCGATGACTCCTTCATCCACCGCCTCCCTCCACTTCTGGCAATTCTTCCGCGCCGGCGGCCTCGATCAGGTGAAACTGCAAACCGGCGCCGACCTCGCCGCGCTGCGCCAGCTCGACCCCAAACTCTGGGTAGCCCTCGCCTGCCCCACCCAGGGGCTCGAGTTCGACTCCCGCACCCTCGACCTCATCGACAGCGACAAGGATGGCCGAGTGCGCGTCCCCGAAATCCTCGCCGCGATCGACTGGGCCCTCGCGCGCCTCGAGAACTCCAACGACCTGGTCGCCGGTGGCGCCGCTCTGCCTCTGGCCGCCATCGCCGCCAACCGCCCCGAGGGCCAGGCCATCCTCGCCGCCGCCCGCCAGATCCTCACCGCCCTGGGCAGGCCCGAGGCCACCGCCATCACCGTATCCGACGCCGCCGACACCTCCCGTTTCCTCGCACAAACCCGCTTCAATGGCGACGGCATCATCCCCGCCGAGTCCGCCCCCGATGCCTCCACCCAGCGCATCATCGGCGAGATCGCCGCCGCCATGGGCACCCGGCCCGACCGCTGCGGCCTGCCCGGTATCGACCAGGCGGCCACCGACCGCTTCTTCGGCGAACTCGCCGCCCTCTCCGACTGGTGGACCAAGGCCGACCTCTCCAGCGGAGCCCCCACCGGTATCATGTTCCTGGGGGACCGCACGCCGGCCGCCTTCTCCGCCCTCCAGGCCGTGCGCGCCAAGATCGACGACTACTTCAACCGCTGCCGCCTGGCCGCCTTCGACCCCCGCGCCCTCGACCACCTCAACGGCACCGACACCACCCTCGCCGCCCTGGCCGCCCTCGATTTCTCCACTCTCGGCGCCGGCATCGCCGCCCTGCCCCTCGCCCATATCGCCCCCGCCCGCCCGCTGCCGCTCACCGCCGATATCAACCCGGCCTGGACGCCCGCCTTGGCGCAGTTTCGCACCGGCGTAGTCACTGCCGTCCTCGGCGCAGGCAAGCACTCGATCAACGAGGCCGAGTGGGACGAGCTCCAATACCGCTTCGCCGCCCACGCCGCCTGGCTTGCCACCAAGCCCGCCACTGCGGTGGAGGCGCTCGGCCCCGATCGTATCCGCGCGATCCTGCTCAGCGGCGCGCGCGAGGCGATCACCAAGCTCATCGCCAGGGACCTGTCACTAGCCGCCGACCTCGCCGCCCTGGAATCGGTGGAGCGCCTCGCCCGCTACTACCGCGACCTGCCTCGACTGCTGGCCAACTTCGTAAACTTCGCCGACTTCTACGACCCCGCCCGCCCGGCGATCTTCCAGGCCGGCACCCTCTACCTCGACAGCCGCCACTGCGAGCTCTGTGTCCAGGTATCGGACGCCGGTGCCCATGCCGCGCTGGCCACGATGAGCAAATGCTACATCGCCTACTGCGACCTGCGGCGCCCGGGGGAGGCGATGAAGATCGCCGCCGTATTCTCCAACGGAGACAACGACTTCCTCATGGTCGGGCGCAACGGCCTCTTCGTCGACCGCCAGGGCCGCGACTGGGACGCCACAGTCACCAAGGTCATCGACAACCCGATCTCGATACGCCAGGCGTTCTGGTCGCCCTACAAAAAGTTCCTGCGGCTCGTCGAAGAGCAGGTGGCCAAACGCGCCGCCACCGCCGACTCCGCCGCCGATGCCAAGCTGGCCGCCGCCGCCTCGGCCACCGCCCATGCCGACAAGGGATCCCCCTCCAAGCCCGCCGAGCCCAAGAAATTCGACCTCGCACTGGTCACCGGCATCGGCGTGGCCCTCGGCTCCATCGGGGCGATGCTGGCCGCCGTCTTTGCCAAAGTTGTCGATCTGGCCTGGTGGCAGTATCCGCTGGTCTTGGTCGGCCTGTTCCTCTTGATCTCCCTGCCCTCGATGCTCATCGCCTGGCTCAAGCTGCGCCAGCGCACGCTTGGGCCGGTGCTCGAGGCCAACGGCTGGGCGATCAACGGCAGGGTGCGCATCAACATCCCGCTGGGCACCACCTTCACCGCTCTCGCGAAACTGCCGCCCAACTCCCGGCGTTCGCTGGAGGACCCCTTCGAGGACAAGGCTGCGGCCCGCGCGCGGCGCCGCTTCGTGGCGCTGCTCGCGCTCGCCGTGGTCCTCGGGGGCGGTCTCTGGGTACGGATCGACCACAACCGCCGCGGCGGAATCTATTTTGGGGAGACACCCAGCGCTCCAGTCCCCGGGCAGCCCGCCGCCCCGGCAGCGTCCCCCACCCCGGCGGCTCCGGCCACTGCCGCCCCGCCTGCCGCGGCTGCCGCACCGGCGGCCAAATAGAAGAGGGCCGGGCCACCTGTAGGCAGGAGTCACGCACGCGATCGGCGCCGGAGTCCGTCGTCGTGCTTGCACGCGCGGCGCTGGTGTCCGCCGCACGAGAGTGCTTACACGCCACCTGCACCGGTGGCCGTCGTAGGAGCGTGCTTGCACGCGATCGGGACCCTGAATCGCAAGCACGCTCGCTCCTCCGGAGAGCGGCCACGCCCACCGCCTCGCCTTCTCGCCGTGCCGCCGGTTGACCCGGGGCCCCCAACCCGGCATTCCATCCGTATGATACTACGCCGCACCACCGCCATCGCCTTCACCTCAGTCGAGGGGCTTGCCGACCGGGTGGTCTGCGTGCTCGGGGCGGTGTTCTGCGCGCAGGCACCGGAGTTTTTCCAACAGTATCTCCAGCGCCTCGGCGGCCACCTCGACGAAGCCCGCCGCCAACTCGACGCCTTCGAGCATGCGGCCCAGGCTGCCGGGAAACCTTGGGCCCGCTTCGTGGCCGACACCCTCGCCAATCCCGACGCCGGCCTGGCCAAGCTCGGTGCCACCATGCGCGATACAGCCGAGCGGGTAGTTGAGCTCACCGCCGCCCAGTCCTCGCTGCTCAACGCCTCGGGATGGAGCCGACCGTGGGCATTTTTCACCCATCTCGACGCGGGAATTGCCAGTGCCGCCGCCGCCGTCTTCCGCCCTGCCGTGCCAACCACGGCCGAAGGCGCCGTCTATGCAGCCATCGGCATGGCCACGGCCTTCGGACTCTGGCACCTGCTGGTCCGCCTCCCGGTGCGCCGCGCACTCGCCCCTCGCTCCGTATAGGCCGCCGCCGCGGGATGCAAGCGGTCGCCATCTTGCCGAACCCTGCATGCGGTCTCCCAGCACAACGCGCTCTCCGAGCGCCATTCCGCCGGCCCAAACCGCCTGCCCCCGGGGCCAATTCCCGGCGAACCCGCGGCGCTCTGCATTAGCGAAGCGCCGCGACGACCGACCCTCGGCGAACCTGGCGGTAACCATTCAGTGGTAGCAGCGTGCTTGCACGCGAGTCAGAGCGAAAACATCGTCCACTGCATGGTCACGGCGGTTACGACTCAGTCCGCTTGGAGGGTCACCCCTTGCGGCCGCAGCGGTTCGATCACAGGCGGTGGGTAGTGCCAGCGTCGTTCGCCGCAAATACTGCGGGGGCGCCGCCGCAGACCACCGCCGGAGGAGACAGAACCACCGTAGTGGAGAGTTGCATGCTCAAGGCTGCTCCTGGAGCTTGGGCCGCCTCGCCGAAGGGGCCAAGAGCCTCACCCTGAACGCAGCAGTTGGTTTTACAGAAGCTAACGAAGATCGCGAAGATTGAGGTAGTGGGCTCCGCATTTCGCCTTTCGTTCACCCTTGGTTCGCTCCGGCGTAAGACTGGTTCATCTCAGTCATCTTCCTCGTTCCCTTCGTTTCCTTCTGTGAACTGCTCTATTTAGCCTCACCAGTCCTGCAGCTTGCTCTCGTTGGTGCGCCCGGGCTCCAGTCGCTCCAGCACCTCGCCCAGCAGATAGATCGAACCGGTGACCACCACCGTGTCGCCCGGCCCGCCAACAGCGCAACGGCCCGGAGCCGGAAACACCTCATCCAAGGTCCGGCGACGCACAACCCCGCCATACTCCGCGGGAAGATACGACTCCATCGCCTCGAAACCCGTTGCCCGGTCCTGATGAGGCACCACCAAATGGATCTCGCTGGCGTGCCGCGCCACAGCCGCCAACAGCGCCCGCGCCCGGCGTTCGCCCAGCACCCCGGTGACGACCACCGGCTTGCGCCCGGTCTCCTCCACCAGCCGCGCCAGGCTCTCCTCGAGCTGCACCGCGCCCTCGGCATTATGCGTGGCGTCGAGAATCACCGGTGTCGGGCCCACCTGGATTCGCTGCCAGCGGCCGGGCCAGTTCACATCCTGCAAGCCGCGCGCCACGATCTGCGGCGTCAGTCGCCAGTGCGGGGCCATGAGCCGCGTCACCAGAGTGGCGGTGGCTGCGTTCCACCTCTGGTAGGTGCCCTCGAGATTGGTCCGTGGGTAAGCGGCGAGCTCTTGGCCAAACTCGCGCTCCACCGACCACAGCGGTGCGCCGCGCTCGGCCGCCACGCGCTCGATCACCGCAAAGGCCGCCGCCGGCATCCGCCCAGCCACGACGGGCCGACCGGCCTTCACAATCCCCGCCTTCTCGAAGGCGATCTGCTCGTAGGTGTCGCCCAGCAACTCGCAATGGTCGAGCCCGATGGAGGTGATCACAGCGACCTCGGGCTCGAGGATGGCGGTGGCGTCGAAGCGCCCGCCCAGGCCCACCTCGATCAGCCCAACATCCACCCTTTTCCGGGCGAAATGCAGGAAGGCCGCGCCGGTCATAAACTCGAAGAAGCTGGGATGGTCGGTCGGATCGGCGGCCGCCAAGCGGTCGGCATGCCCCTGCAGCTCGCGGCAGTAGGTTACGATCTCGTCGTCGGTGAGCGGCACCCGGTCCACCTGCATACGCTCGCCCAAACGCAGCAGATGGGGCGAGGTATAGAGCCCGGTACGCCAGCCGGCCGTACGGAAGATCGACTCCAGCATCGCGGATACGGAGCCCTTCCCGTTCGTGCCCGCCACATGGATGCAGGGATAACCACGCTCCGGGTGCCCCAGCGCCGCGGCCAGCAGACGCATGCGATCGATGCCCAGCTTGAGCCCCTGGACCTTGAGCCCATAGAGGTAATCCTTCGTGCTGGCGTAGTCGTGGAGGGCGGGAATCACAGGCAATAGTGTTGAGGCTTTGGGCTAGAAGCCGGCGCGTCGACATCAGAATAGAGCCGCGCCGCTGGCGCTATTCCGCCTTCTCGCCTGGCCCCGCCGCGCCCGTAGCCCTTGAGCGGCATGCGGGCCCGCCGGCCGAGGCAGCCCTGCCGCCTGGGCCCCCAGCGGCCAAGCTCGGCGAGGAAGCCTGCCGCCTCCAAGAGCAGGGGTACGCGGGCTGGGCTCGCGCCCCAAGCCCACCCCATGCCCGCGCTTGCGGCCATGGAGAAGGCGGCAAAGCGGCGTGTGAATTCGCCCCTTTCCGACAACCGCAAGGAACGCAGAGATCGCAAAGACCAATCCGATTTTCACCACAGAGAACACGGAGGGCACAGAGGGAAGAAAAGGCTGAAGGCTGAAACCTGAAGGCGGAATGCGGAAGATATTAATCACAAACAACGCAAAGAGCGTAGAGATCGGGCATAGTCGATACTCCGCCTATTCTCGCTA
>CAJCBL010000132.1 GCA_903960515.1 uncultured Verrucomicrobiota bacterium
ATGGGTGCTAAGCCGCTCGTCGGTGAACTCGACGGCGCTTGATTCTTGGCCGGTATTGAGATGCAATGTCGGCTTCACCGGTGGTGGGAGCGGGTTTATGCCCGAGACGGGTTTAAGTTTCATCACCACCAGTCACTTCCATCACCGGTGCTTTGGCCAATTGAATGGTTACGGCTTAGGGCGCGACCAGGCAGCGGAATGCCGATGGCCCGACGCAAGGGCGCGTGCTCATTGGGTGCGCCACACACCGCGGTGTCCGAAGTGGGGACGGTCTGCGACCGGCTTTCGGGGGCACCAGGAACCGGTGATAGACCGGTCCTGGTCGTGGTCGCTGTTCGCTGCAACGCGGAGGCCGGCCGCTCGGTGTGGCCGCAGCGGCCGGCCCTTCTCCGCTCGGGTGTCGCCTATTCCTCGATGCGGAAATCGCTGTGCAGGACTGCCCGTGAGTCGCCGCCCACCCAGACGTCGAAACCCTCGGGCTCGACCACCCAGGAGCGTGTCAGCGGACTCCAGAATTCAAGCTCGGCCTTGCCGAGCGAGAAATGCAGAGTGCGCTTCTCGCCGGGGGCGAGAGTCACCCGCTGGAAGCCCTTGAGCTCGCGCACCGGCCGGGCGGCGCTGCCGGCCCGCTGGTGCACGTAGAGCTGCACGACCTCGTCGCCTGCCACCTTGCCGGTATTCGTGATCTCCACCGACACCGACAGCGAGTCCGTGGACTTCATGGACTGCTTGTCGAGGGTAAGGTTGGAGTAGGCGAAGCTGGTGTAGCTGAGGCCGTGGCCGAAGGGATACAGCGGCAGCGAGGTGTCGTTGGCGTAGCGCGAGGTGAAGAGCTTATCCTGCTCCGGCGCCTGGGTGATGTTGTGGTTGTAGTAGATCGGGCACTGGCCGACGGAACGCGGCCAGGTGACCGGAAGCTTGCCGCCGGGATTGATGTCGCCCACGAGCGCGTCGGCGATGGCGTTGCCGCCTTCTGAGCCGGGGAACCACGCCTCGAGGATGGCGGGCACGTGCTCGGAGGCCCAAGTGATGTTGAGCGGGCGGCCGTTCATGAGCACCAGCACCACCGGCTTGCCGGTGGCCACTACGGCTTCGAGCAACTCCTGCTGATTGCCATCCAGACCCATCGAGGAACTGGAGGCGTCCTCGCCGCTCATGTTGCGGCGCTCGCCCAGGACCAGCACCACCGTCTCGGCGGCCTTGGCGGCCTCCACGGCCTTGGCTACCTCCAGCTTCATCTCGGCGGCGGACATGAGCTCCGTGACCTTCTTGCCCTCGCGGGCATCGCTGCCGGTGGTGAAGATGCGCTGCATGTCTCCACCGCGCACAAAGTCGATCTTGGCCTGCGGGAGCTTGTTGCGCAGCCCTTGGTGGACGGATACCGCGGCGTCCCACTCCGCCGTCCACGAGCCCTTGATGTCCTCGGTGGCGTCGCCCAGGGGACCGATGACGGCGATGGAGCGCAGTGTCTTGGCGAGGGGCAGGGCGCTGTTCTCATTGCGCAAGAGCACCAGCGAGCGCTGGGCGGCGGTGCGGGCGGCGGCCCGATGTGTCGGGTCGTTGAACACCTTGTCGCGGTTGGCGAAATCGGCGTAGGGATTCTCGAAGAGCCCCATCCGGATCTTCACGGCAAGGACATTGCGTACCGAGTTGTCGACGACGGCGATGGGCAATTTGCCCGACTCCACCAGTGCGGCCACGTTCTTGGAGTAGGTCTGGCTGCCCATGTCCATGTCGACCCCGGCCTTCAGCCCCTTGATGGAGGCGTCCGCATCGTTGCGGGTGAAACCGTGGACGCTGAGGCAGCTGATGGTGGATGAATCGCTGACCACGAAGCCGCGGAACCCGAGCTCCTTGCGAAGGATGTCCTGCATCAGCCACTGGTTGCCGCTGGCGGGCACATCGTTGAGGCACATGTAGGCGGCCATCACAGTGCCCACTCCGGCGTCGATCGCCGCCTTGAAGGGGCGCAGGTAGACATTGTGCAGGGTCACTTCGGGGATGTAGCAACTGTCGTAGTCGCGGCCGCCCTCGGATGCGCCGTAGCCGGCGAAATGTTTCACGCTGCCCAGCACCCGGTTGGGCGTGCCCAATTTCGGTCCCTGGAACCCCAGGACCTGTGCGCGCGCCATGGCCTCGCCCAGGTAGGCGTCCTCGCCGGCGCCCTCGACCATGCGGCCCCAGCGGGCGTCGCGGGCGATGTCGACCATCGGGCCGAAGGTCCAGTTGATGC
This sequence comes from uncultured Verrucomicrobiota bacterium, assembly GCA_903960515.1. Lineage (GTDB taxonomy): Bacteria > Verrucomicrobiota > Verrucomicrobiia > Opitutales > Opitutaceae > CAJCBL01. The sequence goes on from CAJCBL010000132.1 coordinate 2,234, forward strand.
CCGCCGCCGCGGCTTCGCTCGCCGCGATGCCTGCTCCCTGCTCCACCAGGGCCGGGTCCCAGCTGGCGGCCATGCCCAGCGGCACGGGGAAGACCGTCTTGTATCCGTGGATTATGTCGAAACCGAAGAGCATCGGTATGCCCAAGCGGGTCTCCTTTACGGCGAGTTGCTGGAGCTTGTTGATCTGGGCCGAGTCGAGGGACCACAGGATCGAGCTGATCATGCCCTTGCGGATGAGGTCCTCGGGCTTGCGATCGGGCCCGGATTCCCACGGGCCGATCTGGGTGAGCTGCCCGATCTTTTCCTCGAGGGTCATGCGTGCGAGCAGGGCGTCGACTCGGCGAGCAACCTCGGCGTCGCTTATTGCGGTGGCGGTGGGGGCGGCGATCGGCGCTGGGCCGGGCTGGCCAGCGGTGGGGGCGGGCTCGGCGGCTATGAGTCGGGTGGAGGCAAGGGCGAGCAGCAGGGGGATGAACGGATGTTTCATAGAGGGTAGGGAGGGGGCGGATAGCGAATCGGCGGTTTCCGCCGGTGCGTGAGTGAAATACTGGCGACTTGTGCAATTTAGCTCAATCCCTTGCGCGGGGGAATCGAGCCCGTGCCGGAATGCCTCCAATTTTGGCCGGCTGGGCGGCTGCGCGCTGTGTTCCGAGCTCGGGCCTCGTGTACCCGGTTGCTGGAAAATTGCCGGCGAATGCTCTGCTGTGTAGCGAAACCGGGAGTTGCTGGCCGTGGCCCAGGAGGAGCTCCAGCGCGCACAGTAGAAACGAAGAGGCCCGCTTCCTTTCGGAAGCGGGCCTTTCAAACTGGCGGGATGGACGGGACTCGAACCCGCGACCTTCTGCGTGACAGGCAGACGCTCTAACCAACTGAGCTACCACCCCGTTGACGGGAGAGGCGCGACCGTAGAAGCGCCCCAAGTTCTGTCAAGGCCCCTTTTGATAAGTTTTCGCAAATGGGTGCGATTTCCTGCAAAGCCCGCCCAGCCGCTCCCCTTTCGTGGTAGGACTTTGATCACCCGCGATTCAGGGAGCCGTTCGCTTGCAACCAACCTCCTACAACAGGCCGCCCCCGCCCGCTTAAGAGTGAAATGCGTCTCCAGTGCAGGGGTGCTGCGCGGCGGTACGCCGGTTACCGACCGGCATTGCCCGCAGGTGCGGATGCAGGCGACGGCCCCGCATGGCGGCGCGGACGCGACGATGCCGCCCTACAAGCGACCTGAAGCGAACGGCTCGCAGTAGGGGCGCCCATGCTCGGGCGGGCGCTGGGGCCCAAGGCGTTCGTGAAACAAGCCGGCGGCTGGGTCGCCCTCTCGCGGGCTTGCGCGGGGGCGATTCCGTCGCTGCGGACTCGGGTGGCTCGGGAAGCCCGCGCTCGGGCTGGCGCTGGCCGTGGCGATGCGGCCCTCTCGGCAAAAGGCGTTTTTGCCGTGGGGGAAGCGTGGTTACCGAATAGCCCCTCCAGCCTGGCCGCGGGACATGAGTTGCAGGAGCCGATCGCGCACGAAGGATTGGGCTGCCGCTCGCCGCGTGGGGTGTTTGGGCAGGCACGCCCCGGCCTCCCGTATCACACCCCACTCGGCAGGGTGCCATCAAGGCGGTGTTCAGGGCAGCTCGCGGGAGGGTACGGCTTTTGATGGCAGTCTGGCCGCGGGCTGCCCATCCATGCCACAGTTATGCTAGGCAGGATGGCTGAGCGTCTCGGCGGGGCAGGGGCTCCGGGGTTTGGTGGGGGCAAGGCCGACGGCCAGGGCCGCTGGCCATGTGCGAGGCTTTGGTGACGCGCGGCCGGAGGGCGCTGTCCCGGCTGTATTCCTCACGGCTGGATCGCCTTCAGGCTTGGCCGATCAGTCTTTCTCCTCAACCTCGTTGGAACCCTATGACCTGCTTTCCCACCGTCCGCCGTGTGGCCGTGCTCGGCCTGGCGCTCTCCGCCTTCTGTATTCAGCCCTCTGCATTCTGCGCTGAGCCCGCTGCTCCGGCGGCGCCCACCGCACCCGCTGCACCTACCGCACCCGCTGCGCCCATGCCCGCCTACCGCAATCCCGCCCTGCCGGTCGATCAGCGCGTCACCGATCTGCTCGCACGCATGACCCTCGAGGAAAAGGTGGGCCAGATCATGATGTCCGATGCCCGCAGCGAGGACCTCTCCTTCATCAACACCCGCCAGCCCGGCTCGCTGCTGCACATCCTGGGCGCGCGCATCGACCTCGCCATGGACCTCGCCGCCAAGAATCGCCTGGGCATCCCGCTGCTCATCGGTGAGGACGGCATCCACGGCCACTCGTTTTGGAAGGGCGCCACAATCTTCCCCACCCAGCTCGGGATGGCGGCGTGCTGGAATACTGAACTGCTCGAGCAGGTCGGCCGCGTGACCGCCGAGGAGATGACCCCCACCGGGGTCCACTGGACCTTCTCCCCCGTGCTCTGCCTCACCCGCGACCTGCGCTGGGGCCGCACCGGCGAGACCTACGGTGAGGACCCGTATCTCATCGGCGAATTCGGCGCTGCGCTCATCCGCGGCTACCAGGGCAAGGGGCTCGCCGACCCGGCCGGGGTGCTGGCCACCGCCAAGCACTATTCCGGGTACTCGGAAACCCAGGGCGGCCGCGACGCCACTGAGGCCGACATCTCCCGGCGCAAGCTGCGCAGCTTCTTCCTGCCGCCCTTCGAGCGCGCCGCCCGCTCCGGCGCCATGACTTTCATGACAGGCTACCAGTCCATGGACGGCGTGCCCTCCACCGCCAACCACTGGCTGCTCACCGAGGTGCTCAAGGACGAGTGGGGCTTCCAGGGCGTGCTCGTCACCGACTGGGACAACGTGGGCCGCCTCGTATTCGAGCAGAAGGTATGCGCCACCTACGCCGACGCCGCGATCATGGCTCTGCGCGCCGGCAACGACATCATGATGGTGACCCCGCAGTTCTACGACGGCGCCCTCGAGGCCGTGCGCAGCGGCCGCCTCGCCGAGACCGAGATCGACGCCCCCTGCCGGCGCCTGCTCGCGCTGAAGTTCCGCATGGGCCTCTTCGAGAACCCCCGCCGCCCCGACCTCGCCCGCGCCGCCGCCGAGATCGGCAAGCCCGAGCATCGCGCCGTAAATCTAGCCATCGCCCGTCAGAGCCTGGTGCTGCTCCAGAACAACGGCCTGCTCCCTCTCGATACCGCGAAGGTGAAGTCCATCGCCGTAATCGGCCCCAATGCCGACGACGACCTCCAGCAGCTCGGCGATTGGTCGCTGGGCTCCTGCCAGCATCTGCCCGAGGCGGGCAAGCAGCCGCGCGAGAAAACAACCACCGTCCTCGACGGTATCCGCGCCCTGGCGCCGGCCGGCTGCACGGTGCGCTACGAGCGCGGTTGCTCGATCATCGATTCCGAGCTCTCCGGCATCCCCGCCGCCGTCGCCGCCGCCCAGGCCTGCGATGTGGTGGTCGTCGTGGTGGGCGACAGCCTCACCTTCATCGGCGAGGGCAACAGCACCGCCACGCTGGAACTGCAGGGCGGGCAGGTGGCCCTGCTCGACGCGCTCGAAAAGACGGGCAAGCCGCTCATCGTCGCGCTGGTCAACAGCAAGCCGCTGGTGCTGCCCGCTTCGGCCAAGCGCGCCGCCGCTATCCTCGAGGGTTTCAACCCCGGCATGGAGGGCGGCCGCGCCTTGGCCGAGGCCGTGTTCGGCCACTTGAATCCGTCGGGCAAGCTCACCATCTCGGTGCCCGTGCATGTGGGCCAGCAGCCGGTGTTCTACAGCCAAGTGCGCGGTCAGCACGGCGGGCGCTACGCCGATCTCACCCAGGAGCCGCTCTTCCCCTTCGGTCACGGCTTGAGTTACACGCAGTACCGGTATTCGAATCTGCGGCTCGCCTCGGCCACCCTCGCCCGCGGGCAGGCGGCCTCGGTCTCCGTAGAGGTTGAAAACACCGGCGCGCGCGCCGGCGACGAGATCGTCCAGGTTTATGTTACCGACGTCGTCACCTCCGCCACCTGGGTGAACAAGGCGCTCAAGGGTTTCGCCCGCGTGCACCTTGAGCCCGGCCAGAAGCAGACGGTTACGGTCGCGCTGCCCTGGGAGGCTCTCCAGATCGTGGATGCCGCTGGCCGCAGCGTGGTCGAGCCCGGCGAGTTCGAGATTTCCGTAGGCCCCTCCTCGCGCGACGCCGACCTGCTGAAGGCCTCGCTCAGAGCGGAGTAGTGGAGCGGGTGTTCGCGCTGGGCTTCGGCCCTCGCGGGCACCCACGCGGTGGCGCTGCTGGCGGGCGCCACCGAGACGATGGAGCCACCCAGAGCCCTCGGCTCGGGTGTTTCTTAGAAGTTTACAATTTACCCCAAATTACCCCATAGATATGAATAATATAGCATCAGCGTTCGGCTCGATAGTACGCCGCAACTCGGCCCTTGGGCTCTTTGCGCTCGCCTCGTTGGCCATGGTGCCGGCCACCGGGCTCGCCCAGGCCCAGTTGTCGGCCAAGATCACAACCGAGACCATGTTGATCGATGGCCGGGCCAATGAAGCCACCTGGGCCAGCGCCGAATGGCGGACGATAAATATCCCCTGGATTGGCTCCCTGCCCAACCCCGCCGACTGCTCCGGCCGCTACAAACTGGCCTGGGACGCCAACTACCTCTATTTGCTCGCCGAGATCACCGACGACGTCGTCATCGACACCCACGCCCTTTGGTCCGACAACTATTGGAACGACGACTGCCTGGAGCTCTTTCTGGATGAAAACCGCTCCGGCGGCGACCTGGGCAACAACTACAACGCCTTCGCCTACCACATCAGCCTCTCGGGCGATGTTGTCGCAGGCGGCCCCGGCGGCACCCAGCGCTACAACGACAATATTGCTGTGGCCCGCTTCGACAACGGCAACGTCCACACTTGGGAGCTGCGCATCAAGGTTGCCAACGAAAGCAATGTTCCAGTAGCCCTCACACCGGGTAAGCTCATCGGCTTCACCCTTGCCTACAACGACACCGACATGCTCAGCAATAGCACGCGCGAGACGATGCTCTGCTCCGGCGATGTCCCCGTGCCCAACAGCAAGTCCCAAACCGATAAGAACGTGGGCTACCTGACCGCCAACTACTACCAGGAGCTTACTCTCGTCGACCCCAACGCACCAACCCCCATCAAGCTCGAAGCCGAAAACTGGACCGGTATGAGCGGGGTGCAAACCGAGCAGACCGGCGACACCGGCGGCGGGTTGGATGTGGGCTGGACCCACCCCGGCGACTATATCGACTATGCCATAAGCGTCCCCACCTCGGGAACGTACCGGGTCGATTGCCGCGTAGCCTCCACGGTGGCCACCGGAAAGTTCGAACTGAAATCGGGCTCGACCGTGCTCGCCACGGTGAATGTCCCCAACACCTACGGCTGGCAAGCTTGGCAGACCGTTCCCGTTACCATCAGCAACCTTACCACTGAAATTCATTCATTGCGGCTCTCTGTCGTCTCCGGCGATTTCAATATCAACTGGATGACGTTTACTTCAACCTTCACCCCGGCGCTTACCACCATAAGCGTGACCCCCAATCCCGCCATCGTGGCCAATGGCAGCACCCAGCAGTTCGCAGCCCAGGGCTATGACCAGCGCGGCGGAGTCATGGCGGGCACCTATGTTTGGGCTACCACCGGCGGAGGCACGATCAATCAAAGTGGACTGTTTACTGCCACTACCGAAGGCAACGGCTATCGGGTAACCGCCACCTCCGGTGCCATCAGCGGCAGCAGCACGGTCAGCGTCACCTTTGTCCCGGCGCTCACCACTGTGGTCGTGACCCCCAATCCTGTTAGCGTGGCGAACGGCGGCACCCAGCAATTCGCAGCCCAGGGCTACGACCAGCGCGGCGGCGCCATGGCGGCCAGCTATGTGTGGGCCACCACCGGCGGCGGCACGATCAATCAAAGCGGCCTATTTACCGCCACCACCGAAGGCAACGGCTATCGGGTAACCGCCACCTCCGGTGCCATCAGCGGCAGCAGCACGGTCAGCGTCACCTTTGTCCCGGTGCTCACCACTGTAGTAGTCACCCCCGATCCCGCCACCGTGGCGAACGGGCGCACCCAGCAGTTCGCAGCCCAGGGTTACGACCAGCGCGGCGGCGTAATGGCGGCCAACTATGTTTGGACCGCTACTGGCGGCGGCACGGTCAATCAAAGCGGCCTATTTACCGCCACCACCGAAGGCAACGGCTATCGTGTTAGCGCGACCTCCGGTGCGTTCAGCGGCAGCAGTACGGTCAGTGTCACCCCCGCGATCGTGAGCTTTACCGATTGGGCGGCCTTGAAGTTTTCGGCAGCCGAGTTGTTGGACCCCGCCATCAGCGGTCCCTATTCCGATCCCGACGGGGTGGGGGCGACCAACTTTCTGCGTTACGCCCTCGACCTTCCTGCCCGCGGCCCGGTTACCCTGCCCGCAGCGACAGTCGTACCCTACAATGGGCTGAACTATCTCACCCTCGCCTACACCCGGCGCAGCTCTGGTGGCGATTTGAGCTATATCGTCGAGAGCAGCACCAACCTTGTGAATTGGACGGTGCTATCCACAGAGGTTCCGGGACCCACGAGGGAAGTCATTGTGCGCTCCGAACCGGCGCTCTCTGCCGACCCCGCGCCGCGGCGTTTTATGCGCCTGCGCGTGGAGTAGAAGGTCGATAGCTTGCCGTGACCGCTCAGCGGTCACGGCAATATCGATTCTTTGCAGCCCGTATTTGAGGATTTCAGTTGTTGGTTGCGGGCCTCGCGTCCGCGCCGTCCGTGTAGGGCGGACCTCGCGTCTGTACCGTCCGTGTAGGAGCGTGCTTGCACGCGATTTCCTTCGGTGTAGGCGCGAGCTCGCCCGCGATTTCCTCCGATGTAGGAGCGTGCTTGCAC
>CAJCBL010000133.1 GCA_903960515.1 uncultured Verrucomicrobiota bacterium
GTAAATTGCAGCGACAACGCGCCCGATGCGAGGACTCAATCGGTTTCGGTTCCTCGGAAAACGGTTTTAGGCCAATAACCGTGAAAATATGGGTCGCACCGACGGCAGGGCTGATTTCTCAGTCCGACAGGCTCCTAGGGGTGGGGAATACGGACGGGGATCGCAGCGGGGGAACGGGGCGAGCACTAAAATGCGACCTTGGCCGCACAGCAGTGGCGAATCAAGCGTATTCCGAGCGCGCCCCGCCTCGTACTGCCAGCAAATCCATTCGCACCTATGCACCTGCCGCCACGGCGAGCAATAACGCGGTGAACAGGCCTTATTGACTCCAACCGCCGAAGCTCCGGCTTGGCCCGCCCTCGAACGCACTATGATCCTCCTATTGACACGCCGAACCGGTGCACCCACGGTAGGCCATGGCCTGCCATCCAGGTCCTTCGCCTACTCATCTCCCCTCCCTCGCATCCAGGAGCCTAGGCTCTTCGTCGCCGGCCACAGCCGGCTACTCGCCTCTGCCAGCGACGACCTCGCCCAACTGCCGACCTCTCCCATGAAATCCTCACTCCGCCTTCTGCCGCTCACTCTCCTCCTCTTGTTGACCACCGGGTGCGTGTCGCTGCATCGGGAGATCGCCTTCCCGGAGAAACTCCAGTTCAATGCCAAGGAGCCCAAGATGCACAAGACCGTAGGCCTCATCATCGCCCCGGAAGTCCTCAATCGTGTAACGGAATACAATGAGGACGTTGCAATGGGCTCATCCAAGGTGACGGTACGCTACGGGGAGGGACTCAAGAAGAATGTAGTCAATGCCTTTGAGGCGCGCTTCACCGGGGTGGTTTTGCTGGCGGACAAGACCCACCTTACGCCCAACCTCGACTATGTGGTCGAGCTCTCCTTCGGATCCCAAACAGACTACGAATACTCGGAGCGCGGGGCGGGCGCACGTCGCAATATCACAGTGGACCTGCAATGGGCCGTAGCGGACGCTAAGTTGAAGACCGTAGCGGACGGCCACGCCATCGGCAAAACCGAATGCTATAAATGGGAGTGCAACACCGACAGCACGACCTACGGTGAATCGGCGGAGGCTGTGTTGCTCAAGGATCTGTTTGTGCCCGGATACTTATTGAACATCAGTAATCACTTGCAGAAACTATACACCCTGGCATTCACCCGATCCCTGCGCAGTGCGCTGTCCAAAACCACGGAGAGCATCGCCCTGGGAGTTGCGCCCACCGCGCCGGCCGTCGCGGCCATTCCCCCGCACTCCTAAACCCGACTAATCGCCGGCAACCCTCGAGCCAGACACCGGCGGGCCCTGCTGCGCTTCCAAGCCTGCCTGCCGCTCCCTATACATTCCGCCCATGCGCACCCGCCTTTCGCTTTTCCTTTTCCTGCCCGTGGCCCTGCTGGCCCAGACACCGCCCCAAGCCCTGCCTCCGCAGAAGTCAGTGAACGAAGCGGTGGATAGCATGCAGAACACGCTAAAGGAATTGGAGACCGACATCGAGCGCTCCGAAGCTCGCTTGGCCAAATACAAGGCCGAGGAGGCGCTGCGCAGAGAGATCGCACTGCATGTGGAAAAGATCCGCGCGGCCTGGCCCGTGCTTTTGGGCGGGGCCCCGAGTGCGGGTGTGGAAGCCGAGTGTAGGGCAATCGAACTGCTCCTTCCCGGGTTGGAGAGCGCGAAGGACCGCACCGATGAACTCGCCTTTCTCCAGGAGGTGAGAGCACTCCTGCCAGAGCTCACTCACTACGCGCCTGCCTTGGCACTAAAGGAAGCCTGGGCGCGACACCTCACGAGCCGAGACCAGGCCGCCGAGTTGGCAAACGCCGGCCAGCGCCTGCAGACCATGGATCACTCGGGCTTGCGCCAGTGCACTCTGGTGCGGGTGGCGAATGCCTTGGCCGCTGTACGCGCCAACACCAACCCCTTCGCGGGCTGCGCCACCGCTTTCCCGCTAGAGGCCGACTTGGCCCAGCGTCTGGCGCGCTCCCTCGCATCCAAGCCGCTGGAAGCTCTCCCCGACTATTTATCCCAAGCGCCTGCGCACTATATACGAGCGAGTTCGGAGGTTCCCAAGGCCTTCGATGAAGCTCTCTCGAAAAAGGCTTGGATTCTTTGGAGGCAGGCCTTCGAAGGCGAACGCGACATAGCCACTTTGATGCAAGCAATCAGAGGCGAGGCTAGCGCCAAAGCCGCCTGGCCGAGGATCGCCGAGCTGCGGGTGGCCATGCCCAAAGCCCGGGATGCGCTCTCTAATATTGCCACCGGCATGGACGACTGGGAGCTGTATGGCTATATGAGCAAGGCCTGGAAGCGGATGGACGAGCGCAACCAAGCCGTGGACAAAGCAGAGCAGGCCCGCATCGCTGGCCTGTTGGACGCCGCCCTGATCTCCATCGTGTTCATGGAATACGGCGCCGCCCCCGAAGAGGATTTGCCTGTAGAGGTGCGCAGCGATTTGAACCAACTGCGGCAAGGCAACCAGGAGATGACCGCAGCCTTCGCGGCGGTGTGCGATGAGCCGACAGCCCGCAGTTTCGGGCAACGCATGAGGCAGTCCTCCGCCCAGACAAAAGTTATCCAAAACGGCCTCGCCATTCGCCTCAATACCCAACCCGAGCCCATTCAGCGGCGGGTGATGGTGGAATTTGCGAAAATCCAAGCCGGATCCAAGAAAACCCTCCAAACGGAGACGGCACGGATCAATGCCCTCCCCGAAGGCCAGGCCTTGCTGGGGCTGATCCAAGCCGAGGCGGCCGGGCGCTGAATCGGTGACCAGTTCGAACTGCGGCGTTTAAGTTGAAATACACGCGCCCGAAGGCCTCTAGTGTAGTGTTCGCGATATGGGTGATCATTAAGCAGGTTTTGCCGCCGCGGCACGAGCCCGGTGGATTTTTTCGAGTATGGCCTGTCCTTGGGCCTTCCAAACATAGCGCTTGGGCTTGAGATCACGTTCCGTCATATAGGATTCTATCGCTTGGGTCAGTTCACGCACATGCGTGAA
>CAJCBL010000134.1 GCA_903960515.1 uncultured Verrucomicrobiota bacterium
AGCGCCCCGCCGATGTTGGAAACGGTGAAGATGAAGAAGACGATGTGGAAGGCGGTGATGCGGTACTTGTTCATCCGAATCCAGGGGCGGATGAGCACCATCGAGGCCCCGGTGGTGCCGATGAGGTTGGCCAGCAGGGCGCCCACCAGCAGGAAGATCACGTTGCCCACCGGCCGGGCCTCGCCGCGTATCTCGATGTGCATGTTGCCGGCCACGATGAAGAGCGAGCCGATGAGCACGATGAAGGCGAAGTACTCCTCGAGTGTGGCCAGAACCTTGTGGCCGCCGTGGGGCACCTGCCAGAGGTAGAATGCGGCTACGATCAGTCCCAGGCCGATGGCGACAGCGGGATAGAACTTTTCCCAGAAGCGCTTAATCCCGTGGGGGGAGAGCGGCATCGTGGCGATTAGCAGCAGGAGCAGGGCGAAGGGCGCCACCCAGCCGGCGGGAATCGAGGCGGCGGGTACGGGCGCTGTGGCGAGAAGGGCGATCATGACGGGAGAGGAGAGTAGGAGGGCGAAACCGAAGATTGGAAGCAGGGCGGGCGGAGTGCCGAGCTAGAAGAAAAGCGCACCCGCAAAATGCTGAGTGCGCTTGCAGGGACTGGCCCTACCCGGGGCATTCCCGGGCGAGGGCGCCGAGGCGGGCTATTTCGCCAGCAGCGGAATCAGCGTGACGTAGATGCCGCAGATCACGGCCGTGGTGATCACTCCGCAGATGTTCGCCCCCAGCGCCTGTGGCATGATGATCACCCGGGGCGCGTCCTCGCTTACGATCTTCTGGGCGACCTTGGCGGTGGTGGGCACGCAGCTCAAACCGGCGATGCCGATCACGGGGTTGTAGCGGCGTCCACTCATGAAATACATCGCGTAGCCGCCCAGGATGCCGCCGATGCCGGAGAGCAGCAGGGAGAGGATACCGAGCACAAGCAGCTTGAAGATGATGGGCTGGAGCAGAGTGCTGGCTTCGCAGAGCACCCCGAGCAGAAGTCCAAGGAAAAATGTCGACCCGTAAAGCAGCGGGCCGCCGATGAAGGTTTCGAAATCCTTGAGGCCGGCCTCCCTCACCGCCACGCCCACGAAGAGCGAGAGGAAGAGCGGCGCCGCCACCGGGAAGAGGAGACAGAGCACCACGCAGGTGACCATGGCGAAGGTGAGCTTGGCCCCGCTGCTGATCGTGCGCACCTTGGCCGCGCGCACCGGCAGCATGCGTATCGACTTGGGAACCATCGCCCGCACCAGGAAGGGATAGCCGCCGTAGGTGAGGCCCAAGTAGAGGTAGGCCACCACGGTGATGGGTACGAAGAGTTTGGGTGCGAGCTTGAGCGAGGTGAACAGCACCATCGGGCCGTCGGCTCCGCCCACCATCGCGATGGAGGCGGCCTCGTTGGCCGTAAGTCCCCAGGCCATGGCCACGGGGAAGGTGGCGATGGTGCCCAGTTCCGCTGCCAGCGCCAGGAACATGCTCTCGAAGGGGCGGGCCATCACGTAACCGACATCCAGTAGCACTCCGATGCCCATGAAGACAAAGCAGGCGATGAGGCCGTTGCTGAAGGCGAAGGTGTAGATGGGCTGCAGGCACTCGATCTGCAGGATGTTCATCAACTGGGACGGCTCGGCCACCAGCGGGGCGAGCAGCAGGTTGCCGTGCATCTGGCCGGCCTAGGCGGTCTGTACCAGTTGCTGCTGGCCGGCGAGGTCGGGAGTGCCCGAGACGATCTGCCCGGCCGTGATGGGATCCATGAAGAGCACACCGGCGTTGACCACCGCCATGCCGAAGCCCATGGGGATCATCAGCAGGGGCTCGAGCACGCCCTTGCGGCCCAGATACACCAGCAGCATTCCCAGCAGGATGAGTCCCACCCGCGTGAGTACTACCCAGAGGTCGGATTGGGCGAGAGTGTCGAGGCCCTGAAAGAGTTCGATTAGGCGCGGCATGGCAGTCTCCGGAATTGGAGAGGTTGGCTGTTGGCTGAGAGGGAGGGGGAGGGGCGGCTCAGCGTTTGGCGGTGGCCAGTGCCTGCAGAGTGCGGTCGATGACCTTGATCAGGCCTGCGACAGCAAAGGAGATGATGATCGTCAACGCGTAGACGATGAGGGGAGTGAGGAGCGTAGAGTTTTTCATTGTGAAGGCGGAAGATTAGAAGCGGGCTTTATGCCAATGCCGGAGGGAGTACGTCAAACAGGATGGTTTGTTGCCGAAGAATCTATCGACCGTTTCGGGGGCTGGTGGAGGAGACCCGCCCCTTAATCCGCTAAGCCCCGGCGATTCAGAACGTTTGCGGCGGCGGACCTTGCGCCTGAGTGCGATCCCGGAAACCGGGACGCCTTCCACTGCCCTGCTACCGATCCTTGGAGTGGAGAGGGTTCGGTCCGGTGATACCTGGTCCGATCCGGTCGATTCTGCCCCACTTTGTGAACGTCCTTACCTACCGAGTTCGGATTCAGGCGTGGCTAAAATGGTACATTCGCGTCGCAGTTACCCCTCAAAACGACAAAAATGCAGCCTTCTTTCCTTGGCAACGCGCGCTGGCATTGGGATTGCTAAACTGCCGCCGACTATGCTCCGCAATCTATTCTCCCTCCGTTCGATTCTGTTGACGCTGGGCGTCGCTGCGGTCGCCTGTTGTGCGATCGCGGCCGATGCTCCGGCACCTTCGGCCGAAGCGCGCATCACTGCGCTCGAGGCCTATGTTACCAATGGCGACCCCGGCAAGGCGCTCACCGGCGTGGCTGGCCCCGGCCACAACGCCTGGATGATGACCTCCACCGCGCTGGTGCTATTCATGACCCTGCCCGGGCTGGCTCTATTCTACGGCGGCTTGGTCCGCAGTAAGAATGTCCTTTCGGTGCTTGCCCAATGCTTGGGCATCGCCGGCTTGGTCACTATTCTTTGGTGGGCCTTCGGCTATAGTCTGGTCTTTGGAAAGAGCTTTTCCGAAGGCGGGGGCTTCTTGGGGTCCATCTTGGGAGGCACCGAGTTCCTATTTCTGCGCAATGTAGGGGCCGCCCCCAACACCGACTACTCCTTCTGGACCTCGCACAGTGTCTTCTCGATGTACCAAATGATGTTCGCCATCATCACTCCCGCACTCATCGTGGGCGCCATCGCCGAACGCATGAATTTCTCTGCGATTCTGGTCTTCGTCACCCTGTGGATGATCTTCATCTACTTCCCGCTCGCCCATATGGTTTGGGGCGTCACCGGTATGATGAATGGTGTTTGGAACCCCGACGCTGCGATCCGCGCCATAGACTTCGCTGGCGGCACTGTGGTACATATGTCTTCCGGTTGGTCGGCCCTCATCCTCTGCATCATCCTCGGGCCGCGCATCGGTTTCCTTAAAGAAAAGATGGCCCCGCACAGCATGGTGCTTTGCATGGTCGGTACCGGCATGCTCTGGGTGGGTTGGTACGGGTTCAACGCTGGCTCCGCCCTCGCTGCCGACGGCATCGCCGCCAACGCCTTCATGACCACCACTATAGCCGCCGCCGTCGCCTCCTTTGTGTGGCCGATGATCGAGTGGTTCACCCGCGGCCATCCCTCCATCCTGGGCTTCTGCTCGGGCGCTGTCGCCGGCCTGGTTGTCATCACTCCCGCCACCGGCTTTGTGGACGTCTCCGGCGCGGTGATCATCGGTGTGCTCGCCGGAGCGGTACCGTACTTCGCCTGCACCAAACTCAAGGGCTGGCTCAAGTACGACGACGCACTCGACACCTTCGGCGTGCACGCCGTGGGCGGCACCATGGGAGCGCTTGTAACCGGCTTCCTGGCCACCTCCAGTGCGAACGCCAACCTCGGCATCGGGCCCGCCGCCAAGAACGGTCTTGCCGGACTGGTGACCAACGGCGGACTCTGGATCGAGCAACTCAAGGCGATGGGCATCACGGTGGCGATGGCCTTCGTGGGCACCATCCTGATCGCCTACTTCGTGAAGGCTACCATCGGCCTGCGCGCTGCCCCCGATGTCGAACGGCAAGGCCTTGACCTTCTCGAGCACGGCGAAGAAGGATATATCTACTGATTCATTCCCAGCCCAACCCAACCAATTGCTTCATGAAACTCATCACCGCCATCATCAAACCCTTCAAGCTGGAGGAAGTTAAGGAGGCCCTCGCCGCTATCGGCGTCGAAGGCATGACCGTTACCGAGGTCAAGGGCTTCGGCCGCCAGAAGGGCCACACCGAGATCTATCGGGGTAGCGAGTACACCGTGGACTTTCTGCCCAAGGTCAAGGTCGAGCTCGCCGTGATCGACGACCTCGCCGGCAAGGCAGTCGACGCGATCGTGAAATCCGCCAAGACCGGCAAGATCGGCGACGGCAAGATCTTCGTCCAGCCGCTGGAGGAGGTCGTTCGTATCCGCACCGACGAGCGCGGCGAGATCGCCATCTGAGCTGCTACGTTTCAGTCCGTTTGTAGGCTCGGACCAGTGTCCGGGCCTCCCGGGAGAGTCGGTTTTCAACCGGCTCTCCCTTTTGTTTGAGGGGGTCCCCCGATACCAGGAGCGGATATCGTGTGCGGGCTTCATGGATTCTGGTTTCCCGAGGGGCGGAGCCAGCAGGATCCCGCGATCCCGAAGAAGGGGCTATCAATCGAGTGTTGACAAACCCACGCTGGTGCCGCCGGATTCGGCGCCATATGCTCGCGAGTTCAGAAATACTTCGGAGAATCGGATATTTCGTTCGATTCGCAGCATGGTCAAAGGATACTTCATGACCGCTTGTAGGTTCCAAATGTGAAGCCGACCGCCCCATGAAGAAACAGCATATATTTGCCATAGGACTTGTTGCCTTCGCCCTTGGATCGCTCACTTGGCTTTGGTATCGGCATAGCAGAAGTGTGGAGCCGGCGCCAGCTTTGGACTCGGCTCCAGCAGTGGTGGCAAAACCTTCGCCCAATCAAGCGCGAACCGGAATGGAAAATACTGCGGGAGGAATTCCACCCAAGCCACGTCTGTTCAAAACCGAGGAATATCCACCGAAGTCGCCCGAAGTACAAGCGATGTGGGATTGGTGGCGTGCAATGAATAAACTTGATCCAAGCTTTCAATGGAGGATGCCGATCGAGTTCTACGGCATCGTGCTCGATCAGTTCGATCAACCGGTCGCGTGCGCTGATATCTCGATGGTTTGGACGACTGACGGGGGCACTAGGACAAATAATATAGAGTCTGGCGAAGACGGGAAATTCAGTCTCTCGGATGCGAGTGGGAAACGGCTTTCTGTTCAGGTTCTCAAACTTGGCTACACGCGCACAATAAGTTGGACCCAAAGCTTTGATTATTCCTCGTTCTCTGACGACTATTTTCATGTTCCGGATTCTGCCAAGCCCGTGATATTTAGACTACAGAAACTGATCAAACCTGAGCCGCTATACGAATATAATGTGAGCAAAAAGATTGTCTTAGGCGGCCCCCCCTTGTTGTTGGACCCGGCAACAGGCAAAACTGGGAATGGGGATTTTGCGTTTAGTGTGAACTTGGGTAGCGGTCTTGGTCGGTACGGCTCGGATTACACGGTGACTATTCAGGCAACTGGAGGGGCTGGTTTTGCCTTGAGCAATGAGGAATTCCTGTTCAGCGCTCCTGATTCGGGCTATCAGAGCACGGTATCCTATTCCGAAATGGTCAGTAATCCCAACTATCGCACTTCAAAAAAGATTCGCTTCTACGGTAAGACTGGTGCCGGGAAATATGCTGCGATCGATGTGGAAATCAGCGTGTTTGACCAGAAACGTGAAGCTGAAATTGTTGCGATTATCTACTATAACCCGAGCGGATCTCGGAATCTTGAGCTAGATGATAAAATGCTGCTAAATCGCTGGGCGAGATAAACCCGCCGTGGCGGTTTATGTGCACTATGATAGCGACACCATTTGCTGAGATGATCACTCGCCGCTCCTGCGTTTCCGTGCACTATTTCCGTTCGCTCATCTCGCTGTTCTCGATGCTTGCGGGTATCGCCGTTTTCGCGGCCGATACCGTACCGCCCGACAATGTGGGCTTTATTGGCGACACGGTGCTCCCGAACGCCTATGCAGGCCCGGCGTTTTCTACCCCTTTTCCCGACCTCACTGGACCGGTTGCCGATATGGCGGTGGATCGGGCTCCCCAACAGAGGGGGCGGAAATCTTAGACGCTACCCGCTAGCAGCCTG
>CAJCBL010000135.1 GCA_903960515.1 uncultured Verrucomicrobiota bacterium
CCCTGCACCCTGAAGGTCCCCCGCCGCCGCCGCCCGCCCGGGCCGCGGCGGCACGCTGCTATCACAGGTGACTTCCTATCCGCCAGAAACAGGTGAGGTTCGCCTCGCCGCCCACAGCCCGGAGATCCCGTCGGCAGCGTACGCGAGGCATTTACCACCGTGCTCCCCCGAAAAACCCGCTGGTTCACCCGCACCCGCCTTGCACTCGTCGACACCGGGCCGATCACCGTAACCAGCCCGGCCGGCGCCCGCACCTGTTTCGTGTCGCCGTCCGGAAATGACGCCAACCCCGGCACATTCCCCCTGCCCTACGCCACCCTCGGCAAAGCCTGCGGTGCCGCCAACCCCGGCGACCTCATCTACCTGCGGGGCGGCACCTACAACTGCACTGCCGTCGTCTACATCAAGCGCAGCGGCACGGCGGATCATCCCATCCGCATCTTCGGCTACCCCGGTGAACAACCGGTGCTCGATTTCTCCGCGATGACCGCAACCAACGCCTACGGCATCTCCATCGCCGGCAGTTACTGGCACCTGCGCGGTATCGAGGTGTACAACACGCCGGGCACCGGCATTCGTATGGTGGGCCACAACACGAACAACCCTGCCGGCAGCTACAACATCATCGAGCGCTGCGTCGCCCGCGCCTGCCGGCTTACCGGCATCGCCGTTGGCGACGGCTCCGCTGTCACCTTCCTGCCGGGCCATAACCTCATCCTCAATTGCGACGCCACCCGCTGCTTCGATGCGGTCAACCACGGCGAGAACGCCGATGGCTTCACGGCCCACTACACCATCGGCCCAGGCAATGTTTTCCGCGGCTGCCGCGCGTGGGAGAACTCCGATGATGGCTGGGATCTGTGGATGGCCAGCGAACCCGTGCTCATCGAGAACTGCTGGGCCTTCGGCCAGGGCCGCGATTTCTGGAACGACCCGCTCTTCACGGGCAACGGCAACGGCTTCAAGCTCGGCGGCAACAACGTAGCCACCCCTCACCGCTTGGTGCGCTCGCTCGCCGCACACAACGCCCACAACGGCATCGACCAGAACGACAACGCCGCCGGGCTCACCGTCGACCACTGCACCGCCTGGGCGAACCTCAACGGCGATCTCCGTCTCGATATTTCGATCACCCGCACCGAGCCCCACATCGTACGCAACAACATCGCCCTCGGCCGAGCCGACGTCACCGCCACCACCACCCTCCTCGGCAACAGCTGGCAGGTGCTCGCCTCCGCGCCGAACAGCACCGACTTCCTGCTCCTGCCGACCGCCACCGACGCCGCGACCATCGCCCAGGTCACCGCCCTTCTCGCCGCTCCCCGCCGCACCGACGGCGGGCTCCCCGAACTTGCTCTCGCCCGCCCATCGCTCGCCGGGCGCCTCGTCGATGCCGGCACACTCTTCGATGATGCCGATTACCTCGGTTGCTCGCTCACCTTCCTTGGCCCCGCCCCCGACCTCGGAGCCTTCGAAACGGCGACGTGGTAATCTGGCGACAACGGGGCGCCCCACTCGAAAGCGGTCTCCTTTGCTGGCGGTCTGCCTGCATTGAAGGATCCGTTCGTTAAAGCCCCCCTTTCTCTCACCGGGCCCTTAGCGAAGGGGACAGTCGAATCCGGCACCCGTTCACTCAAGGCCCACCCCCACCCGCCTGGCCTGGCCATGGGGAAGGCTTGGCCCAGTCGATGGGGGCGAATCCGTCGCCTCTGGACGGCCCCACTCGTGATACTGGCGCCTTCTGGGCTCTGCCTGCTCCTCTGCGGCCCATTCTTCCTCCGCAGCCGCAGAACCACCGCACTTTGACTGGCCAACCCGGCTCGGCGGCAAATTGAACTTGCTCCTCCGCTCCCGTACCGAACCTGTTTCCCCTGTGAAAACAACACTGCCCGATTCCCTCAAAGCCGACCTGCCGCCAACCATGTGGGGCCGGATCTTTGGAGCTACACCGGTGGTGATGACGGTGATCGCCACCATGCTCGCCGGCTTGGCCTCGAGCGAGATGACCAAGGCGCAGTACGACCGCTCGCTCGCCGCCCAGCAGCAGTCCAAGGCCGGCGACCAGTGGAGTTTCTTCCAGGCCAAACGATTGCGCAGCGCCCTCCAACACAACACCCTCGACCTGCTGCAAGCGGCCAACGAGGTCCAATCTGTAGATACCGAAACCCTGCGCCAGGCCGTCTTGTCCAGCGGCCCGGACCACGCCCAAACCGCAGCGCTGCTCGCCTCAGAAGCCGGCCAGCGTGCGCTCACGCTACTGGTCAAAGGCGAACTGCCCGCCCTGCCCGCCAGCGCTGCGCCCTTGCCCGAAGTCCAAGCCGCGTTGACCGCCATCGACGACCTTCGGCCGGAATCGGAAATCGCCGCGCTGATGGCCCACCTCAGCGACCCGATGCTCACCGCTGCGCTCCTCGCGGCGAAGGCGCGCAGCGATGCGTTCGACAACGCAACCCGTCCGATCAACCAGCTCATCGAGGCACTCAACCGTGCGTTGACCGCACAGCGCACCGGAGGGGGGACACTGAAGCGCGACTTTACTGCCGTGCGGGTGAGCTTCGCCGCCGCGCGCTACGACGCCGAGGCCCGCCTCAACCAACCCATCGCCAACCTCTACGAACTGCAGGTGCGAAAGAACAACCTCAGCGCGGAGCGCCATCACAACCGCAGCCAGCGCTTCTTCTACGGAATGCTGGGCGCGCAGATGGCGGTGATCATTTCGACCTTCGCCGTCGCGGCCCGGAAGCGCAATCTACTCTGGTCACTCGCCGCCGCCGCAGGAGCGGCCGCCCTGCTCTTCGCCACCTACGTCTACCTATTCATCTAACGCAGGCTAGGCCGGAGGGCGGCCAAGCCCAAAAGGGGCACACCCATTTCCGCGGCGCGATCAAGATAGGACTAATACCGACTTCGTGTAGGAGCGTGCTTGCACGCGATCTGCGCTCTGAATCGCGTGCAGACACGCTCCTACGAATGAATGGTTAAGACCTATTCTAAGTCGCGTTTAAGATGAGACTAATGCCGACTCCGTGTAGGAGCGTGCTTGCACGCGATAGTGCCTCATCTTGAAAGCGACCTGGAATTTGGCCAAACGCGCCTCTCTGGCTGTTCACTCACCTCCATCGGCTTGCCATTGTTCGCCCAGTCCGGCGTTCAGGCTTTCAATTTCCGTCTTTGGCGTTCAGCCTTCGGCAACTCCTGTACTGCAGGCACGCCAGTCGGCGGCTCCTGCAGCCTGGACCAATTCCCCCAATATTCGAATCATCCAATGACTATGAAACGTACTATTATATCATACCTAGTGCTGGTCTGTGGGCTGCTACTCTCGGCTCAGCGCGTTTCAGCTCAAGGTGCGCTGACACCCCCAGCCGCGCCGGCTCCCGTCATGAAATCGCTGGACCAGATTTATACGGAAGTCACCAAGCTCACACCCACAAGTCCACTGATTCTTACGCAGGGGATATTGCCCACCCAGCACGGCGTCATCCATATGTCAGTCAAGGGACAAAAAACCGGTATAATCAAAGGCGAATGCACGATCAGAGGACTTGAAAGCAGCATTGTCTGCTTCAACTATTCGCATTCCATCGTGAGTCCTCGGGATCCAGTGTCCGGGCTGCCCACGGGGCAGCGCCAGCACAAGCCGTTGGTGATCACAAAATCAGCCGACTCTACCACGCCGTTGTTTTATCAAGTCCTTACGACCAATGAGAACCTGACGGAGGTTGTCCTCAATTTCTATCAGACCAATGAAGCAGGTGTTCCTGTGCAGGGGATGGAAATTAGACTGATCAATGCCAACATCGCCAGCATTGACGCCTCCTATCCCAATCTGGAAACGATCAGTTTCACCTATCAAAGAATTCAGTGGACCAGCATTCCCACCGGCACAACGGCCATGGATGACTGGGAGGCTCGCATCTGATGGGCTCAGGCTTCAACGGAATTGAACGTCAGGGATTGAGCGACCTTTCTGGGGCGTGGCGGGGTGTATTTATATGCAGTTTGCCATAGCCCCGTTTTCGGGTCACCGCAAGGGGATCAGGCAAATTTTGGATGGTGGGGTCGCCTACCGTTTACCGCAAACCAGAGGCCCTCAGTGAGGGCTGGCGAGCAATCGATGCAGGCGCTTTCCCTTCCACTCGAAACAGTGGTAGCGGCCTTCGACGAAGGCCCGGCCGCCTGCTAGATTTCCTTTATATTTAGCCACACAGGCTCCAGACTTGGCCGGAATTAGAGACGCAAGCAGCGCGTGGCCTACGCGGGCCCGAGCACTACTTCGGGCTCAAATAGTGGGAGCGCACAACACCTCCCCACGTTAACTCTGGCTCCTAGCAGCCTGTCGGACTTCGAATTTTGTTCAAAATAGTTGCATATTTTGTTGACAGGCAACGGGATGCGGTATTTTCATAGGCCATGGCCGCCCGCTTCTTCAATCTCGACCGACAG
>CAJCBL010000136.1 GCA_903960515.1 uncultured Verrucomicrobiota bacterium
CTGTCGGTCGAGATTGAAGAAGCGGGCGGCCATGGCCTATGAAAATACAGCATCACGTTGCCTGTCAACAAAATATGCAACTATTTTGAACAAAATCCGAAGTCCGACAGGCTGCTAGCAGTAACCAGCATCGCAGCGGACGGCTTCGCTCGGTATCGACCGACACCACCTAGTAAGCAAAGTATTGACACAACTCGGATGCAAAAAACCTTGCAAAGGCGGGCCCGCACCAGCCATTGGACACCTTTCCGTGCATTGCCCCAAAATCCCCTCCTCCACGATGAACCGGATAGCGCCATCCGCCCGACTGCTCGCGCTGCTGCTGTTGGCCGGCACACTCGGGGGGCTTTTGTGGCGGTCCAGCGGAACCGCCTCAGCGAGGACAAGCGTCACGGGGCCCTCAACGCCAATACCGGTCACGGTTCTCTCGCTAGCAGCGCCCGCCAGAGCCTCCACACCGACGCCCGTTGCCGAGGATGCGCCCGTTAGTCCGACCGCCCCCTCCCCCGACGGCAATACCCGACAGGACTCCTACCGCTTCAGCGTCCGCGATGGGCACATCCGGCTTGCGGCGGTGCAACCGCTGCTGGGCAATTTCCCCCGACGCCGCCGTTCGCCGGACTGGCAGCCAGGGTTGTGGTGCATACGCCTGCTCGCCGCCGACCAGCGCGTACTGGCTCAAGAGACCATACCGGCGGCCGACGCGCCCTGCGTCGTGCTCGATCCCAACGTCTCGCCCCGCTCCGGAGAGTCGCAAGCCGCACGACTGGCCGGGACCGGCGAAACGATGACCCAAGTGCGAATGCCGCCAATGCCGGGGGCGACATGGATCCGCATATATCGTCTATCGGGCTTCGATCCTGCGGACCTCGACGCCGAGCCGGCCGGCGAACTTCTAGCCACCCTTCCCCTTTCCCCATGAAAGTCCTTTCCTTAGTTACAGTGGTACTCCTCTGCCTCGCCGAACCGCTACTGCAACGGGCCCAGGCCGCGACGGTGGTCACCGTCCAGGAAACCGGCCCGCGGTCGAACCGGATCAACATCGTGTTTCTTTCCGAAGGCTACACGGCCGCCGAACTGCCCAACTTTGCCACGCACGTGAACGACGCGGTGAACTTCCTCTTCGATCGCGAACCGTGGAAACAATATCGCAGCTACTGCAACATCTACCGCATTGAAGTCGCCTCCACACAAAGTGGTTGCGACAACGGGAATACCAGTGGGCCGGGAGTCCTCCGTAACACGTACTTTGGCGCGGGCTTCACAACTCCATCGGTCACGCAACTGCTCACCCTTGACTCCACCGGTTACAGCCGCGCCTACGACCTGCTCAACCAACTAGTGCCCGAGTACGAACTGCCGGTGGTGCTCGTTAACGATACGAAGTACGGCGGTTCGGGCGGCTCCATATCCGTGGCATCCCGCAACGGCGACGGAATCGCCGTTGTTGAACATGAGATCGGCCACTCCTTCGCCAATTTAGCCGATGAATACGACACCGAGTACCTTATATACACCCCTGAGGAAATGCCCAACACCACCGCGCAGACCGTGCGCGCCCTGATCCGCTGGAATTACTGGATCGACGCCTCCACACCGGTGCCCACCCCCGAAACAGCGAGCTACGATGCTCTCGCAGGCTTGTTCGAAGGCTCGATGTACCGCACGACCGGCTGGTACCGGCCCCACAACAACTCCCTGATGCGCAGCCTTAACCGTCCCTGTGGGCAGGTGAACGGGGAGCAATTCGTACTACAGTTCTACAATCAGGTAAGCCCAGTGGACGGCTTCGCGCCAGCGACGTCCCCCCGCGCCGTAACCACGCCGCAGCAGCCCCTGAGTTTCCAGGTAACCCCCATGGTGCCCTCCAGCGGAATCGCACTGCAATTGACTTGGCGCATAGACGGTGCCGTCCAATCCGGGCAGACGGGGCCCCGACTCGATTTGCTCTCCGACTCGCTCGGCAACGGCGCACACACCGTGGCGGTAACTGTGCGGGATCCCACCGCCTTTGTGCGGAAGGACCCCGACACGCGACTCAGCAGTACGGTGACATGGCCTCTCACCCTGAGCGGACAGCTCCCCTCTACCTTGGCGGCCTGGCGGGCCACCTACGGCGCGGACGCGGCGGTGAATTCCTCCGACGGACTGACGAACCTAATCAAGTATTCAGTGGGGCGAGATGCCAACACCCCCACCCCGCCGGACCAACTTCCCTCCGTGGCACTGGCCGACGCCAACGGGCAACGCTACCTGACGCTGACCGTTCCGCGCCGGATGAGACGGACGGACGTGAGCTATATCATCGAAGTTTCCGCTGACCTGCAGGTTTGGTACTCCGGTGTGGGGCACACGGTGCTGATTGAGGACACCGACACCCGACTTGTGGTGCGCGATGCTCAGCCGTCTACCGGACCCCAGCGGCGATTCATCCGCCTGCGCGTGAGCGCACTACCCTGAAAAGCCTGCAATCTACGGATTGCCGGCGGGCCCGCCCTGCGGGCCTTCCGGGGAGGGCTCAGCCTAGTTCGCGTTCAAGATGAGGCCCTTTGCGTGCAAGCACGCTCCTGCACGGACTCGGAATTCGTCTCCTCTTGGGCGCGACTTAGAATCAGCCCCTCGTGCGAGCCGCGCCGTTCGTGGCCCCCCCCTCGAGACCTCCTTAGCCGTAGCCATTCATTCGCAGGAGCGTGCTTGCATGCGATCTTCGCTCAGAATCGCGTGCAAGCACGCTCCTACGGCGAGCACCGAAATCGTCTCCTCTTGAACGCGGCCCGGAACCTCAGAGTTCGTTATACTTCTCGGCCCGGCCCCTCGCCTTCTCCACCGGGTACTTCTCGGCGTTGCGCGCCATCTTCGCGGTGATCGCTGTGGTGAGATCGATACCAGTCTGGTTGGCGAACTCCAGGCAGTAGACCACGATGTCGGCCAGCTCGTCCTGGAGCGCAGCGCGTTTGTCCGGGCGCTTCATCACCGCCCGCGACTCCTCCGGGCTCACCCATAGCAGGGGCTCCATCAGCTCCGCCGCCTCGGCGGCGATGGCCATGGAGAGATTCTTGGGCGAATGGAACTGCTCCCAGTCGCGGGCCTGGGCGAAGGCCAGCACCTCGTTCTTCATGGTTCCAAACGTGGTAGTGTCGTCGTTACGCGAATTCATTGCCGCCACGCTATCCGGCAGCGCCCCACCGCCGCAACCGCGAAGCCCGCACAGGCCCCATTGGTATTCGCTATTTCGGCATCCATGCGGGCGGCCCTGCGCTCCGGCCAACCCCGCTTTCGGGCTGGCGCCCCAGCCCACGGCCTGTTCGCTCGATCAACCCCAGCCATGAACTACAACGCGTTCGTCAATCCGCAGACCCGCGAGCTCAAGAAGGCCGCCATCGCTTCCGGCACTCTCCATGTCGCCAGCGCAGCCCGCTGGTTCTGGTGGATCGCCGCGCTTTCGCTCGTCAACACCGTGCTGCTTCACAGCGGCAGCCACACCAGTTTCGCCATCGGGCTAGGCTTCACCCTGGTGGCCGACGCCGCCTTCGGCGCGATGAACCCGGCGGCCTTCGCCATAGATGCCTTCGCCATCGGCTTCTTCGCCCTCATTGGCTGGCTCGCGCTGCGGGGCCATTTCTGGGCGTTCATCGTGGGCGGGCTCGTCTATGCGGTCGATGCGCTGATCTATCTCAAACTCCGGGCCCATATGCCCTTCGGCTTTCACCTCTTCGCGCTCTTTTTCATCGGGCGTGGTGCCCTCGCCTTGCGCACCGCGCTCATGGACGCCTATGCCGCAGCGATGGAAAAGGAACCGGTCGCCCCGCCCCTGTCCGGTCCGCCGCCGCGCTGAGCAAAACCGGATAGCGCCACCGGTCGCCCACTACGGACCAGCGACCGGCAACTTCCAGCGCCCTGCTCCCGATAGCGTGAATCCGCCTCAATCCAATTCGCTTTCAAGACGAGGCCCTTCGCGTGCAAGCACGCTCCTACACGGACTCGGCATTAGTCGCATCTTGCACGCGACTTAGAATCAGCCGCGCCCATGCAATCGCACCGCTTTGGTGCCCGAACTCCGGTGTCCGCCGTAGGAGCGTGCTTGCACGCGATCTGCGCTCTAAAGCGCCTGCCAGCACGCATCTCCTGCATGGTTACGCCTCAGCTCCCGCCCACCAGCACCACCAGCGCCAGACCGACCACGCCCAACACTAGATAGAGGATATAGTCCTGCATCCGGCCGTGCTGGAGACGGCGCACTACCGAGGAGAGCCTCAGCACGAGATTCCCGACGGGCTCCACGACACCCTCCAGCACCGTCTCCGGAGTGTGCTCCTCGCGGCTGGCCCCCGCGGCAAAGGTGTCCTCGGGCCGATGCTCATGGCGCACGGGGCGCAGAATCCAGTCGAACCACTCTACGATAGTAGCCGCAAACGAGCCGGCGGTGTACTGCATCCGGGCTGTGGGCACAGCGTAACCGCAGTCCCAGGTAAGCGCGCGGCGCAGGCCGCCGCTCCGGGCGCGGCCCCACAGCCACAGGGCCGCGAGCACAGCCAGCGTAGCCAGCGCGAGGTGGAACACGGTGAGCTGCAGCAGCGGGGCGGGCACCGGGGCCGAGGTCGGCGAGGGCCGCCAGGCCGCGACCGCCCGGGCGATCGCCGGCCAGAAGAGCACGGGGCCCAGACCGATCGCGGCGCAGGCCACGGCCAGGGCGAGCATCGCCCCGCGCATCGCCGGACCGGATTCGTGCGCCTGCTCTGCAGCGGCCGTGCGCGGCGCTCCGAGGAAGACCACGCCGCACACCTTCGCGAAACACGCCAGCGCCAGTGCGCCGGTTACCCCGAGGGCGATCGCCGCCGGGATGGCGGCCCAGGCGGAAGGGCCATGGGAGAGCGCGGCCTCGAAGAGCCCCAGGTAAACTAGCCATTCGCTCACAAAACCGTTGAGCGGGGGCAGCCCGCAGATCGCCACCGCGCCTAGGGTGAAGAGCGAGGCCGTCCACGGCATCGCTCGCCACAGCCCGCCCAGCCGGCTCATCTCCCGCGTACCCGTGGCGTGGACCACCGAGCCGGCGCCAAGGAAGAGCAGCGACTTGAACAGGCCGTGGTTCCAGATGTGCAACAACCCGCCGGCCAGCGCCAGCCGCCCCCACGGGGCATCGCCCTCGGCCACTCCCACCAGCGCAAACCCGAAGCCGAGCACAATGATGCCGATATTCTCCACGCTATGGTAGGCGAGCAGGCGCTTGAGGTCGTGCTGGCCCAGCGCAAACGCCACGCCGAGCACCGCACTGGCCGCGCCGAGGCCCACCACCACCCAGCCCGCCAAATCCGGCACCGGCAACCAGCCGCTGAAACGGATCAGCCCGTAGAGTCCGATCTTGATGGTGACGCCCGAGAGGATAGCGGATACGTGGCTGGGGGCGTTGGCGTGCGCGGAGGGCAACCACACATGCAGAGGGAAGAGCCCCGCCTTCAACCCGAAGCCCGCCAGCGCCAGCCAGAACAGCGGAGCGAGCTCCTTGCGCTCGAGCATCGGCCCCAGCGCCCAGCCGCCGGTGCCCTCGGCCAGCAGCGCAAAGAAGGCAAAGAGGGCGAGCATCGCCACATGCGAGGCGCCCAGGTAGAGCCAGCCGGCGGCGCGCACCTCGGCGCGCTGGCGCTCGAGGGTGACAAGAAAATACGCGGCGAGAGTGAACAGCTCCCACGCGATGAGAAAATGGAGCCCGTTGACCACCACGAGCACGACGCCGAGGTTCAGCAACAGCACGCTCCACCAAAAACGTCCGGCCCGCGCCGAGCGGGGATGGCGAGGATCGGGCCAGTATTCGCCGGCGTAGATCGCGCAGACAGCTCCCACCACGCAGGTGAGCGCGAGAAAGAGCCCACTGAGCGCGTCGAAGCGCAGGTGTACAAGTTCGCCGCAGACGGCGAAGCCGGGGGCCCAGTCCCAGGCCGGCGCCGCCCCACCCGCTCCGCTGGCGAGCACGCAAAGCGAGGCGGCGAGACCCGCCAGGCAGGAGAACATTGTCGCCGCCAACCAGACACGCGGCAGGCGGGCGCAAGCGAGCGCCGCGCACCCGCCCAACCCGGCAAGAAGCAGCAGAAGGCCGGCGTTCATGGGCAAAAACGACTCCGAGTAGGACCGGTCTTGGACCGGTTCACCGTTTGAGCCCACCCGCCGCCACAGCCGAAGCCTCCGAGGCGCGACCACAAAATCCCGCCGGCGCTACTGCGCGCATTGCGATGCGGTCGGAGACCGGACCTACCCCAGAGCCCCGACTCCATCCCCTCGCCCACTCCGCACTCCCCAATCCGCATTCCGCAATCGGCGAAGCTGGGGAGCTGCGGTTTCATTATTGCCGGGGGGCTGGGTCGATGGCGGTGCGGTTGGCCTCGCCCAGTATCCGCTGAGCCCGTTCGAGGGCCGCGGAGATTTCGCGCCGGGCGGCGTCGAGTTCCATGCGCTCATGGCGCAGAAGCTCCGGCGCGTTGTCGGGCTCGATCTCCGGCGGAAGCTTCAGGATGACGCGGGCCCGGGCCAGCGCACCAGCGATGTGGGGACAGACGTTCTCGCGGTCGATGGCGTCGATGAAGCCGGCGTTTTCCATCATGGCCAACGGCTGGGTATGGGGCGCGCTGAGGATGAGGTGCTTGCCCTTCGACTTCAGCTTGTGGTGCAGATCCTGGAGCGCCTGCAGGCCGGTGGCGTCGATCGCCAGAACCTTGCGCATACGGATAATGAGGACTTCGGGCTCCATCTTCGCTCGCTTGAGCTCGTCATCGAGCTTGTCGACCACGCCAAAGAAGAACGCGCCGAATACGCGAAAGATCAGCACGCCCTTGGGCACGGTGCGCCCGACGAGAGAATGGTGGGAGCCCTCGGTCTCGCTGGCCTCGTCCACGGCGGTGATCTGGGAGGTCTCGGCCACGCGCTTGACCATCAGCAGACAGGCGCAGACCACGCCCACCTCCACTGCAAGGGTTAGGTTGGTGAGCACCGTGAGGGCGAAGGTGGCCAGGAACACCGAGGAGTCGCTCAGCGGCCAGCGATGCAGCCTCAGGAACTGTTTCCAGGATACCATCCGGAAGGCGGCTACGATGAGCACGGCGCTCAGCGCGGCCAGCGGCACATGGCGCAGCAACGGCGCGGCGGCCACCAGTGTGACCAGCAGCAGCAGCGAGTGGGTGAGGCCGGCCACCGGAGTGCGCGCGCCCGAGCGCACGTTGACCACCGAGCGGGCCACTGCACCGGTAACAGGGATACAGCCAAAGAGCGGGCCCACCATGTTGGCGATGCCCTGCCCGATGAGCTCCTGATTGGAGTCGTGGCGCTCGTCGAGCACGCCATCGGTCACCACAGCGCAAAGCAGCGCCTGCATGGCCACCAACATGGCGATGGTGAAGGCGGGTTGCACGAGCTCCCCGAGCTGCCCCCATTCGACCCCGGGCAACTGGAAAGCCGGCAGCGCCCCCGAGAAGTCGGGGAACTGCGAGCCGATGGTGTCGATGCCGAAGTGTTCGAGGAAACCAAACACCGACGCCACCAGCGTGACCAGGACCAGGCCCACCATCGAACCGGGGATGAAGCGAGAGAAGCGCTTGGGCCACAGGCCCATCACCGCCACGGCCACCACCCCCAGGGCCACCGTGTGCCAGTTGATCGTCGCCAGATTGGCGGCCAGCACCTTGAACTTGCCCAGAAACTCCACCGGCATCGCCGCATGCAGACCGAAGAAGTACTTGATCTGCGAACTCAGGATGAGGATCGCAATGCCCTTGGTGAAGGCCCGAGAGACCGGATACGGTATGAAGCGGATGATCGAACCCAGTCGCGCCATACCCATCACCACCAGCATCGCGCCGGCCATGATCGTGCACAGCAGCAGCCCGCCCATGCCGTGGGCTGTCATCACACCAAAGGTGATGATCACAAAGGCCCCTGTGGGCCCGCCGATCTGCACGCGCGAACCGCCGAAGGCCGCGATGATCGCTCCACCGATGATCGCGGTGAAAAGGCCGCGCTCGGGATTCACCCCGGAGGCGATGGCGAAGGCCATCGAGAGCGGCAGGGCCACCGTCATCACATTGAGGCCGGCGAGCATGTCGCGGCGCAGTTGGTCCATGGTGAGGCCGGAGAAACGGCCCAGCACCGCGGTGCGGATCGAGGATACGAAGTTCATCCTCGGTCTAGCGGCCCTTCCGGCACCCCAACGGGTCACCGCAGCCGAAGCCGCAGCCGACCGCTACCGGGGCGAGCCCGGTCCGGAGCAAGAGAAGTCGAGGCGCCAAGTGAATTGATTTCATGCCAGTCGATTGCCGAAAAGAATACGGTCTGAGTGAAACCGGAAAAGCCGCCGACCGCCAGAATGTTTCCGGGCCTCCGGCACCGCCGCTTTGAGTCTCGCCGGTGCCTGCCATTTAGCAGCGCCAATCCTCCCGAGCGCGCACCCTTTCGGCCCCCCGCCCGTACATCCAACCGGCACCAAGCATCACGCGAACTTATCGCCATTCCCCCGGGTCTCTCGCGCCACAGAAAAGAAGCTTGTCTTCGCGCACACTCATTGACTCCCGCCCGAGCCGCTCCGTATTTTTGCCAGAATCCCATGGCCATCGCAGGTTCCGACACCTCCTCCGCACCATCCTCCCAAGTCGCCGGACAGATCGTTCGCGACGTCGTCATCCGCCTCGCCGGCAATTCACAGGATGGCATCCAGGCCATCGGTGGATTCTTGGCCCGCCTCGCCGGCCGTAGTGATCAGGAGGTGATGACGTTCATGACCATTCCCGCCACCATCTCCGGCGGGCCCTCGATCTTCCAGGTGCGCATGGGCAGCGGAGAGATCCTCTCCCCCGGCGACCGCTCCGACCTGCTCGTGGCCTTCTACCAGCACAGCTACGACGCCCACCGCGCCCAGGTGCGCGACGGCGGTATCATCATCTACGACACCGCCCACGTTCAGCCCGACCCGCAGGACGCCCGAGTGCGCGCCATCGGCATCCCGATCACGGAGGCCACCGTCGAGGCGGTCGGCGGCAGCGGCAAGGACAAGGGCAAGAACATCTTCGTGCTCGGCCTGCTCGCTCGGCTTTTCAACCTCAACGTCGAGAAGCTCAAGGGCATCATGCAGGAGCGCTTCGGCAAGAAGCAGGAAGATGTACTGCGCAACGTAGTACTCACCTTCGACGCCGGCTTCACCTACGACCTCGGCGAGGAGATCCAGTCGGCCTTCGCCTTCGGTCCGGCCCGCCAGTCCACCGATGCCGACGCCCGCCCGATCGTAACCATGGACGGCAACCAGGCCGTCGTCATGGGACTGATCACCGCGGGCGTGCGTTTCGGCGCCGCCTACCCCATCACCCCGGCCACCTCCATCATGGAGGACCTGCGCGGTGCGCTGCCCAAATACGGCGGCATGTACGTACAGGCTGAGGACGAACTGGCGGCCATCGCCATCGCGCTCGGCTTCTCCTACGCCGGCCATGTGGGCGTGACCAACACCTCCGGCCCCGGCATGTCGCTCAAGATGGAGGCCCTGGGTTGGGGCGTCATGGCCGAGATGCCGCTGGTCATCGTCAACGTCCAGCGCGGCGGGCCCAGCACCGGCCTGCCGACCATGGTCGAGCAGAGCGATCTCCTCCAGGCCGTCGTGGGCAGCCACGGCGATGCCCCCCATGTCGTCCTTGCCGCCAGCTCTGTGGGCGACTGCTTCTACGCCGCCTACGAAGCTGTGCAACTTGCCCGCGAATACTCGGTGCCCGTCATCCTGCTCTCCGACCAGGCGCTCTCCACCCGCATCGGAGCATTCCCCGAGCCCGACCTCAAGAAGCTCTATGTGAAGCCCGGCATCAAGCTGGCGCCATGCGAAGGCGAATACAAGGCGTACTCGCTCACCCAGCCCACCCGCCACGTGCCGCCCGGCACGCCGATGCTCGGCGGCAAGTATCCGATCGTCACCGGCCTGGAGCACGACGAGGCCGGCCACCCCAACGCCAGCCCGGCCAACCACCAGAAGATGAATGCCCGCCGGCGCGAGAAGCTCAAGGCCCTCGCCGCCAAGCTGCCCTTGCCCGAGATCTACGGCGACCAGGACGGCGAACTGCTGCTGGTTGGCTGGGGCTCCACCTTTGGCCAGATCCGCGAGGCCGTGAACTCCCTGCGCGCCCAGGGCCGCAAGGTCGGGCACCTGCACTTCCGCCACCTCAACCCGTTGCCCAACGGCATCGACTCCATCTTCGCCCGCTTCCGCCAGATCGATGTGGTCGAGATCAACGACGAGGGCCTGTATGGCTACGGCCAGTTCACCACCCTGCTGCGCGCCCGCTACGCCAATCCCGCCATCCGCAGCATCTGCAAGACCGACGGCCTCACCTTCAAGGTGAAGGAGATCCTCGAAGGCTCCGCCCGCAACACCGCCACCGCCGCCCGCTGACGCCCGCCGCGAAACCCGGTAACCGAAAACTCGAAACCATTTCCGCCGTCATGTTCACGCACACCCGCCCCGAGCCCGCCACCGCCCCGGCAGCCAACGTCACCCGCGCAACCCTCAAGTCCGACACCCCCACCTGGTGTCCGGGCTGTGGCGACTTCACCGTCCTTGGCGCCTTCAACCGCGTGCTTGAGAAGCTGCAGATCCCGCAGCACCAGATCGTCACCATCGCCGGCATCGGCTGCTCCTCGCGCCTGCCCTACTTTGTAAATACTCATGGCGGCCACTTCATCCACGGCCGAGCCCTCGCCTTCGCCAGCGGCGTGAGCCTGGGCCGCGACGACCTCCACGTGGTCGTCTTTGGCGGCGACGGCGACGGCTTCTCCATCGGCGGCAACCACCTCGACCACACCGCCCGTAAGAACATCAAGATGACCTACGTCATCATGGACAACTCGGTGTACGGCCTCACCAAGAAGCAGACCTCGCCCACCTCGCCCATCGGCTTCAAGTCCAAGACCGACCCCACCGGCGCGATCGACCCGCCCATCAACCCGATGCGCCGCCTGCTGGGCACCGGAGCCACTTTTGTGGGACGCACCTACGCCGGCCAGCTCCAGCACATGACCGACCTCATCGAGCGCGCGATGCAGCACGACGGCTTCAG
The DNA here is from genome assembly GCA_903960515.1 of uncultured Verrucomicrobiota bacterium. Taxonomy (GTDB): domain Bacteria; phylum Verrucomicrobiota; class Verrucomicrobiia; order Opitutales; family Opitutaceae; genus CAJCBL01. Next base: position 11,076 of record CAJCBL010000136.1, read on the forward strand.
CGTGATCGAGGTGCTCACCCACTGCGCCGAATTCTTCGATACCGCCTTCGACGGCATGAACCCCCGCAAGGGCGGCAAGTTCGATGTGATCGACGAGACCAAGCACGACGTCACCGACCTCGGCGCCGCCCTTCAGCTCGCCTCCCAGGAAAGCCCGGGCGTATTCGGAGTCTTCTACGAGGTTAAGACCCCCACCAAGAACGCCCGCGAGGCCGCACTCATGGAGCGCGCACAAGAGGTCTCCAAAGGCGCCGACGACCTCACGATGCTCCAGGCCGCCTTCAACCGGATGAAGTAAGCGAGCCGGGCCCGGGCGCCGCCGGTGCGGCGCTCCGCCTTAGGCGTGACGATGCACTTGAGGCCGTCTTCGACTCTTGTGCTGCAAGTGCTTCTGTGTCCGCTGTAGGAGCGTGCTTGCACGCGATCTGCGCTCTGGATCGC
>CAJCBL010000137.1 GCA_903960515.1 uncultured Verrucomicrobiota bacterium
TCCCAGGACGTTGGAATTCCGAACGCGGAATCGCCCAACGAAAAACACCAACCAGGCCCGACTAGTGGCGCTGCGTCTATCACTACCCCACGGCGCTCTCATTGAAAATCTATAGCAGCCCACGCGCCCGGACACCGTTGGCCCAGCGGCGTACCGCAGCGCGGTAGCGCGAGGAACGCGGCGAGCCGGCGGTGCGCAACGCCCGGTCGATGCGCCGGTCGCGGGCGCGGTTGCCGGCGATCTTCGCCTCCCAGAACTCCCGCCGGGTCTTGGGGCGGGTGTAGTGGAGCGGACACCCATGCCAGAAGCAGCCGTCGACAAACACCACCAGGCGTTCCCTGCGGAACACGAAGTCGGGCTTCACGCTGAATGGACGATGCCGGATGGGCGAAGGCCGATGGCAAACGACAAAAGACGTGCGACGGATTTGAACCACAGAGGACACGGAGGTCGCAGAGTTCGGATCCCTTCTCGGAGCTTTCTCTGTGCTCCGTGGTGAATCCTTCTGGTCGCCGCCGGTGTTCAGCCTACCGCCGTCAGCCTTCAGGGTTCCGCCCGCCACACTCTGTGGTCCCTTCCGGCTGCCCTGCGCCTTCTGCCCTCCGCCTTCTCCGTTCTGGGTTGGCGCCAGCCGCACCCGCTGCCCGCGCCTCCAGCCCGTGATCCCCGCCGCGCGCAGCAGCGCGACCAGCCGCAGTTCGGTCGATGCGTTCCCGGCGGAGAAACTATATCGTTTGGAGCCCCAGGCACGATCACCAGTGTAAAAGCCTCTGTGGAGCCACGGCTCTTTAGACAAACCTGTAGATCCTCGCCGGAAAGGCTAAGCGGCATACCCCGGTATGGCTCCAAATGGGGGAGATCATTACAGTATAACGCCGAGACTCTTCAAGGTCGCTTGCGATGCGGCTCGCTCTAGTTCGAAACGAACAACCATCGGGTTGTCACCTGTTGCGCGAACGCACCTCCCCTCGCCTAAATAGCAGGCTTCCGAATGCGATCCGGCTTGGACAAATAGCCTAATCACATTCCCGTTAGCTTCGTGCTCGGTAATCGCACGGCCGGAATCATTGTCGCGGCTCATTCGGTTTTGACTGGTCCATTCAAATGTATGCGCATCAATAAACCGATTCTTGTATTGGTGAACGGCAACCGCGCCACTCGTATCAAGCTTCGTTATTAGCACACAGTCTTTGCCGAACTGAAGAGCCCCAGCATTATGCTTCGTTGGGTCATACCTTGTTCCGAAATGGCGAATGATTTCCGGCCTCCGATAGAACCTATGGGGCTGAAGATCGTCAGGCGAGCGAAGTACTCCTCCATGTCTTTCCTCGAAGTCCTTGCTCAGCGTCGCAAGAATCCGGCCCTCAACTTCGCGCCTGAGTTCGCCTTCGGGCAATAGAACCACGAGTTCCGGCGCTAAGCCACGTGGGGTAATGGCCCCCGCCGGCAACTTGCTCACCAACGTGCTCATGACCGAGTCGGCCGGATATGGCTCGGCCCTTTCCACCTTCCATTGAGGGAATTGTTCGAAAAACAACGCATATGCCGTGCACATATCTTTCGCGCCTGCCGCGAGCCCCCAGACCGTTGCATAGGCGTAGGCTCTCTGGGCTTGCCAATCCGTCTCCAGCTTCCGGAAGAAGCTTCGCAGGATATGATCCTTATCAAGGCCCTGTGCCCACTTGGGGGAATCCCCATGGGCTGCTTGGCAGCCCAACCAATCCCCATACGCCGAGCGGAAATCTGCGAGCGATGGCGCTCCCTCGCGTTGCCATAGATCAATAGGCAACGGCGCGCGATCTTTGAGCTCGGCCTTGATGGACTGGTAAGCCTCACTGCACGCTTCCCTTTTTGTGGTGTGCCTACGAATCTTTTCGAGCATCTCGAGGGTTCTACGCTGCAAGACAACTTCACATGACCTCGGAGGCTTGATCACAAAGTCACCAATATCGGTGGCCGCGCCGGTATTCGTGAACCCGTTGATTGCTTGAATTGCCAGCCAGGCGCGGCGGTGGAGTCCCACAAAGTCGAGCACAGTGAGCACCTCGCATCCGGGCGATAGGCGCAGTCCTCGCCCCAGTTGCTGCAAGAAGATTGATGCAGATTCTGTGGGCCGAAGGAAAAGGAGGCTGTTGATCGCAGGAATATCAACTCCTTCATTGAGCACGTCCGCAACAAAGAGCCACTCGAGCGGATCACATGGATCCGCAAGACGGGAATAGATCGCTTCACGCACTTTTACGTCGTGTTCTCCCCAAACGGCGAGGGCAACCAACCCTCGCTCAGTAAAAGCCTCTGCCATATATTTGGCGTGCTCGATTCCCGCGCAGAAGCCCACCGTCGCGCGGCGCGGGCCGTCGAACCCATAGGTGAGAGCTTGCTCCAGGATCAAGTCAACGCGCTGCGGAATCGAAAGTGCGAGTTCAAGCTCGGGTGTCATCCCCTGCCTCCAATTGATGGCGAGAAAGTCGATGGTTTCGTCCGCTATCGCGAAATAGTGGAAGGGAAGGAGCCACTTGCGTTCGATTGCTTCATGCAGCCGAACCTCGTAGGCGATGTTCCAATCGCACCACTCTAAGATGTCCCTACCATCTTGGCGTTCGGGCGTTGCGGTAAGCCCCAGAAGGAACGTATGCCCGTTATTGCGCAACTTCCGGAGCGGGCGATAGCTGCTTGCTTCGACATGATGAAACTCATCAATAACGAGATAGTCCCAGCATCGCTCAAGCAGGGTTGGTTGGCAGCGGAGACTCTGCACCGTAACGAACTCGCAGTGGCAGTCGTGGAGCACCCGAGCAAAGGTTCTGCGGGTCTGCTCAAGATGCTCAAGCCTATGCGAAACAAATAGCACAGATCTGGCGTTCATCTGCTTGCAGTCGAAGGCGGCGAGGTACGTTTTCCCTATTCCAGTAGCTGCGATAACTGCCGCACGCTTGAGGCCGGCCGCGCGAATATTGGCGAGTGACTTGAGCGCTTCCCGCTGTGCTTCATTAGGCTCCGGCGGCGCAATATCAAAACCCTGGCCTGTACGCGGGAACTGCGTCATCGCCAGCTTCGCATACCGAAGTGCGTAGATGTCGATTAGCGATTGGGAGAGCGGGTATACGTCCGGCCTTTTGAGCAAGGCCGTGAACTGCCTGTGGGTTTGCGAAAGCACCGAGCCCTCCATAGAGCACAGATTCCACTCGATATTATCCGCGAGGCCGCCCTTCGAAAGATTAGAAGAACCTGCCCAGCACTCCGCCCGCTCGGTTCCATTGAAGAGCCAGAACTTGCTATGAAACCCGGTTGGACCGTCCTGCACGAAACACTCAAGTCCCTTGAGCTTCAGCAGCGAGGAGAGGGCCTCCGGCTGGGTGATGCTCTGGTAGGTAGACGTGAGAAGCTGGACCCTTCCTTTTCTATCGATCAACGCCCTGAGGGGGTCGATTAGCAGCCCCAACCCGCTGCAGCGGGTGAAGGAGACGGCCAAGCGGGCTTGATCTGCCCAATTGAGCCCAGCACGAACCACGTCAACCATTCGCCGCTCGTTGGGGAGATTCAACACCGAAGGCATGCGCTTAGTGAAACAACAGACATCGCGTCACGCCAGGCCAGATTCCACTTTGTTGGCGGAGTATATTTATGCCTGGCTTCGAGTGATGCGTTGCCTTTCACCGCCGTCCTGCGCTTCAAATCGCAGAGTCTTTCGGATAGGAGACAACCGGAGCTTCGGGGAACAAGATTCCAGGTGCGAGTTTGAGCGCTAGTGTCCGAACGTCTGTGTAGGTCGCCCTGTCCGCAATATGCTCCAGCAGATCGTCGGACCCGATTCCGTAGAGCGCAAAGAACGGTGGGCCCATTTCTCCATCAAGTGGATCGTCGTCCCCCGTAAGTGGCACCACGCTATTGTCCACCCCTGTGCATCGCATCGTCTGAATCCGGAAACGCAGGAAACCTGCCCTCTCAACCGGGTTCTCCGCGCAGAGATTTAGCGGAACGATCATCGATTTCGAGCAGGTGACCGCGAGGCGAAGTCGCAAGGCGACGCGCAAGCAGTCCGCCTCCGCGAACCGAGCCAGTCCATCGGCGCCGAATAGCGCTATGCACGCATCTCCAAATCGATCTTCGAGAAAGTATGGCCAGCATTCATCGAATCCGTCGAAACAAACGTGCCGCGTCGCCCAGGTTTCGAACAGCGTCGCCACCCGCATCACCTCACGCATCCACCGGATGCCGTCGCCGTAACAAGCGCTGAGGTTAATCCGCGGCTCACGCTGGCAGGATTGCCACAGTGAAACCGCTGAACCCAGAACGGCCGCCGGATCGGCCGGCTCCTCGCTTCCATCACAACTGGGTGTCATTCCTGAGCGCCTCCGTTCGCATTTCCACGCTGTACCCGGAGCCTCGGCACGCCCACTGTCAGCGCATGCCCTCCGGGAAGAAATGGACGCGCGATGAGCTGCTGGTCGCGCTGAACCTCTACCACAAACTCACCTTCGGGCAGTTCCACTCGCGTCAACCCACAGTCGTGTCTCTTGCGCTGAAGCTCGGGAGAACCGCAGGCAGTCTGGCGATGAAGTTGAGCAATCTCGCATCCTTCGACCCGGCGCTGAAACTGCGCGGCATTACCGGTCTTCCGGGTGCAAGCGCACTTGATCGCACCGTGTGGGAGGAATTCCACGCCAACCTCGACGAAACGGTACCAGCCAGCGAGGAAGCTTTGCGGGCGCTCTTCAATGCCGGTGAAGACAGCGAGGTTGAAGTCCTGCCGAAGGAGGGAATTCGTGTGCGGAAACGTCCTCCCTCTGGTCCGACGGAGACTACAGCCAATGTGAAACTTCGGCGGGGCCAGGAGTATTTCCGTGACGCAGTGCTCAACAATTTCGGAGGGTGTTGCGGCATCACAGGGCTGGCCGTGCGCGAACTGCTGATCGCCTCGCATATTCTCCCCTGGGGCATGCACCCGCAGGAACGCCTGAACGTGCGCAACGGGCTCTGCCTCTCTCGGCTGCACGATGCGGCCTTCGACCGCTACCTGATCGGCTTCGATGATAATCTCCGCCTCCTGCTCTCGCCCCGGCTCAAGGCGGAGCTCCCGCAAAAGACCGTGGCGGAGAACTTCGGCGCGTATGCCGGCGAGGCGTTGCAGCTTCCCAACGACGCCGCTGCGCCCGAGCTGGCATTTCTGGCGGTGCACCGGGAGCGGGTTCTAAGCACGGATTGAACCGTAACCATCCTTTGGTAGGAGCGTGCTTGCACGCGCTTCAGAGCGCAGATCGCGTGCAAGCACGCTCCTACAGCGGACACCGAAGCTAGGGCCTTGCCCGAGCGCAGCGCGGTGCGATTGCACGGTTACGGATGAGGGGCACTCGCCCAAGCGCACGAGCCGCTCGGCCTTCTGTTTTCGCATCCGCCCAGCCTACCCGGTCACGGATCCAAAGTGTACAGACGATGAGTCATAAATGAGGAAAGGCTGAAGGCGGAAACCTGAAGGCTGACATCGGAGGACGGCGGATTGAGTTCTGTATTCGTCTCTCTGCGTTCACCGCGCAGCGCTCACCCTTAGCGCAGCGCTGCGGCGTCCTCCGACCAATCGCAAATCGGCAATCCAAAATCGAAAATTCCCTGAATCGCTTCGCGCTCCAGCTACGACGGAAAGGCGGCGCGCCGGGTCGCGGCTCTCGCTTCTCCTACTCGGTACTCGCTACCGCTACTCACTGCTTCGCAGATGGAAGGCCACTTGCCAAGTGGCGGTCCTCGGCGGGTTGAGTTCTGCATTCTTCGCTCTGCGCTCACCCTTAGCGAAGCGCGGCGGTGGCGGGCCTCCGACCAAGCGCAAATCGCAAATCGCAAATCGAAAATCGAAAATCCAAAATCCCCTGAATCGCTTCGCGCTTCAGCTACGACGGAAAGGCGCAGAGGTAGGGGCCTCTCGCTTGCCCCACTGGCTACTCGCTACTGTTATGCCACGGTGGGAAAGCGGCCGAGCACGGCGTCGGCCACCCAGATGTCCTCGTCGAGCTCCTCCCAGCGTAGTGCCTGCCCCTGCACGCGCAGATGCACGGCCTCCAACAGCGCCTGGGGCGCCTCCGCCAGTCGTTGGTATTTGGTGGCGGGGAAACTCACGAGGCGCTCGTCGGCCAGATCCAGCCATACACGACGACCCTCCACCCAGCAGCGCCGGGCGACGACCCGCTCGGAGGTGTCAGTTGTGGCCATGGGCTCGATCGTAGGCGGCGACCAGTTGCTCGCAATGCTCTTCCACAAGTCGGGCGACCCCACGCACCTCGGCCGGCGAGAATCCGTGGTTGGCGGCCAGCTCCACCGGCCGGAGCCAGAATTTGGCCTCGAAATCGTCGCGGGCCACATGGATATGGGCCGGCTCCGAGCCCTCCCGGCTATAGAAATGGAAGCGGTAGGGGCCGATACGCAGCACCGTGGGCATGCGGCGACTTTTGTCACCGAGCTGGCGCGACGTCAACCCGAGCAACACGCTGCCGAAGCCGCTTGCCAAGTGTCGGTCCTCGGCCGGTTGCGTTCTGCCTTCTTCGTTCCGCGCTCAGCCGTAACCATGCAATCGTGCGTCTTTGCGCTCCGGCAGTGCACGAACTCCGGGGTCCGCCGTTGGAGTGCTTGCACGCGATCTGCGCTCTGAATCGCGTGCAAGCACGCTGCTACAAATGAATGGTCACGGCTTAGCGAAGCGCGGCGGGCGGCCGCAGCGAAGGACGAAATCTGGACGCCGGCGTGGAAGAACGGATGCGGCAGCCCACTGCTTTGCTTGGGGCGAAGGCGAGTGCAAGCACACCGCGGCTCGGGCCGCCACCCGTTCGCAGATCGACAAGCGAGAATAGACGTAGGCGGAATCCGCCCCAGGCCGCGAACAAGAGCCCAAGCCGTGCACAGCGTACAGGACCGACACGGAGACGGGACTTCCAGCGCCCCCTCCCAGCCCCACCTCCGCCGAAAGGGCCTGCCGGCGGCCCTATCAACAGGCGCCAAAGGCAGCGCCGGGGCAGGGGGCGGCGAAAGCGAGACGATTGCGATTGTGAACACGCACTACCGGGCCAATCTCGCGGCGTTCTTTGGTACGGGCCCTTAGCTCAATGGTTAGAGCAGGGGACTTTCACGGGTCGCCGGCGGGGAAACCCGACGGTAGTCAGGTGTAAATTCGGTGAACGGTTTCAACTCCCAACGCCGAGCCAAGCACGTAGCCTCTGTGGCCACGTGAAGGTGTAGAGGCCATAATCACCCACCTACCCTGCAGCTGACTGCAGCACGGTGAAGGCATGGTCCAGACCACGAATCCCGCCTGCGCGGGAGCGGCGAAAGCCGAAGTGGTAAGCATAATCCCTTGGTTCCGGGTTCGAATCCCGGAGGGCCCACCAAAGCTCATTACTCGCTCCGCTCAGAATCACTTCTTCATAGGTGATTCTTGCGGAGCGGTTCGGTTTGACTAGGGTCCATTCGGCATGAAACCAGCCAACAAACGGCCAACGCCGAGTGGCCAACAGGTGACCAACAGTACCGCAACAACGACAGCCAGCCTTTCAGGTGCCGATTCTGTTCGAGGGATCACAAAGTTGTTGGCTGCCGGAACCCGGCTCAAACGCTTTGGTGTGCGTTGGCGGGTGGCCGGGAAACGGAAGTCGGAATGGTACGCAGCCGAGAAGGACCGCGACAAACGTTACGCCGCACTGGCCGCAGAGCTCGCCCGGGGGGCATTGCACCTGTCAATTTCGCGTCAGGAAATTGCAGAGTATCGCGCCATCAAATCGGCCTTCGGCGCGGTCGCATGGAGGGACGTGTGGAACGGGTATGTGGCTTATCTGGCGCACGTTGTCGGGCAAGCCCCGGGATTCTCGCTTACTGTCGCCCAGGCCTGTGAGCAGTATCTGAAGGATCAGGAGGAGCGGTTCGCGATCGGTAAGCTGTCCTCGGATACCATGCGGCACAAACGCACAAAGATCGGACGCTTCTCGGATGCCTTCGGGGCCAATCAGCTCTCTGCGGTGACTTCGGGGGAGATTGCAGAGTGGCTTGAGGAAGCCTTGGGGCTTCGCAATGGCATGACCTTCGACAGTTGGCGCAAGCACATTGCCGCCATGTATTCATTCTTTGTGCGCCTCAAGAAGGTCCGCGACAATCCGTGTTCGGAAATTCAGACGCGGGCAAACGCCATTGAATACGTGAACATCCTCACCGTGCGCGACACGGCCAGGCTATTTTCCTACGCATTGGCGCACGAGAGGGTTGCCATCGGAAGACTCGCCCTGGAGGCATTCGCCGGGATGCGTTTTGGGAGTGCGGCGCGACTCGACAAGGAGGACATCAACTTTACCGACAAGGGAATCCTTCGCCCCGCCTTCAAGTTGAAGACCGGCAAGATCGATGGGCGGAGGCATTACATCGACGGTCTCCCGGAGAATTTCTGGGAGTGGATTGCGCAGGCCACACCGGATACATGGACGCTCACCGGCAGCGAGTGGATGCACATCAAGTCGGACCTCTTCGAGGCCGCCGGGGTCCGAAACCCCGGGAACTGCCTGCGGCACTCCTTTGCGACCTACCATCTCGCCGCCTACAAGAACCCTGGATTGACCGCCACCATCCTCTGTCACTCCGACCAGCAGCGATTGTGGAGCAACTACAAGGGGAATGCATCGTCCGCCTTTGGCGCGCAGTACTTTTCCATCACGCCGCGGTCGGCTGCAGAGATCGCTGAGAAAGACGTTGTGCAGCCGTTGCCAGGTCGACGTGATACTTCTCCAACTCGCGATACGGGATCGCCCAAGGACGCCCCTGGGCTCTGATTCGCCCTGTGCAGATCTGGTCTCGTACCCAATCGGCGGACCGGTTCGCCAGGAACCCAAACTCCTCGGTGGTGAGCAGCGGAGGAAGGACGAACAACGGCACGGGGGAGGGGTGATGCGCTTGGGCGTTGAGGACAGCAGCAAGCTCTTCGCGGATTGCGACCCGGATCGCTTCAAGGTCCAGGTCTTTCGCTGACAGGGCCGGAGTGAGCCGGGCGCCTGATCCGGGGTCCCCCATCAGGTACGCCGGCCACGCAACGTGGCGGCCGTTGGCTATTGATTGGGGGAGCGGTTTCTGGACTGGCGAGGGCTTCATTGGTGGCATCCTTTCGCTGATCCAAGTGTGGCCGGTCGCTTGAGGCCCTCAATCGCTGGGGTATCCCGAATATTCGGTATCCCGGCTACATCAAATTCGGTAGACGCGCGCAGCGTCGAGCCTCCGGATATCGTCTTCCTTCAAAAACACCGTGCCTGAAACAGGGATACTAGATCTGCGTAGAGGCGCAGGGGCAGGCAAGAATCTCAAAGCTCGCCCCCTCACCAAAACACCCCACCAATCGCCCCGCCATTTGAGCCGGCACAACACGTCCGGCGGAATCGGACCCCGACTATCTGATGGCTACACCGCCTACAATCCGCCCTCAGCCCGGCAAACCGCGCGGTCGAAAACCAACGTGCCGCCAGGCGCAAACAAGTCCGGCGTGTTCTGGCGCCAACAGGCAGCCGCCTCCGGAGCCTTGAGGGCAAGGACGCGAATCGCCTCCTCAATCTCGCCAACGTGCCCAACTATTGAATTCCTTCCAGGCGTTCCGCTGATGACTCCGCAGGTCACGAGCCTGGAAGGCCCCGTTTCGCCCACGACCAAAGGGAAGATCACGCCAACCCACTGCTCCCCGGACCGAGAGCGGGGCTTCGTCGCGGGGACGGCGAAGATGCGGATGCGAGCTTCTCGAAATACCACCATAGTGTCGTCCCTGCGAGAGTTCGCTCGGCGCCCCTTCGGCCAGCCCTATTGCGGCTTTTCTGCCTTGGCCGCTTTGGCCTTGGAAACCCGACGCCCCTCTTGCTCGCGCTCGCGTTTGGCTCGCTCCTTGGCCACCCGCGCCTGGAAATCAGCGAACAGCTTCTTGGCCTCGGGCGTAACGAGAGTGTGGACGTATTCGGCGATCGGACCAACCTCGAAGGTCTGCCCATGTTCAAGTGCGTCGCTAATGACTTTCCAATGCTTGCGGCTGGGCTCGATCTGGTGGAGCCCCGTCGCCGCGAATGGCTTCGCATCGCGATCCGTCAGCCACTGCCCTAAGTGCGCGCGGGTTTCAGGGGAATCGAATCGGCCGAGAGCGACCAACGCCTCCGAAAATAACTGCGCATCCTTGCTCCGCGTGTACTCAATGAGCGGCTTCGCGCTGCGCGGGTCCCGCAACTCCGAGATCAAGTCGACAACGCCGATCGGGAAGAACCCGCCGTCGCGCGGCAACAGTTCGCACAGGCGCTCGAAGGTTCCGGGCACCTTCATCGCGACCAATTGAGTGAGACACCCCCGCAACGTGCAGGGCGATTGCGCATACCGGAAGATCCGGTCCAGTCGCGCCACATCCTTCTGCTCCCCCAGATAGGCGAACGCTCGATCCTCCAACTTCCCGTGGGCATAGTGGCTCCACGCCAAAGCGGCCAGCAGCTCGGCCCCAGCTTCATCATGGCGCGCGATCAAACCATCGATGGTGCCAGAAATCTCCTCATTGAGCCGGTCACCGGAGAACATTCCGGAGGTTCCCTCCTTGCGGCCGAAAAGACGCGACAAGTTGACCGCCAGATCCGGCGCGTAGTCCAGCGAGGATTCCGGTAGGAGGCGCGAGTAGAACTGGCCGCGGCTGCGGGAGTCCGCCGCTTCCGCCTCTTTGCCCATCGCCGCCTCCACCTCGGCTCGCACCATGTACAAGTCAGGGCAATGCGGGGATCCCGGCAGCTGCTGATCCAGATACTGGATGGCCTGATCGTTGCGTCCGAGTTTGTGCAAGCAATACGCCCGCTGCGCCGCAAGCGGGTATTCCCAGTGCTTTTCAAGGAGATCTCGCAGGGCCTGCTCCGCATCGGCCCAGCGCTCCAAACCGCACAACGCGTCCACCTGACGCTCCCGCGCCTCCGGGTTGTCGGGATTGAGCTCACACACATGGTTCAAAGCCACCAAGGCCTGTTCAAAGGCGCGGCGACGGAAAGACGCCTCGTCGAGTTCCGACGGGGGCTTGCGCCCGCCGGACATGCCCGGTCGGCTGAGCCTCTTCGGTCCCGAGCGCACGTCCCAAAAATGCACCTCCGCAATAAAGCGCCACAAGCGCCACGGCTCTGCGGCCGTCGCTAGGCCCTTCTCGAGTACCGAAAGGGTCACCGGGGGCTGGTCCCTCGCAAAGGAGAGTTCGGCCAGTTGGAGCCACGCTGCGGTGTCGGCCGGCTTGGCAGCCACGGCGGCCTCGAACTGCTTACGCTCGGAGTCCGCCGAGCCGGGTTCGCTTTGCTCGATGAGCGCTTTCAGCGGATTGTTTGTTGCCCATCCCGTCAGAGGGAAAGCAAGGCCGAGGCAGAATACGGCAGCCGGCAAAACAATTGGGACCCGCATGCGTGGAAAAAATGTGATCGCCCCGGTGCTGTCACCTCATTTTCCGGTCAGCCCGGCAGTTCAATTGATATGGTTTTCGGGGAGAACTTTCTGAGTCACCGTGCGCGCCGCACGCGACCTATCCTGCCCCCTACACCGATCCTGTGCGCGATACCAACTCTCAACGCGAGGCGATGCAGCTCGGAAGGCATCGCGGTGGCAACCCCTGCAAGCGCCGACGGTGCGGAGTTCATCCCAGGTGCAGAGGCCTTCTCTGATGGTGTGCGGGGCGGGCGAGACCGACGGCATTTCAAGCCGACGGGACTCGGGTACGTCGCATGTTTCCAAGGGCAACGCGGTGGGGATCGCCAGCAGAGCCCGGAGATCGTGTCGTCCGAGCGATGGCAGGACAGACTTGAGGAAATCGAGGTAACCGCCGTCGAAGCTCAGGCAGAAGTTGAGGCCGTCGGCCATCAGCGGCGCCCCAGGCGGAACGCAGTGGTGATGCGCGGCGAGGTGGGCGGAAACGGCGTCGAGTATCTATAGCGTGTTTCCCGCCGGTTCGCCGTAAGCTTGGCGCAGCATGAGCACGAGCAACGTGGCCGGGCCGGTCGCGGGGCCAGAGGCAGGTGAGGTCGCTTGAGCGTGGTCGGGATTGTGGGAGTGGCCCATGGAGGATGAAGGCGATAGCGGTGACAGCGTTGGCCACATTGGATAATCACCCTTCAGGTTAAGCCTCCATGAACTGAGCATGAATTGCTACGAATAGTTGGCGCTCGGATTCGCGGTGGGCTCGGACGACACGTCCATCTTTTCCGCCCGGGAGCCGCGGTGGCTCAGCGGCAAGTATTTGGCGGGGTGGGGGCGACGGGTTTTTCGCGCCGCGGGCCTTTGTACTCCCAGTGGTTGCCGCAGTTGATCGGCCGGTCCGAACGCAGTTCGGTGCTGCCGGGGAAGGCGGATGCCTTCAGGTCGCTGTGCTCGCTGAAGGGGCCAGCGGGGGACGTCAGAAGCCTTAGACATAAAGCCCGTTGGGTGGAGTGCTCCGGCAACGCGCTGCGCACTATGGCCTTCTATATCGACATCAACCCCGTGCGCACCGGCCTGGTCGCCGATCCCAAGGACTACCGCATTTGCGGCTACGGCGAGGCCGTCGCCGGCAATGCAACCGCCCGAGCCGGCCTTTGCCAGGTGCATGGCGGGAAGTGGCAACAAGCCCACGCCGCGCACCGTATCGGCCTGTTTGGCACCGGCTCTGCCCCGCGCCTCTGCGGCACCACCATCGCCCCGACGGCTTTCCCCGAAGTTCTGCGGCAAAAGGGCCAACTCCCTATGGCCACGGTGCTGCGTTGCCGCGTGCGCTCACCGATCCGGCGGTGCTCGGGTTGCCAGTCTTCATCGATCGGCATCTGGCCGCATATCGGAGGCCACTACGGCGCGCGCCAACGCAGCGCTACTCGACTGCTCCAGCCCATCACCGATTGGGGCGGCTTCACCGTCCTGCGCGCCCTGCGCCAGAACCCCTTCGGGTAGTTTGCCGGATGAAAAGGCTCACGCGCGGTCGGTTCGAA
>CAJCBL010000138.1 GCA_903960515.1 uncultured Verrucomicrobiota bacterium
ACCCGCCGCCGCCTCGCTGGCGCGTAGCGCCACGGGGACGGTGGCGGTTGAGGCGGGCGCGGTAGCCTGCCGGGCGCAGCGGGGCCACGCCGGGCAAATTCGGCGGGCGCCGACGGGGCGCCACGTAGCGTTAGCGAAGTGGAGACACGACGGCGACGGCGCGGGTTTACAGGAGCGCCGCTTCGTGCGCGATTCCTCGCGCACCGGCCGCCGCCGGCGGGGATGGTGCTTACCGGACCGCAGCGACAACGGAGCGGGGGGAGGACGCAGGGCTCGTGATCAGCGCCAAGGAGTCCGCGACGCCGGCACTGGCGCGAGACGTGCCGCTGGATGTTATTGCTGCCGCTTCCGCCTATTCTTTACCGGTCCCTTTTAAGTTCCCCTGACTTCAGATTGGTGCGAATCACGGTATACATCATTGCAGAACCCACTATCGCAGCAACACACCCCACCGAGAGGAGCCCGATATAGAACCGCATCAAACCATAAACCTCAACATCGGACGGCTCTTCTGGCAACCTCACCGCGACGGTTGGATCAGCGGGATTCACTAATACATTTACGACCACTCCCTCATAAATCGCAGTCGCCGGTTCTTCCGATCTTCGCGAATTAATCCATCGCAACTCCCCAAAGAACGTCGTCCGATCCGACGTGTACGTGGAGCCATAGAGTTCATACTTATATCTAACTTTCTTCTGACCACCTCGTTGCCACGCATAATCTCGATCAACTGCCAAAACAACCGCATGTACATGGACCCACGACATTCTCGCCTTTTCGCGCAGGCCGCTCCCCTCACGGAAACGATAGATCTGAAAGCATGCGAATGCAACGATCAAGCATCCGACACTCAGGACCATAAACCCAAATGGGAATTTCATTTCAATAGCCCGATTGAAGACATCTCTGGTACGCTTCGTACATACGATCAGCAGTTGCCTGCCTCTCATCGATCTTCGCGACAATTTCTCTTTCGCGCCATTCCATCTTCCTCAAAATCGGCTTATATTTATCTTCTGCGGCCATAGCATCAATCATTGCGTTCCCCATACTTACGAAAGAAATCGCACTTCCAAAAAAAGACACAGCCGTTGCGAATCCGACAGTACTGGCCCTTTCTGCGGCGGTCGCGAAATACCTTGCACGCCACACACCCTCACCTGCCTGCGTTAGGTCGGTTGCTAAGCTTAGCGAATTTATTACCGCTCCCTTCCCGTCACTGCTTCTAGCGGTCTGCACTCCGTCGGCAACCAGATCCACAGCCAAATTACCAGCGCCGTGATCTCCAGCAAAACTCACCAGACCAAAGAAACACTCCTCTATCATTATTAGGTGTCCATTGTCCGCATCTTGCCGTGCGGTTTTCATCTGCGAAGACAGCACCTTCCACTCCTCCAATAAACGCGACACTTCACTAGTGGCAAATATCGATACCTTCAGGAAGTCATCGCAACACACTAAACCCATATAATCAATTCTATTCAGTGCATCATTCCCAAGCATTCCGTACAGGTTGACCCCGCCCCTTTCGCCAATGGGATCTCTGGATAGCCAAAATGGGGGACCCGATGCGGGTTCGTAGCGGTGGGCTATGCAACCGGACGCAAGATCAGCGACTTGCGGGCGGCAAACCCGACGCGGACCCGGTGGGCGGCGGCCAAAAACCCCGACACGGTTTTTTTGGGGGGAGGTGCGCTTTCCCGACGCGTGCCGGCGGACGCGCGGCTGCCGCGCAGAGGCCCGTTGAACGGGCTCAGGGCAGGCCCCGGCGACAAGCTCAGGGCGGGCGGCTAGAGGGGAAACGAGGGCGACCAGCACGCCATCAGGCTGCCGGCTTGTCCTGGCAAACGGAAGCCGGATCTTTGGCGGGTTGCGCCTGCGCGCTGGGATGGCAGCGGGCGTGCACCTCGATCAACTGGCGGATGGTGACCTCGGTATAGATGGCGGTCGTCTCCAGCTTTTCGTGGCCGAGGAGCTGCTGGATATAGCGGATATCGGCCCCGCCCTCGAGCATGTGCGTGGCGCAGGTGTGGCGCAGCATATGGCAGGAGCCCGTGCGACCGATCTTCCGCACCCAGGCGGCAACCATGCCGGAGACGACGTCGGGGTTAAACGCCGCCCCGTAGGCGGTGAGCAAGAGCGTGGGCTCGCGGCTGTCCAGGACGAGCCGGGGGCGCACCTCGCGCAGGTAACGAGCGATCCACGACGCGGCGCGTGCGCCCAGC
>CAJCBL010000139.1 GCA_903960515.1 uncultured Verrucomicrobiota bacterium
CCGCCGGCGGCCGGGCTCAGAGGTGACGATTCAGGCCGCTTGCAGGGCCAGTCCTTGCGCCCGCGGCGTCTTGACTGGGCTCTCTCGCCCCCGGTGGGCTGTTGCTCCGAAATCGCCAACATGAGGCGACCTCGGCGGGGAGCGGCAGGCGGGGGAGGATTGGCTATTCAAAATCTATTCACTAGCACTTGCCTGTTCTGCGTAACTCAATAAACAGCAGTACTGTAAGTTAGCGATGAGGTTCCATTTAACTATTCACGATGAGCAGATCTGACACCGGTGCCGATGCCCTTCGACTTCGCCTGATGGCCGAGGGGGTGCAGTCCGCCCATGATTTGGCGCGAGGACTGCGGGTCAGTCAGCCGACCGTGTCGCGCCAGTTGGCGGCCTTGGGCTCACGCATCGAACGCATCGGGCGAGGACCGGCCACTCGCTATGCATTGCGCCGGCCCATCCGGGCCGCCGGCAGTGAATGGCCCCTGTATCGGGTCGAGCCTTCTGGCCACATTGCGACCTTTGGACTGTTGCGGGCTCTTCACGGCGGCTTTCGCGTCGAATTCGCCTGCGGGCAGGCACCGGCCTGGGTGCCTCAGGATTTTGGGCGCACGGGAGTGTTTCCCGGGCTTCCGTTCTTCCTGCAGGATGTACGGCCGCAGGGGTTCTTGGGACGCGCGATCGCCTTGGCTTGCACGGAGTCGCTGATGGTTCCGGCCGATATCCAGAACTGGTCCGACGACGATGCGCTGGTGTATTTTATCTCTCGTGGCGCTGAGTTGTCTGGGGACCTGGTCGTAGGCGATGCCGCCGCACAACGCATTGCCGCTGGGCAGATCGCGCAAAACGTGGTTGCCGACGGCGACCAGGCGCGTGCCTATCCGCTGTTGGCCGCGCAGGCGGAACGGGGCGAGGTCGCGGGGTCCTCGGCCGGAGGCGAGCAGCCAAAGTTTGCCGCGGTGGTGCGTGAGGCTTCCGGAAGCACGCGTCAGGTATTGGTCAAGTTCACCACAGCCCAAGCGTCGGCGGTGCGGGACCGGTGGAGCGATCTGCTGGTCTGTGAGCACCTGGCGTTGCAGACCCTGGGCGCGCAACTGGGCGTCGAGGTGTCGCAGAGCAGGCTGTTTGAGTTCGAGGGCCGCCGTTTCCTGGAGCTGACCCGGTTTGATCGCGTCGGCGAGGCTGGGCGGCGCGGGGTGTTGTCGCTGGGGGCGATCCTGGAAGCCAATTCGTTCGGGCTCGGCGGAGTGGAGTGGCCGGCGGTGGCCCAGGCGATGGTCCGCGACGGGCTCCTGAGTGAAGCGGATGCCCGCGCCGTGCGGCGGATTTGGTGCTTCGGCCAAGGTATCGGAAACAGCGACATGCATCGGGGCAACTTCTCCTTCCTCCCCAACGATGCGGGCCCCTTCACACTGGCGCCGGTCTACGACATGCTGCCGATGGCCTACGCGCCCACCCGGCAGGGGGCGATCCCCGCCGAGGCGGTACGGCCACCGGCGGCGGTGCCGCGGTATCAAGAGGAATGGGAACGGGCGGGTGCGGCGGCCCGGGTCTTCTGGGCGGGGGTGGGGGAGAGCGCGCTGATTTCCCAAGAATTCCGTAGGATCGCCGCAGGTGCGCTGGAGGCTGGATGAGGCCTGCTCCGGGGGAGCTACGGAGATCACCGCTTCGGCTTTGCGCGGGCGCTGGCTCGCAGATGGGCGGTCTGGGCTGCCATTTCGCGAGCCCAGTAGGTGATCAGGGACTCGGGGACGTCGGCCTGCCGGGCGCAATCGGGCCAGCCGGCGAGCACCGCCGACTCCACTTGCTCGTAGATCGCGCGTGCTTGGCGTGGGGCGAGGCCGCCGATCTCGGCGAGTCGGAGGAGTTCGTCGAAGTGCTCGGGGATGCGCGGGCTGCCGAGCCAGGACAGGCCAATGAGCACGTTGGCGATGTTGGGATTGAGGTCGTAAACGGGCGAAAGGGTCCAGCTGCGGGTCTGCCGGTCGTACACGAACGCGTGGTTGCGGCCGTGGTCGTCGCGGTTGGTTGACAGCAGATTGAATACCGCGCGGCGGAAGCACTCCGGAACCTCGGCGGCGCCACAGAGGTTGCGGGTGAGGCGAATGAAATCCTCGTAGTCGATGGCCCCGTCGGAGGCGCGGCGATGCAGCATCCCGGCCAGGGTATGCACGTGGCGGCGGCCCCAGCTCCCGTCGGGGCGTTGGTAGCGGTCGAAGCGGGCGCACGCGAAGTGGCGGCGGCGGCCGTCGTGCACGAGGCAAGTGACCGGGGTTCGCAAGCCCGCGGCGCGCGCCATGAGGGAAAAGGCGTACTCGACCGCGCCATCGGCCTCGTCGCTTTCGCGTTCGAACTTGAGGATACTGGGCACGTGACCGGGCGGGGTGGGGCCGCCGATCAGAATCTCCTTCTTGTCGAGGGACGCGCCGGTGAGCGGCAAGTGCGCGGTGACCTTCGGATACGCCCCGCCCAGCGAACTGCCCCCGCGGGCGAGCACTTGATCGATATCCCCAGTGGTGATCGGCGTCGGGCTGTGGCGGAGCGCATTGGCCGCGTGGGCGAGCTCGGCCAGGTTGGCCTGCGCGGTGCCAGAGCCGAATTCATGTGCGGGTTCGAAGGTGATCGTGCCGGGACCGCGCGAACCCACTGCGGCGAGCTTGCCCATCACGGTTCGGATTTCCGGAGCCTGCTGGCGTAGGAGTCGCTCGCCCCAGGCATCGGGCAGTGAATCGGCGATCAGCCCCGGCAGGCCGCCGGCAAACGGCGAACTCTCCGGGCTGAAGAGATGCACTCCGCGGCCGAATTGTTGCAGGGGCAGATGGAGGGGCGACAAATCGTGTCCACTCGCGGTGAACCGAGGGTCGAATTCGAGGGCGAAGGCGTTCAGATCCGCACGAAACGCCAAGGTGGCCATCGGCTCATCGGCGAAACGCAGACTCAGGAGCGAGGGATTGGCGGAGGACATCGGGGTTAATCCGTTTTCCGGAGACGGACGCGCTGGCGGGGCTTGGGGGCTGCGGCGAGAAACTCACCGATCGAGGCAGGCGCGGCCATCACAGGAGGTTTCAATCCGGCCAGGAAGGCGTCGGCCATGCCGCAGGCGACCAGGAGTTTCGCCAAGCCGCCGAAGGTGATTTGCCCGGTGTTTTCGAAGCGCCGTAGCGTCGCGATGGCGACGCCGCTACGCTGGGCCAAATCGATCTGGCGCAACCCGAGCGACTGTCGCCGCTCGCGAACGGCGAGCGCCGTGCGAAGGAGCAAGTCGGTCTCGGTTATTAACGCCAGCATATGCGCTATTAAGCGCTGAATTGCACTTTAAGCAATCAAATAGGATCCGTAAGGCGTCGCCCATGCCAGCCTGCGGCGGCATCGGGCGCTTTACGTACCATCGATGGCGGCGAGCCGGTGAGCGCGCAGCTCGGCGCGCCGTCGCCTTTGGCGCGGCTGTTGTTGGGGTTGAGGCAGCGCAGCTTCTCCGGCCAGTGTGGCTGGGGGTCTTGCACGCTGCGGTTGTGATAGCGCTCCGGTCTTCGGGCAATCCCTCAGGTTGAGAAATCCACTACGAAGAAGCTAACACTGCGATGAGCAGTAGGGGGCACCTCGAAGCCGTAGCTCATTGCTCAGCCCAGCCGGCGGCGACGTCGATCTGCAGCTTGAGTAACGGGCCGAGTTCAGGGATAGAGCTGCGCGATGGTCGCCATCGGGATGAAGACCCGGTTGGTCGAATTTCCCAGCAACGCGAAGCCATGATCGAGGTAGAACCTCAAAGCCGATGCGTCTTTGGAGTCAGGAGAAGACCTCTCGCTGGTACCTGGCCGCGGCCTCACGTAGCGCCTTATTGGGGGCCGGGGAATTGAGCAGAGCACTCACGAACCGAACAGACTCCTTGGCGGAGAGTTTGGCCTGTCTGTGGTCTTCGAGTATTTGCTCGGCACGCTCCTTGAGCGTCTGAATCATAAAACTGGTCACGCTGGGATGTCCCGAGATGGAGGCGGCGCTCTCAAGCATCTCTTTCAGGTGGGGCGTCACCCTTGCCTCCAGCCGGGCGAGAGCCGCCTCACGCTTGCGTGCGGTTTTTCGTTCCGGGTTGGTGAAAGCTTTCATGAGCGATCCATCCGGCAAGAGGCCGTACGATGCAACTTGTGAATTCCGGGAGGTCGGTGCCGAGAAATTCGGGGGATCTCCGGGCACGAACCATTTGCCTCGCTAAGAGGCGTGGCGGCGTTTCGCCCTCGGCTGTGCGGGCGCAGCAGGTGCGTTGCTCCGGTTGTGCCCAACTCGCACGGGCGAAATCGACGAGCCGACCACGAGTTGCTTCGACGGCATCATCAGATGGCTGCGACATCGTCGTCCTCTTACCCAATGGGATTGGGGGTTCGCGGCGGGATTGGCGGGTCCGACTCCAACCCGCATCGGCACGTAGGGGCAGCGGCAGGCTGGTTGGCGGCGCTGTGGGCAATTCTAATCCACAGTAAAGAGCCTACAGCCAAGGATGCGTCGCCTTGACGCAATGACCATTTGGGGCGGGATTGGGCACATGAGCAAAACGGCCTATCTGCGTACCCACATTCCTGCCGCACGATTCAAGCGAGCCGAAAAGATACTCGCTCGGTTCGGGCTCAAGCCGGGCGAAGCCGTGAACGTGTTTTTCGCCAAGATCGAGGAGGAAGGAAACGTCCCTTTCGATCTGCGTGCCGATGAAACCAAGGAGCCGCTTTCGGATACTGGCTTTTTGGCTCACCTCGCGCGCCTGCATGCCGGCGAGGTGCGCTACACCGAAGCCAAGGATGTCCCGGCATGAATATTTCCGATCAAGTGGTTGAGGCTTTGCGCACTGCCACCCGGATGCGCGCAAGGAAATCCGGCGCCCTCTAGACGATCTGGCCAATGGTGTTACGCAGGACGCCAAACCGCTTGAGCGCGAACTGATCGGGTTCTACCGACTGCGGGTCGGTCGGTTCAGGGTGATCTACCGCCTCGGACAAGCGCAGGAAGTGATCGGCGATTCCTGGCTTCGCGTGAGACCGTTTACGGTTCCTTCAAGCCGGCCAAGCGTTCTCCCACGACAGGGAGGGGAGTGGGGACATGACTTTATGACTACTTGGTCATTGTTCGACCTTCTTCGCCTGGGCGTCGTCTGCTTTCTTGGCGACGGGGAGTTGCACTTCGATCCGGCGCACCTTCTGGACGTAGTGGGCCGAGGTAGTGCGGATGTCGCGGTGCCCGAGGTGCTGGCGGGCGGCTTCGATGCCGAAGGCGGTGGCCACGAGTGATCCGCTTTCTTTGCGTAGGTAGTGAATCGCCTTTTGCTGGAGGACGCCGTGGGCCTTGAGCCATGCGTGCAGGTCCCGCCAGGTGCAATCGGCCCGATAGTAGTCGTAGGTCGCGGCCGGGTTAGCGTCGCCGCCATCCAGAACGAACTCCGATTGGCTGCCCTCCTTGAAACCGCGCAGGATGTCGAGGACCGCGGGCGCAAGGTCGACGGTGCGCTGGCTCTCCTCAGTCTTCGGCTCGAAATACTCAGTGCGGCGGATGTGGATTTGACCGGCGGTGAAATCGATCTGCGCCCAGGTCAGTGTGTCGGCTTCTTTGCGACGTAGGCCGCCCCAAAGGCACAGGACCAAGGCGAGATACTGCTGGGGGTGCTGATTCCGAAGTTCGCTCTCAGCGCAGTTCAGCAACCACTCCGGATTGACGGCCGAGTGGTAGCGCTGTGGCCCCGGATCTTTTAGCTTCACGCCCGCAAATGGACTCGGAGGGAGGACGACCTTAAGCACCGCAAGTACGTCTTCAGAGAAGAGCGCGCGCGAGCATCGCAGGACGGTTGCGGCCGATCTCTCCGCCGATTTTCGCTCAACGGGGTCCGTGCCGGCCTTCGCGACGTAGGCATTGCGCCACCCGCTGATCGATTCCGGGGTGAGCACAACGAGCGACTGGGCGTCCACCATGGCGAGCCATTCCTTGTGCCCGCCATTCACGTAATCGTATTTCTTCTGGCGAGCTTTGGCACTCAGCCCCGCGTCGAGTTTGGAGATGTCGCCAACAAGCTTTCGTAGTCGCACGGCATACCGGCGGATTGTTGCGGGTTTAAGATGGCTGCGTTTTCCAACGTCGGCTAAGAACTCGCCCAGCGTGCAGACCGTGATCTTGGTTGCGGTGGCCGGTTTGAACTTGGCCAATGTCGCGGCCCAGCCGTTGGCTTCAAGAAAGGTCGCGATGGTCTTAGCCTTCGCTGCTGCAGTGCTGGCATTGGCGGAGCCGAGAGCGAATGCCTCGCGTTGGCCGAGATGCTGAAGGCGTACCGACCACTCGTCCACCACGCGGCGAGCGTTGTCACGGGTGAATGTCTTCTTGAACAGTCGCTCGTGCCAGTATTCCAGCCGGTAGCGGCTGGCAGATGCTTGGCCATTCTGCTTGGCCACTTCTTGGCCACTTTTCCGGTCCGGCAATGTCTTCACATTTCCCTTTCTTTTCATTGTGCTCCGACCATTTCTCATAGGAGAAATCCCGAAATTTTAGGGCCGCAAGCAGACAATAGTCGACAGGAGCGGGCACGCAAAACGTGAAACTGTTAATCACTTGGTCATAGGTTCGATCCCTACCTGGGCAGCCAATTTCAAGCCTCTGAATCCGAAAGGGTTCAGAGGCTTTTTCGTTCCTCTGTGATCTGTTTGAATTGTCGTGTTTAGGGTTGCGGCTCAGGTGCCTCGGGCTTCGTAGGTGCCTCGGGCTTCGTAGGTGCCGTCGAGGCGGCGGGCTGCGAGCTTCTTCAACTCAAGCATCATCAGGGCGGGGGCCAGCTCGGAGTAGGGCAGGGCGGTGTGCTCGGCGAGGTCGTCGATGGTGAGTAGCGCCCCGCCGGCAAAGCAGGCGTAGACCTTGGCCTCGACCTCTGTGAGCTCGGGCTTGGGCTTCGCTGTGGGCACGGTGGTGCCGTCGGCAGCGAGGCGGAAGCCCGGGAGCGCGTTAAGCTCCTGTAGTATGTCGTCGGTGCTGGTGCAGAGCATCGCCCCATCGCGGATGAGTTGGTGGCAGCCGGCGCTGGAGGGCTGGTCGATGCGTCCTGGAACAGCGAAGACAGTGCGCCCCTGCTCGCCGGCGAATTTCGCAGTGATCATCGCGCCGCCGCTCACGTCGCATTCCACGATGACCACTGCGGCGCACAGGCCGGAGATGATGCGGTTGCGCATCGCGAAGCTTTGCCGGTCGGCCCGCCTGCCAAAGGGGAACTCGCTCACGATCGCCCCGCCGGCTTCGACCCTACGATACAGCTCCAGGTTTTCCGGCGGGTAGATGATGTCGATGCCGTTGCCCAGCACGCCCACGGTGGCTCCTCCGGCCTCGAGTGCGCCCTCATGGGCGGCGGTGTCGATGCCGCGGGCCAGGCCGCTGACGATGCAGTAGCCGGTGCGCGCGAGCTC
>CAJCBL010000140.1 GCA_903960515.1 uncultured Verrucomicrobiota bacterium
GCCTGCGCCGGCTCACTGAGCACGCTCTTCAAATTGGCCAGTAGCAGCGCCGCTGGCACATCCTGTTCGACCACCTCCACGGTCTGCCCGCTGAAATTCTCCAGTTCCAACCGGCCCTTGAGCATCAGATAGAAGGTCTCGTGGCCCCAGCGCCAGTGATACACGGTCAAGAACTCCGCCGTCGGGTAGAGGCGACCTCCTCCAGCCACGAGGTGGCCAGCACTTCCAATTCCCCACTGGGCAGGCGCAGACTTACCAACCGCACTTTCAACTTCACAGCGCCTTGACTCATGGTATTTGTTACCAAGTCCAGGCCATTGCCTCAGTAGAATGTTACCAAAACCCAGAGCCAATAAATGGACACCATCAGCAATGCGGCACGGAAGGAAATTGTGGAAGCGCTCAGAACCCGTTAGGAGCAATCCTCCAAGTTGGAAAAGGGGGTGCTTCTCACCGAGTTCACGGCGGTGTCTGGCTACCATCGCAAGCACGCGATTCGGTTGCTGAACCCGCCGGCCGAAGTGCGAGTGGCCGGGGGGATCGAGAGCGAGCGTGTCTACGACGAAGCGGTGAAGGCCGCCTTGATTTTGCTCTGGGAAACGGCCGACCGCATCTGTGGGAAACGATTGCAGGCGGCGATTCCGCACCTGATGCAAGCCATGGAAAAGCACGGGCACTTGGAACTGGACCCGGAAGTTCGGAAGAAGTTGATGGCCGTGAGCGCCGCGACGCTTGATCGCCTGCTCACGCCCGTGCGCAAAGGGGCCGGCCTACGCAGGAGAAGGCGACTGGCCAAGCAGCTGACCAAAGAGATCCCGATCAAGACGTTCGCGGATTGGAAGGATCCCTTGCCCGGTTTTCTGGAGATTGATTTTGTGGTTCACGGTGGGGGTTCGATGGCCGGAGAGTATCTCCCTAGCCTGGTGGCTACGGACGTTTGTTCCGGCTGGGTGGAAGCCGTCGCGCTGCTGGCTCGGGAGCAGACTTTGGTGATCGAGGGTCTCGCCCGCATTGGCCAGCAATTGCCCGTGCCCACGCGGGGGATCGATTCGGACAACGACGGAGCGTTTATCAACGAGACCTTGGCTTCGTATTGCAAACTGGCCGGAATCGTGTTTACGCGCTCCCGGCCGCATCACAAGAATGACCAAGCCTGGATTGAACAAAAGAATGGCGCCGTGATTCGCCGAATGGTGGGGCCCGAGCGTTTCTCCGGGATCGTGGCGGGCCAAGCGTTGGCGCAGTGGTTGGGGGCCGTGCGTCCGTACGTGAACTATTTTCAGCCCGCCTTCAAACTGCGGGAGCGGATCCGCGAAGGGGCGAAAATCAAAAAGTTGTATCACCCACCGGCGGCACCCTGTGATCGCTTGCTGGCGCACGCGGCGGTCGCTGCGGCGATCAAGGCGACCTTGCGAAAGCAACGAGATCAATTAGACCCGGTGGAATTGCTGCATCGGATTCGACAAGGGCAATCGGCGCTGGCGGCGTTGAGCACCGGGGAACCGGGCGACGGCCCTGGGCGAAAAAGCTTGGATCAATTTCTCGCTGGCTTGCCGCAACTGTGGCGCTCGGGTGAAGCGCGTGCGACGCATCGGAAAGATGCGTCGAAAGCGCGATACTGGCGGACCCGAGAGGATCCGTTCAAAGAGGTTTGGACCGATATATTGCTTTGGCTGCAAAAGGAACCAGACAGCATCGCCAAGGTCCTGTTGCAAAAACGGAACGAAAAGTATCCGGGCCAGTTCGGCGGCAAACTGCTGCGGACGCTCCAACGACGGATCGGCGAGTGGCGGCGGACTATGGCGCGCAGACTTGTCCTGGGAGGAGTGGAGGAGTGGCCCGATGTGCAGCCGATCCCAGCCCTGGTTCCCCCTGCGGGGCAAGCCACGCTACGGCTCGCTACGCTC
The DNA here is from genome assembly GCA_903960515.1 of uncultured Verrucomicrobiota bacterium. Classification (GTDB taxonomy): domain Bacteria; phylum Verrucomicrobiota; class Verrucomicrobiia; order Opitutales; family Opitutaceae; genus CAJCBL01. Next base: position 1,908 of record CAJCBL010000140.1, read on the forward strand.
GCCTCCGCACAGGCTGCCCCGCAGGGGGAACAATCAAGTGAGGCTGTGGTGAGTGAAACAGGAAAAAGCAGCTTCTTATCGAAGCCAAATCTTGGTAGCAATTTGGAATGAGGCAACGGGAACCATCCAGTCATAACCGACACGGGAAGGGGCGCCCCGCCCCGCACAAGCTCGGTCGTAAAAGC
>CAJCBL010000141.1 GCA_903960515.1 uncultured Verrucomicrobiota bacterium
CGTGCACTGCCAGAGCGCAAAGCGGTACGATTGCATGGGTACGGCTGAGGCGGGGCGAGTCGCAGCGGTGGCGCAGGCCCGTCTATAGGGTCGGCCTGCGCGGTCGCAGTTTTGGGGAGCGCCGGTTATCTCAACCGGCTCTCCGGCTCCCGCCTTCCGCCTTCAGCATTCAGCCTTCCGCCCCTCTTGCTCATGAAACTCCTCTTTGTCGGCGGCACTGGAAACATTAGCAGCTCCTGCAGCCGGCTCGCGCTCGCGCTGGGGCACGAACTCTGGCTGCTCCACCGGCCCGGCCGGCCCGGCATCGCCGGCGCGCATGACCTGCACTGCGATATCAACGACGAGGCCGCAGCGGCGGCCGCGCTGGCGCCGCACCACTTCGATGTTGTGGTGCAGTTTATCTCCTTCGAGCCCGCGCAGATCGAGCGCGATGTGCGGCTCTTCAGCGGCCGTTGCCGGCAATATGTGTTCCTCAGCTCAGCCTCGGCCTACGCCAAGCCGCGCACTTTCGCCCCCATCACCGAGCGCACCCCGCTTGAGAATCCGCACTGGCAATACTCCCGCAACAAGATCGCCTGCGAGCATGCGCTGCGCGTCGCCGGTCAGGCGGGGTTTCCCTTCACGATCATCCGCCCGTCGCATACCTACGACACGGTGATACTATTGCCGATTGGTGGATGGCTGGATTTCACCGCCATTGAGCGGATGCGCAGGGGGCAACCGGTGATCGTGCCCGGCGACGGCACCAGCCTGTGGACGATCACCCACTCCGAGGATTTCGCCCAGGGGCTGCTGGGCCTGCTCGGCAACGCCCGCGCCCTGGGAGAGGATTTCCAGATCACCTCCGACGAGGTGCTCACTTGGAACGAACTCTATATTCAGACCGCCGCCGCAGCCGGGGCGCCGCCTCCCACGCTTGTGCATATCCCGTCCGAGTTGTTGGTGGCCTGGCTGCCGCAATTGGAGGGCACTCTGCTCGGCGACAAGTCGCACACGGCGATCTTTGACAACTCGAAGCTCCGGCGCGCCGTGCCTGAGTTTCGGCCACGCATCGCCTATCGCGAGGGCATCCGCCGCACTCTCGCGTGGTTCGACGCCGAGGCGAGCCGCCGGCGCCTTCCTCCCGATACTGATATAGAGATCGAGAAAGTGTTGGCCGCCTACGCGAAGGCCTGGCCCGAGGGAAACCTCTCCTCGTAGCGAAGCTCGCGAGCGCTTTGTCCGCGTAGCTGGGCGGCGAAGGCGTTCAGGAACTCCAGCCGGAAAGCTTCAGCCTAAACGAAGCAGTTGAGAGTGTCCTTGAAGGCGCAAGTGTCTGATAAGCGTGGGGATGACTCCTAAAGGGCTTGAGTTGTGCGTTCACCCGCCGGGTGAATGTGATCAGGATATGGTAGTGGATACCCCCGGCGGACGCTTCCGCATCGACTACGACGAGGAACTGCCGGTGAGCCCGGTGGGGCCGCTGGTGTTTTTCGCGCAATTTCTGCAAGCCAGCGGGCACTTCGAGGCGTTGTGTGAGCACGCCCCGCTTACCTACCTACACCAGTCCCAACGCCCCGGACAAGCGTGCGGTATTGGCCACTATGGTGCTTGGCGTACTCAGCGGGTGCCGACGCTTCGCGCAGCTGGAGGCGTTGCGTTACGACACGCTCGCGGCCGGAATGATGGGGGGTGGCGGCTCTGGTGAGTGAAGATAGTGTGCGGCGCGCCCTCTACCGGCTCAAGCCTACCGAGGCTGCTCAGTGGATGCGCGGGCGCTTCAATGCGGTCGTGGAGGAACTGCTCGCTCAGCCCTGGGTCATGGATACGGACGTGACCATCAAGCCGCTCTACGGCCAGCAAGAGGGGGCAGAATACGGCTACAATCCGAAGAAACCGGGTCGTCCCAGCCACGCCTTCCACACCTACTGGATGGCGGGCCTGCGCCTATGTTTGGACGTGGAAGTGCGCCCTGGTAATGAAGACGGCGTGAACTACGGCTTGGATGGTATGTTCGATTGGCTGGATGCGCAGCCCCGTGCCCGGTGGCCGCAGTTTGTGCGCGGCGACTGCGGATACGGGCAGGAGGGTGTCATGGCCCGCTGTGAGAAAAGCTCGTTGGGCTATCTGTTCAAATTGCGTCGCACCAAGAACGCCCGCGCCCTGCTGCTGCACTTGGAGTCGGCAACCCAGTCGGTATTGAAGCCCATAGGACAAGGATGGGAGGCCGCCGAGGCAGAGTTGCAGTTGGATGGCTGGACGAGGCGCCGCCGCGTGATCGCCCTGCGGCGCCGGATGGAGACCGCGCCTGGACCGCGAGCCCAGCGTCGGGGTGACAAACGTCGGGCGCTGCCGTTGTGGAAAAACTGCGGGGTGCAAGCCACCGTAGAGTTGCTCGAATTCGAATACCAACTGTTGGTGACAAACCTCCATCATGAGCCGATGACGCTGGCCCTGCTGTATCGCGAACGCGGCGATGCGGAGAACCCGTTCGACGAGCTCAAGAACCAGTGGGGCTGGGGCGGTTTCACCTCGCGCAAACTGCGCGTTTGCCAGACCAGTGCACGAATGATCGTTCTAGTATCCAATTGGTGGAGTCTTTACGCGCGGCTCATCGAACCCCAGCAGCACCACGAAGCAGTCCGCAGCCGGCCCCGTCTGCTGGGCGGGGTGGCCCGCCAAAGCCAGCATGCTGGCCAACGCCGACTGGCCGTGCGGCTGCTGCACGGCGATGCCCCCGAGTTGCGCCCCCGTATCGTCCGCGCTATGAGCTTCTTACGCGACCTGCTGGCAACTGCGCAGCAGTTGGAGCCACTGGAGCGCTGGCGGCGGATTATGTGTCATGTATTTGCCGAACAAATGAAAACCGCCGGCCCGGCGCCCCCGCCAGTGCCGGCCGCTGCGGCCGGTTGAGCACGCCAACTCCTTGTCTCCGCCATTTTCCGACGCAATCCCAGCGTCGGTAGGCTCCTAACTGCTTCTTTTAGGTTCAGGGTGGAGCCTTCAGCGCCTTGTTTCGAACTGCGCCCCGGGCAGCATCCGGCGGATACTGGATCTCCGCCTACGGCGACCGCATCTATGCGCCCTGGCCAAAGGGTCAATTCCACCGGCACGGGCGCGGCCCATCCATGCGGCAAAGGCGATCATCGCGGCGTTGTCGCCGGTGTGCCGCGGCTCGGCGGCGAAGACCGGCGCGCTCCGCCGCCGGCCCACCTCGGCTATGGCGGCGCGCAGGGCGCGGTTGTTGGCCACTCCGCCCGAGAGGCCCACGCTGCGGAAGGCACCGGCGTCCAGGGCGTGTCCGGTTTTGCGAGCCAGCGATTCGACCACGGCCGCCTGGAAGCTGGCACAGAGGTCGTCGAGGCGCGCATGCACCTCGGCGCCGGTGAGTTTCTCCAGGGTGTAGCGCAGGGAGGTTTTGAGGCCCGAGTAGCTGAAATCCAGAGTGCCGCGGGAGTTGTTGCCTCGGGGGAATGCGAAGGCGTCGGCGCGGCCGGTGGAGGCATGTTTCTCGATGAGCGGGCCTCCGGGGTAGCCGAGGCCCAGTAGTTTGGCACCCTTGTCGAGGGCTTCGCCGGCGGCGTCGTCGAGGGTGGAGGCGAGCACGGAGATGCGGCGGGCCTTGTCGATCTGCAGCAGGATAGTGTTGCCGCCGGAGACGAGCAGGCCCAGGTGGGGCAGCAGTGCGTCGATACGCTCATCGAAGTGGGCCGGGCACTCGGCGTGCAGGTTGATGAAGGGCGACCAGGCGTGGCCGCGCAGGTGTTTGCCGCCCACCACCGGCACGCCCCATTCCAGGGCCAGAGCCTTGGCCACCGACACTCCCATCGCCAGGCATGCGGCCAGGCCGGGGCCGCGCGTAACCGCAATCTGGGTGACGGTGCGCAGGTCGCAGGCGCCGGCGGCCACGCGCAGCAGCGGGGCGAAGTGCCGCAGGTGCTCGCGGCTGGCGAGGTCGGGCACCACCCCTCCGTAGGGCTGGTGCAGCGCGATCTGGCTGTGCACCCACTCGCCGCACAGGCCGGCGGCGGGATCGAAGAGGGCGAGCGCGGTTTCGTCGCAGGAGCTTTCGACGCCGAGGATCATGGTAGGGTATGGCTGGCGAGTTGCGCCGGGGAGAGGGTGGGGGACGGAGCGAATACGAGCACGCCGTGAAGCACGTCGATGGCCGCCTCCAGTTGGCGGTCGGCGATGGGTTCGAAATCGAAGCGCTCCTTGAACGCCGCCCGGTCGGTGAGGTCGCCGCGCAGGCGCTGGATACCGAGCTTGCGGTCGTCCTCGGCGGAGATCGCAAGCTCCACGTCGGGGGCGATGCCGTGGCCGTGGATCACCTGGCCGCCGGGGGTGTAGTATTTGGCTGTGGTCAGGCGCAAGGC
>CAJCBL010000142.1 GCA_903960515.1 uncultured Verrucomicrobiota bacterium
AGGTAAATTGCAGCGACAACGCGCCCGATGCGAGGACTCAATCGGTTTCGGTTCCTCGGAAAACGGTTTTAGGCCAATAACCGTGAAAATATGGGTCGCACCGACGGCAGGGCTGATTTCTCAGTCCGACAGGCTCCTAGCAGGAGTTCGCCGTTCTCTGTGGGGAGCTGAACGGCTTCGCACTTGGCCCCCTGTTGGCGCGAGCATCGGGACCCATTCCCTGGGGCCAACGCCCTCGCTAAATAAAAAGCGCCCCCGAAGGGGCGCTTTGGAAAACTCACTGTGGCCCGCGCATCCGGGCTATTTTCGGCCCGACCAGGGCCCGCACACGCTATGGGGTACTCGGGGCCGGGGGCACTGAGCCATCGCCAAACAGATCGGACAGCGGCACCGCCCAGGTATTGCTCCCGCGATCAAAGACCCTGAACCAGCCGTTGTCATCCCAGGCGGTGACCGCAAAGCCACGGGCCACACCCCAGTTGCCGGCATTGCGATAATAATCGCGATCGGTTTGCTGAACTCCATTCCGATGGTCCGTGCCGTACTCGCCCATGATCACCGGCACATTGAAAGCCTGCTGGAATTGGTTCCGCACCTTGTCATACTCCTCGCCGGCAGTGCCGATGGGGTTGTAGAAGTGATAAGTTCCCAATATGTACCGGTCGGAGCCCCCGCCCGGCAGGCGGTCCTGGCTCGAATAGGTGTAGTACAGGCCCCACGTGCTGTTATAGTTGATGCCACCAAACACCAGTTTGCGGTACTGATGGGGCTTCTTGCCATCGGCGGTGGTGAAGTTGCGAATCACCGCATACATCCGCTTGTTCATATCCACAACGGTATCGACGGCATTCGCCACATTCATGTTCAGGTGGGGCTCGTTGAAGAGCTCAAACAGCAGGGTGTCCGGCTGATCGCGGAATATGGTGCAGATGCCGCGCCAGATCGTCTCCAGCCTCCGGATGTTGTTTTCGTAGTTCCCGCTGCCGAGCAGGTCGTTCATCGCCCACTCTTCATGATGTGTATCGATCATGACGAGGATCGGCTGCTTGCCTTGCAAAATCCGCTGCGGATTCACCTGCTTGGTTAAATATTCGACCAACTGCTTGAGCACTCGGATGTCGCCATCGGTGGGATTGCCATTGGCGTCGATGCCCACATTGCCTGATCCATCCGAGCGATTGCCCCACGAAACCGGAATGCGCACATGAGCAAAGCCGGCGGCGATGTAAGCATCAACCACCCGCTTGACCGAGTTGAAATCCTTGGCTTGCAGACCCAGTTCGTAGGTATTCCCGAGGTTGATTCCCCGGCCCAGATAGTGCACCATCCAATTGGCTGTAATGGACTCGGGGCGGCTCCAGTCGGGCGTATTGCTCAACTTGAAACTGGCGCTGATCGAGGGGCTCGCCTGCAGGTTGGCGAAGGTGTACGTGCTCACGGCCCCAACGCTCACGCCATTGACCAGGACCGCATCGATCACATAACCCGAGGCGGGTGTTATGGTGAAAGTGAGGCTGCCGCCCTTGGCCACGTACTGACTGCCGGCGGGGCTGATGCCGCCGTTGGCCCCGGCGGTGGCGCCAACGGTGGCCACCATATCCATATGGGTCTTCTCCCAATCGTTGAGTCCGCTGGCGGTGGAATCGACGTCGAATACAACGACGCGCCAGAAACTACGCGTATCGGCGGTACCGGCAGGGCGGACGTTGGCTGAGATCTCGGCGCCGCTGCCAAGGTAGTCAGCCGCAAGCTCCGTCCAGTTGTGCATATCGGTGGAGGCCTCGATATAGTAGTGCTTGCCGGCAACCCCAAACCAACGGACGATGATATTACCGGAAGCATCGCGTGTGGTCGTGGCGCTGAAGCAACTGGCCCCACGAAGGGGATCGGTGCCAGCCTGCGCCTCGGCCAAGTTGTTCTGACCGTCGCCATCGGGGTCGGCCGCGGGGCCGCCAGCCGTCGGATACAGGGCAGCCCAGACATCGGAGATGCCATCGCCGTTGCGGTCGAGTATGGGGAGCGGGGGCGCGAGTTGGACAGTCACGGTGAACTGCACCGAACTGCTGGCGCCAGCGGTATTCTTTACCTGCACGCCGACTGTGGCCGTGCCTACTTGGCCGGCAGCAGGGGTAACGGTAACGGTGCGATTGGCACCGCTGCCGCCAAATACGATATTGGCCGGCGGGATGAGAGTCGGATTGCTCGAACTGGCCAACAGAGTCAGGTTGGCGGCGGGAGTATCTACATCATTTATGAAGAAGGGGAGCGCCCCGGTCGCTGTATTGACCAAGATCGTCTGGTTCGGGATCGCGGTGATGGTCGGTGGATGGCCTGCAACAGTGATTGCGATCGCGTCGATCTTCGGATTGTTGGCTGCTCCGATGGCGAACTCGATCACGAGTTTGCCGTCCGCCCCAACCATCGCCACGAAGTCCTTCTGGACCGCTTTGTTCATGGTGCCGGCCGCTGCGAAGATGTCGAAGTTGGTCAGTACTGGGCTGCCGTTGATCTTGGCGTTGAACTGGCGCTGACCGGCACCGGTGCAATAACCCTCGGTGAAGAACAGCGACACATTGTAGGCTCCGGCATTGATATTCGGGACCGTGTAGATCATCGGGCCCCAGCGCTCACTCTGCAGTGCCGCCAGCGGAACGGTCATGGCCAGCGCCGAGGTGTTGATGGCGGCTGTGGTGGAAGCGGCCGTACCGCCTGTGAAGTATGCGTCGGCGATATAGTCACCAGTCCCAGCGCCACCCACGTCGATATAAAGAGGAATTCTGGTAACCGGTGGCGTGCCCGCGCTGGTAATCGCTAGGCCGTTGATCCTAGGCTGGTCGGCCGAACCGTTGGAAAAGGCGATCGTGATCTTACCGCTAGCATCGGCCGTGGCCGCAAAGCTCTTCTCTACGGCCTTGTTCTTGGCATTGCCGGCGGTGGCGAAGATGTCGAAGTTGGTCAACACCTGGTTGCCGTTGATCGCCACATTGAAAGCTCGAAGGTTGGCGGCAGTCCACCACGTTTCGACAAAATACATGGTGACCGTATACGACTGGCCCGCAATGTACCCGGGAATGGTGTAGGTCATCGGGCCGTAGCGCTCGCTCTGTAGGACCGTCTGCGGGATCACAGCAGTAAGCAGAGAGGTATCCATGGTAGCCGTAGCCTTCGTGGCAACCGTGCCGCCCGAAAAGTACACATCGGCTACGAATTTGTCAGTGGCCGGGCCGCCAGTGCATATAAAGAGATCCGGGGGCGCCGGGGTCTTGGTGACCACAGCGATACCGGTGGCCGACTTTGTGGTGTCGGCAACACTGGTGGCGCGCACATGGAAGCTGCCTTCGATGGCGGGTGCAGTGTACACGCCAGTGGTGCTGACGCTACCCCCGGTGAGTTCGTCAACCTTCCAGGTGACGGCCGTGTTGTCGGTGCTGGTAACAGTCGCTGTGAAGGTGGTGGAGGCACCAGTGGCCAGTGTAGTAGAGGCAGGTGCCACAGTGACGGTGACAGGGGCTACCGTGACGGTAGCGACGGCTGACTTCGTGGTATCTTCAACGCTGGTGGCGCGTACATGATAGACACCTTGCGTAGCGGGGGCCACATAGTGGCCAAGTGCGCTCACACTGCCGCCTACGCCGTCCCCTTCGTCAATCTTCCAGGTGACAGCGGGATTGGTCGCGTTGGTGACAGTAGCGGTGAAATCCGCGGAACCGCTGGGCAGGAGCGACTTGATCGCCGGGGCCACAGCGACTGCAACCGTCGGGGGGCCGGAGATGACCTCGATGGCGGCAACTGAAGGCATATCCGCAGCACCCTTCTCGAAGGAAAGCAGGATCTTTCCGGCGGCATCGACCTTCGTTTTGAAGGTCTTGAATACCGCCTTGTTTTTCGAGCCGGCGGAGGCGAAGATGTCGAAGTTGGTCAGCGCTGTGGCGCCATTGATGGCGACATTGAACTGGCGCTTGCCGCTCGCTTGATAATAGGTCTCGACAAAATACAGATTGACGTCGGCGTCAGCACCGGGGGTGAGCTTGGTGAACGTATAGGTGAACACACCCCAGCGATCGTCCTGGAGGACGGCCATCGCGGGCACCGGAGCCGGGAGCGCCGACAGGTCGATAGTGGCGACCGTGGAGGATGTGCTGCCACCGAACGAATACCAGTCTGCCCAAAACGCGCCCAATTCGTCGCCACCTACATTGAGGTGCATCGGGTAAACCGGTTCCGGGGCCGGAGGGAATGGCGGGGGCAACGGGGGCCTGGTACCTTGGTATACTTCGAAGTCATTGACCGTAAAGGTCATCTCACGGCCGTAGGTATCGCAAATCTCCCAGCCCAACTGCACGCTGGTGAGGGTAGGATTGCTCCAGTAGTTCTTAGCGCTGATCCACTTGAGAAACTCTGAAATATTGAGGGTGACACTATTCACGGGGATGCCGCCGGTCGGCAGGAACGAGATGCAGTAGGGGCCGCTGCCGCCCTTGCCTGTGTAGACATTATACATCCGCCCACCGATATTGGCGTCGCGCCAAGTCGGCACCGGGCCGCTGCCGTCGTAGGATGAGGCGATCGGCTTGAGCCCGCCACCCCAGTCGTTCCAGATCATCACCTCATACTGCTCGCCGTCGGCCCAAATATCGTAGGCGTGATCGAACACGCCGCTGCGGTCCGTAGTCACGCTAAAGACGGTCATGAGCGGCTGGGCAGCATTGGCCACATCGTTGACCGGTTTGCCGATCTTGACCGAGGCTCGCGGATAGGACCCGATATACTGCTGGGCCTTCAAGTTGGACTTCACCTCCCAATCGCAATGGCTGTAGACGTAGATCGTCTGTTTCCAGCCATCGTTGGCCCCCCACACACCGTTTGAAATCTCCGCTTTCACGGAGTCTTTGCAGGTGCCGTACTGGTCCGAGGAGGTCCACTGCCAATCATGGGCTGCGGCAGGGGTGGCGAGGCCGATAGTCGATGCGATTATCGATGCGAGCGCAAGGGCCGCAGCACAGGCACGGAGCCTGCCTATAGCGAAACGGGATACAGCGTTCATACTCGGGGCGATGGTCATGGTTTGGGGAAAAGGGGATACCGACTGCCGGGAACTATCTAGGAACAGCCCGGGCAGGCCAAGCTCAGGCGGGCCCGAACGTGTCATAGGAGTTTATGACCCGGACCCGCAATGGCGTAGGCCAGCGGGAGTTCAAGGCGGGCGTCGAGCGCCGAGGGCCGAGTGACCAGCGCGGAGAGCCCGGAGCCGTGCCACCAGAGACCGGCTCAGGAGCAGGCGCGCCTCCGCTGTCTCGCTCGGTGATTCCGAACCCGGCGCTGGGCTCAGGGCTCTCGATAGAATGGACACGATTAATGCGCGTTCTGCCAAGCCCGTGTAGGAGCGTGCTTGCACGCGATAGGTCCTGTTCTTGAAAGCGAAGTGGAATATTTCGCGTGCAAGCAGGCGCCTACAACGGAATGGTCGCGTCTCACCCCAGAATCGCGTGCAAGCACGCTCCTACGTCGGAATGGTCGCGGCTCAACGGCAACCATGCAATGGCCCGCGCCAGCGGCTCTGCCTCCGCCTCTCCTCCTCCACCGAAGGCGGTGTAGGCTCGTAGCTCCCGCCTTCATCGCGGCGAAACACGCTGGCGCGACGCACCGCCATTGATCGAACCGGTATGGCCGCAAGGTCCGCCCCGACAAGCGAACTGCATGCTCACGGCTCAGCCACCTTGGCAGCTTACTCGGGCCTGCGCAGACCTTTAGGCTTGGTTTCCCGCGCCAACTCGCCGCCAATAGCACAACCATGGAGACCGTCCGCCTGCAAAAATTCCTCGCCGATGCCAGCGTTTGTTCCCGCCGCGCCGCCGAGGCCATGATCGAAGCCGGCGAAGTCGCGGTCAACGGCAAGGTCGCCGAGCTCGGCCAGAAGGTCACCCCGGGGGTCGATCGCGTATCCATCCGCGGCAAGACCATCGGGGCGGGCACCTCGGCCATCGTCGAGAAGGTCACCCTGCTGGTGCACAAGCCCAAGGGCGTGGTCTGCGGCACCCCCGACGGCCGCCACCCCGAAACCGTCTTCGACCTGGCCCCCAAGCAGTTCGCCAAACAGCGCTTCCTCATCGCCGGCCGCCTCGACTTGGAGGCCGACGGCCTGGTGCTGCTCACCTCCGACGGCGCCCTGGCCGATCGCATCGCCCGTGCCTCCGATCCGGTGCTACGCCGCATGCACGTCTCGCTCAAGCAGCCCTTCCCCCGCAACCGCGTGGCCCAGTTGCTCCGGGGCGTGCGCATCGAGGACGAACTGGTCGCCGCCGAACACGTCTTCATCCTTCGCCCCGATGCCGAGGGCGCCTCCAGCGAGCTGGAGGTGCACGTAACCCACGGTCGGGGACGCGGCCTGCGCGAACTGTTCACCAACATCGGCTGCGATGTGCGCCGTATCACCTGCGTGCAGATTGGCCAGCTCAAGCTGAGCGGATTGCCGTTGCGGGGTGCTCGCGTTCTGGATAAGGACGAGATCAAACTCATTTTCCGCTCCTCGCGAGCCTCCTGAACTCCCGTCTCCATCCCGCCATGAAACTCCGCGCCCTCCTCCTTGGTTTCCTGTTGGCCGCCGGCAGCTCCGCACTGCTGGCCGAGCCGCTCTCCCGCGATGCCAGCATCTACGCCCGGCCCGACGCCTCCGCCACCGTGCTGGGGGTGCTGCCCACCGGCAGCGACCCCCAGCCCGCCCTGGACCCGGCCGAACCCGCGCCCTACGGCTGGATGGCCGTCGCGGTCGCCGGCAACCACGAGCTGTACGTAGACAACAAGGACGTGGGCAAGAACCTCGACGTTAAGCCGGGCTCCTTCTTCTACCTGCGCCCCGACCGCCGCGCCCCCGTGGTGGCCACCATGCTCCCCGGCGACAAGGCCGAGCTGGCCAACCTCCACGGCGACTTCACCTCCTACAAGGTCGAGAAGCCCATCACCGGATACATCAAGCTCTCCGGCAATCCCGGCGCCGGCCGTGGGCCCGCCGCCCCCGCCCGCGCCCCGGTGATCGTCGCCGGTGCGGCCGCCACCGGCGAGGTGGGCCGCGCCGCCCTGCCGCGTTTCTTCGAGGGGCGCTTCGCCGCCACCCAGAACTTCATCACCTACAAGCACCCCTACAACTTCCAGTTGCTGGATCCCTCGGGCAACCGCTTCGCCTACCTCGATGTCAGCCGCCTGCTGCTCACCGACAACATCGCGCTCTTCGAGGACCGTGTCGTGATCGTCTACGGCACCGCCCGCACCATCAACGAGCAGGGCACCAAGCGGGTGATCGAAGTCGAGAGCCTCCACCTGAAGTGAGGCGCGCCCCCCCGAGCGGGCCGCCACCGCCGCGGCCCTCTTTCGCTCCCGCTCGGAGCCCCGCCGGCCCCAGGCCGCGGCGCCCCTCACCGGCGCGGGCGGCCCACCGGCTTGAACCCGCCAGCAAAAGTTGGATTCCCTGACTCCAGTTCGCTTTCAGGATGAGCGCCCATCGCGTGCAACCACGCTCCTGCTACACGGACTCGGCATTAGTCTCCTCTTGAACGCGACCTGGGATAACCACGACTTGCCACCCGCTGCCCCCGCCCAACTGCTTTGCCCAGAATGAACCACCCGCGCCCATGGAGGAGGCTGTTGGGGCGCTG
>CAJCBL010000143.1 GCA_903960515.1 uncultured Verrucomicrobiota bacterium
CCCTGGACCAACGGAGTGCAAAACCCTGGCGCGAACATGGCGAGACGCTACCCCACCACTCCCACTAAGCAACGGCTATACGTGACAGGGAGTCGAAATCATGCGGGAGTTGCTGCAGGCCTGCGTTGTCCCACTGGCGGCGCGTGCAAGCACGACTCAGGCCTATGTCGCTTCCTCGCGGAGCGCCGCGGCGAGGAGCTCGAAATGCCGGAGCACCCCGGGCAGGCTCGCGGTCATGCCGGCGCGATCGCCGGCCTTGCCGGCCAGTTCAATCTCGTGGGCCGCCTGACTCAGGGCCGCGCCATTGATGTTCGCCGCCGAACCCTTCAGACCATGGGCAATAGCGATGGCGCGGGGCAGGTCGCCTCGGTCGAGGCTCTCCTGGAGCAGAGCGAGGAAGCCGGGCGTTTCTTCAAGAAAGATCCCGGCGAGTCCGTGCAGCACCACGGTGTCGCCAAGGAGACGCTCAAGCAGGGCCACGCGGTCGAAGACCGAAGCCGCTCCTCCGCTCCCGCCAGCGGCCGGTGCGGCTGCCGGGGCCAGCCATTTCTCCAGCACGGCACGCAGGGCGGCCGGCATGACCGGCTTCGCCACGTAGTCGTCCATGCCGGCCGCCAGGCATCTCTCACGGTCGCCCTGCATGGCATGGGCTGTCATGGCGATGATGGGCACCCGGGGATCAAGCGCCCGTGAATCCGGAGCTCGAATGCGCCGAGTCGCCTCAAGTCCGTCCATCCCGGGCATCTGCACATCCATGAATACCAGGTCGTACGGCAGGGTCTCCAGCGCCGTGAGCGCCTCGGTTCCGTTGGCCACGACATCGACACGGGAGCAGCCCAGTTTCGCCAGAATGCTCACGGCCACCTGCTGGTTGGTGGCGATGTCCTCCGCCAGCAGGATCCGCGTGGCGCCTCGCCGCAGTTCGCGGAGCGGAGGGGCGGGGGCGGGGGCGACGGACCGTGCCGGTCGCGTGGCGACGTCCATGCCCAGCACGTGGGAAAGGCAATCGCAGAGGTCCGCCTGCCGCACCGGCTTCGCCAGGCAGGCGGCAAAACCGAATTCCTCCATACGCTTGCTGTCGCCGCACTGGCCGAGGGAAGTCATCATCACCAAGTGGATGGCCTTCATCGACTCGTCGGCCTTGATGGCGCGGGCCAGGACAGTGCCGTGCATGCCCGGCATCTGCATATCCAGAATCGCCGCCTGGAAGGGAGCGCCGGCTGCCTTGGCGCGATAGAGGGTGCCGAGAGCGGTGGGGCCGTCTGCGGATTCCTCCACCTTCACGCCCCAGGAGCGAAGTTGCACCACAAGCACCTCGCGGTTGGTGGCGTTATCGTCGACGATCAGGACAGAGGTGCCGCGCAAGTTGGCCGGAGCCACGACGCGACGCTCCCGGTCGGCCTGCTTGCCAAACCGCGCAGTAAACCAGAACTCCGACCCCCGGCCCTCCTCGCTCTCCAGGCCGATCTGGCCGCCCATCAGCCCGGCGAGCTGCTTGGAGATGGCCAACCCCAGGCCGGTGCCGCCGAAGTGGCGCGAGGTGGAGGAGTCCACTTGGGTGAACTTTTGGAAGAGCTGATTCTGCTTGTCGGCCGGTATCCCGATCCCGGTGTCCTTGACCGAAAACCGCAGGGTGACCTCCTCGGCGGTCTCCTCCATGAGCGACACCCTCACGGCCACCTCGCCCTGCTTGGTGAATTTGATCGCATTGCCCGCCAGATTTGCGAGCACCTGCCGCAGCCGGCCGGGATCGCCGCGAAGAAAGTTCGGAGTATTGGGCGCGGCGGCACAGATAAACTCGAGCTGCTTTCCCTCGGCGCGCAGGGCGAGCGTGGCGGCGAAGTCTTCCAACTGATCGTGCAAATCGAAGTCCATCGTTTCCAGGTCGAGCTTGCCGGCCTCGATCTTGGAGACGTCGAGAATGTCGTTGATCAGCGCCATGAGCGACTCGCCGCTGCTGCGCACGGTGTTGGCATAGCGCCGCTGGGTCTCATCCAACTCGGTATCCAGAAGCAGGCCGGTCATGCCGATCACCCCATTCATGGGCGTGCGGATCTCGTGGCTCATGTTGGCGAGAAACTCAGTCTTGGCCTGGCTGGCCTGCTCGGCCCGGACGGCCATGTCGTTGGCGCGAACCGTCTGGGCCGCAAGATCAGCATTGAGGTTCTGCAACTCCGCCTGAGCGTGCTTGCGCGCGGTGACGTCCTCGATGATCGCAATGCCGCCTCTGTCCGTGGCCTCCGAACCCCAGAGCGGAGTACAGGACATAGAAATCCAGATCTTGATGCCGCTCCCCGTGGATTCATATTCCCCTTCGTAGGCACCCGTGGAGCCCTGGAGGGCCTCCCGCAACGCGGGCAGGATTCGTTGGTCGCGAAGTGTTTTCATATCCAGCCCCAGGAGCTGTTCCCGCGGGGAATGAAGAATCTGGGCCAAGCGATCGTTGGCATAGGTGACGACCAACTCATCTGTATAGTGCAGGATGCCCGTGGGCGAATGCTGGAGAATCAGGCGATACCGTTCTTCACTCTTTCGCAGCGCTCGCTCACCCTGGCGCTTGAGCCGATAGTTCCTCCCCCAGCCCCAGCTCAGCAGCAGGATGATCACGGCAAGCCCTCCGCCTAACCAGAGCCAAGTCCGATAGAGCTCCGCCCAGGATTGAAACAGGATACGACAGCCGGCCGGCAAGGCGGAGCGAGCAATGCCGTGGCGGCGCATTTGTCGGGAATCGAACTGAAATTCGCTCGGCGCCACGCCCTTCACGGGAATCCGGCCGACGGCTTCTCCGCTGAGCACGCGCAGCAGGATCTCCGCGGCGGCACGGCCCTGCGCAGCCGCATTGGTGAGCCGCCCCCCGACAATGCCATACCCCATGAAAAAATCCCACGTGCCATAGACCGGCACCGGGGAGTGGCGCGAAACCAGATCCGCAATCCCGGCGTAGCTAATATAGGTGCCAACGCTATCCCGAGCGTAAGGCATGAGCAGGACCAAAGTGTCCTTGCCCAGCATCGGCAGGCGTTCCTGGAGTTGGGCCAGAGAAAGATCATCCCAGAACTCGAAAGCGACCTTCCCGATGTAAGGAGCCAACATGGGGTCCAGCTCCTTGCGGATGGCCTTGCCGGTGATGGTGGCATCGATGATCACCACGATGCGCCGGACTTGCGGATGCAATTGCCGCATGAATTCGATGGTCTGGCCCCCCTCGAAGGTTTCCGCCACACCGGTGAAATCGCCGAGTCCGGCCAGCATGTCCTCGCGGTAGAAGTTGACGCCGGTGAATACCACCGGCACGCCGGGGAATACTAGGTCGCGATAGCGCCTCAGGAAACTGAAGGCGTCGTTGTCCGTAGTGAGGATGGCGGCCAGGCGGGTGTCGCGGTACTTGTATTCCAGCAACTGGCGCAGACTTTCGGTGTGCGTGTCGTCCGCGATCCGCTTTGCATCCATATACTCGACATGCAATTCGACGGGAGCCCCGCTGCCCTTCAGAACTTCCTGGATGCCCGCCACTTCCCCATCAGTCCAGTCCATGCCCTGGTGATAGGAGTTGAGCAGCAACACCTGCCTCCGCTCCTGCCCCCACGCTGCGGATACGGCTAGGCCGGTCAATAGCAGCAGCACGAGCGCGCGGCACATCAATCGCATGGGGCTTCCCTCGGGGCGCTCGGTGCAGCGCCCTGAAAACAGGCGCCGCCCCCCCCTGGGCGGAGGAATGACTTGTGGTGGGATTGGGGCGGGGCGGCCCCCGCCCGATTCGACCCAGCGGAGCGCACGGCCCCGCCGCGGGCGCAGGGCACGGGGGGATCGGGTCAGGTTGTCACCGGAATTCAAGATACGCATGGTGGCAAAGCCCTCATTTCCCCATCGCCGCTTTCAGGAGCTGGAAGTGGCTCTGCAAATCCGGCCACTCGCGCTGGAGCGCGGCGAGGTCTCCCTGCCGGCCGGCTTCCTCCATGGCGCCGGCCACCTGGCGTAGGGCGTTGCCGCCCACGTTGCCGGCGGCGCCGGCGATCTTGTGGGCCAGCGCCCCGGCCTGGGCCGTCTCCCACCGGGCCACGGCCGCGCCGAGCGCCTCGATCTGCGTGGGCATGTCCGCCAGAAAAGTATCCCGGATGATTTCCAGCAGGGATTGATCGTCCATCATCCGCGCCAGGAGCCCCTCCCGGTCGTAGATGGCCTCCTCCAGCGAGACCGCTTCAGCCGCCATGCCCTGCGCCGCCGGCCCGGGCGCGACCGGCGACAGGGAGCCGTCTCGGGGTAACCATTTCTCCAACGCATCGGCCAGGGCCTGGGGGGAGACCGGCTTGGAGACGTAGTCGTCCATCCCCACCGCGGCGCATCTGTCCCGATCGCTCTGCATGGCGTGGGCCGTCATGGCGATGATCGGGATGCGGTGATTGCGGACAGCCGAGCGGGGATCGCGAATCTGACGGGTCGCCTCGAGCCCGTCCATCTCCGGCATCTGCACGTCCATGAGCACAAGATCGTAAGGGAGACTCGCGAGGGCGTAGAGGGCCTCGGCGCCGTTCGCCACAGCGTCGGCCTGCAGGCCGAGCTTGCGCAGGATGCCCAAGGCAACCTGCTGATTGGTGATGTTGTCCTCCGCGAGCAGGATACGCGTGGCCCCACGCCGCATCTCGCTGAGCGCCCGGCGGGTAACGATGGGTTGGGCCGGCCGGGCGGCTGTGGTGGCGGGGGCAGCGGAGCTGGGGACCAGCACCGCGGCGAGGCAGTCGAAAAGATCCGCCTGCCGCGCCGGCTTCGCCAGGTAGCCGGCGAACCCGATCTCCTCCATGCGCTTGCTGTCTCCGCGCTGGCCGAGGGAAGTCATCATCACCAGATGGATGGCCTTCAGAGACTCGTCGGACTTGATGGTGCGGGCCAGGACGGTGCCGTCCATGCCCGGCATCTGCATATCCAAAATGGCCGCCTGGAAAGGGGCACCGGACTCCTTGGCGCGATACAGGGCTGCCAGGGCCATGGGGCCGTCCTCGGTTTCCTCCACCCACCCCCCCCAGGCCCGGAGCTGGGCGACGAGCACCTCGCGATTGGTGGCGTTGTCGTCGACGATCAAGACATGCGCGCCTCGCAGGTTGGCCGGAGGCACGACCGTGCGCTCCCGATCAGCCTGCTTGCCAAAACGTGAGGTGAACCAGAACTCCGAGCCCAGGCCCGCCTCGCTCTCCACTCCAATCTGGCCGCCCATCAGCTCGGCGAGTTGCTTGGAGATGGCCAAGCCTAGACCGGTGCCGCCGAACTGGCGCGTGATCGAGGAATCCACCTGGGTGAACTTATGGAAGAGCTGGGCCTGCTTGTCGGCCGGTATCCCAATACCGGTGTCTTTGACCGCGAAGCGCAGCGTGACTTCCTCGCCGGACTCCACCATCAAGGTGGCCCGAACGGCGACCTCGCCCTTCTTGGTGAACTTGATCGCATTGCCTGCGAGATTCACGAGCACTTGGCGCAATCGGCCGGGGTCCCCGCGGAGATAGTTCGGGATGTTCGGGGCGGCGGCACAGATGAACTCAAGCCGCTTCTCCTCGGCGCGCAGGGCCAGGGTGGCGGCGAAATCCTCCAGCAGGGCGCGCAAATCGAAGTCGAGGGTCTCCATCGCGAGTTTGCCGGCCTCGATCTTGGAGAAGTCGAGGATGTCGTTGAGCAGCGACATGAGCGACTCGCCGCTGCTGCGCACGGTGTTGGCATAGCGCCGCTGGGTCTCATCCAACTCGGTATCCAGAAGCAAGCCGGTCATGCCGATCACCCCGTTCATGGGCGTGCGGATTTCGTGGCTCATATTGGCGAGGAACTCGCTCTTGGCCTGGCTGGCCTGTTCGGCCCGGGCGGCCATGTCGTTGGCTCGAATCGTCTGGGCCTCGAGGTCCTCGTTGAGCGCCTGCATCTTCGTCTCGGCGCGCTTGCGTTCGGTGATGTCCGCGAAGGTGACAACCGCACCCCGGATACTACCGTCATCCACCACCGGGAACGACGAATACTCCACCGCGAAGGAAGTCCCATCCTTGCGCCAAAACACCTCGCTATCCACCCGGGCGCCGCGCCCGGTGGACTTGGCGAGGAAGATCGGGCACTCGCCCACCTCGTAGTGCGCGCCGTCGGCATGGCTGTGGTGGACGAGGTCGTGCATGTTGCGGCCCAGGCATTCCTCGAGCTGGTAACCGAGGAGCCTCAGGCCCGAGCGATTGATAAAGGTGCAGCCACCCGCCAAATCGATGCCGTAGATCCCCTGGTCGGTGGTTTGCAACAGCTGGCTGATCTTCGCCTCGCTCTGGCGCAGCTCCGCCTCGGCGTGTTTGCGCGCGGTGATGTCGACCATCACAGTGAGGAAATACTGGTGCCCCTGGCTGCTGATCACCTCGCCCGAGAAGATGCCGTGGATGATGGCACCGTCGGCGCGCCGCACCTTCAGCTCGAAATCAGCGATGCGCCCATCGGCCTGCAACCTGTCCGCCATCGCGGCCTGCTGCTCGAGGAACGGAAAGAGGTTGAGCTCGCCGGCGGTCTTGCCGAGGACTTCGTCGCGGGCATAGCCCAGCGCCCGCAGGAAGGTGTCGTTGACATCGGAGAACACCCGCGACGGCAGGACGGAGAGCGCCATCAACGCGGGATTGTTGCGAAACAAACTCTCGAAGCGCTGCTGCGCCTCTTGCTCGGCGGTGAGGTTCTTGGAGATGCCGAAGATGCAATCCCTGCCGTCCCACTGGCCAAACCAGACGCGGGTCTCCACCGGCACGAGTTCGCCGCCCTTGGTGGCCAGCGGCAGGGGGCAACTTTCGCGCTCGCCGCGGAACATCGCCCCGAAGATGGCCTCGGCCTCCGCGCGCTTGTCCGCCGGATGCACATCCAGCACGTGCATGGTGGCCAGTTCTTCGATGGTGTATCCGAGCGTGCGGGTGACGGCGGCGTTGGTGAAGAGCAGGCCGCCGTCCGTAGTGCCCACCACGATCAGGTCGGTCATGGACTCGAAAAAGGTACGGAAATTGACCTCGCTGGAACGCAACTTCGCCTCTGTGCACTTCTGCGCAGTGATATCCCAGTTGGTGCCGACCATGTGCAGCGGGCGCCCAGCGGCATCGCGCTGCACCTGGGCCAGGGCACGGATGTTGTGGATGCTGCCGTCGGGCCAGAGCACGCGAAACTCGGTGTCGAACTCCTTCTCCCCGCACAGCGCCGCCTGGACCCCGGCATCGCCGCGGGCCCGGTCCTCGGGATGGACCCCGGCCGTCCACGCCGCATACGCGCCCCCAAACTGTGCCGCCGCAATTCCGTAGAGCCGATACATCTGCTCGTCCCAGACGAGGCGGTTGGCTACGAGATCGTAGTCCCAGATGCCCACGCCGCCGGCGCGCGCCGCCAGCGAGAGGCGCTCGGAAGCCTGCGTGAGCGCCGCCTCGGCCCGCATACGCGCGGAGACATCCACGAAGCACTCCAGCAGCTTCTCCCGCCCGTTGATCTGGATCCGCTTCACGGTCTTCAGGATGGCTAGGCGGGTACCGTCGGCCCGCAGCATCTCGCGGTCCGAGTTATCCACGGTCTGACCGAGATCACACACCGGGCAGGCGCCCTCGCAGGCAGGACACAGTAGTGCATGGCAACGATGCCCCACCAATCGATCCACCGGGGCGCCAAACAGGGTGGCCACGTGCTCGTTCACCTGCTCGATGAGCCGCGTCACCGGGTCGACGATGACCACGCCGGCCGGGAGATTGGCCAACAACAGCCGCTGCATCGCCGCACTCTCGTGCAGCGAATCCTCGGCCTGCTTCTGCTCGGTGATGTCGGCCATGCCGCCCACCATGCGAGTGGGCTTGCCGGCGGCATCCCGCTCCACGATCTGCCCGCGGTCCAACGCCCAGAGGATTCGGCCATCCGTATGGAGCATGCGGTGCCGGCTCACATAGGGCGCCCGGCCCTCCAGACACGCCTGCACGGCCGCCATCACCAGGGTGCGGTCCGGTTCGTAGATCGTGGCCGCGAAGGTTGCGATAGGATGCTCCAGAAAACTGTCATCCAGGCCCAGGATACGGCACCAGCGGGCGTTGTGCTTCACCAGCCCGGTGCGGATGTCCCAGTCCCAGATGCCGTCGCCCGTGGCGGCCATGGCGTAGGTGAGCCGCTGCTCGCTCGCGCGCAGCTCGGTCGTCAACTGCTCAGCGATGCGCCGAGCCTTGGTGCGCATGCTGAGCAGGGAGCGCATCAGCCCGAACAGCAGCAGGTTGATGATCATCCCGCCGAACGCGACGAGCCAAGCGCCGCTGTAGTCCACCGCCGAGGCCGGCCCGCTGAGCTGGCTGAAGCACAACGTCCATCGCCGCCCGGCAAAATCGACCGGGATCAGCCGGGTGCCGGGCGCGGAAGCGCCCGCCGCCGGGGAGCCCGGCGTCGCGGAGCCAGCGGCGCGGCTGTCGTAGAGCAAGGTATCGGTGGATACGCCGTCGCCATCGTAGACCTGCAGGGAAATCTGCCGATCCTTCTGCTGCCCGTCCCAGCCGCGCAGGGTGCCGCGCATCAGATCGTTCATCCGGTACGGGCTGTAGACCCAACCCAGGAGCGCGACACGCCGCTGCTCGACGGTGGCGATCGGCAGGCCATGCCGGTACACGGGCACGTACATCAAGGTGCCGGCCTGCACCTCCTTGCCCGCCTCCTGCACCAGGACGACGCGCCCGGAGAGCGCGGCCGCGTTCTCGTCGCGCGCCCGCTCCATCGCCGCCCGGCGCACGGGCTCGGAGAACATGTCGTAGCCGAAAGCGCGCAGGTTGCGGCCCTCGAAGGGTTCGAGATAGATGATCGAGGAGTAGAGAGCCCGCTCGCCGGCGGGGCGCACGGCGTATTCGGGGAAGCCCTCGGCGCGGATCGTCTGGAGGTGCTCGGGAAGTTGGGCACGGGGAATCAGCAGCGCGAAGCCCACGCCCTGGGTGCCGGGCAGGTGCTGCTCGATGCGCAGGCCGGCGGTGAACGCGCGCCATTCCGCACGCTCGACCGACTCCGAGGCGTCGAACAGGGCCGCGCCGCTGTGCAGCACTTGGGCGTTGGCGGTGAGGCGGGCGGCGATGTTGAGGCGGATCTCGTTGCAGGCGAAATCGAACTCGCGGCGCGTATCCGCCTCCGCATCCGCCTTGATGGAAAACGCGGCGAGCAACGTGAGGACCAAACCGGCGGCGAACATGCCCCAGGCGCCCCAGCGATTGCGCGGGGCATTGCCGCCACGGGTGGAGAGATAGACGGTGGCGGCACCGCCGAGCAGCAGCAGGAACAGGCCCACGGGCAGGGCCGCCCGCTTGGCCACATCCCACCGCCAGTTGCGGGCATCGATATCCATGCCCAGTACGGCCACCACTTCGCCGGTCAGCGAATCGTGGATCGGAATCAACGCCGAGACCCAGGTGCCCCAGCGATCCGGGGCGGGCCCGTCGGTGCTGATCTCCCCGGCGGAAAAGGCCCGACGACAACCTGCCGACGCCTCGTCGTAGACCTGCCCTGGAGGGGAGTAGTCCTTCGATTCGGGCGGCTCGCTGTCCACAAAGACAAAGATCGTGTCCGCCGGCGGAGCAGTAACCGCCGGCCCCACGCGTGGAGCGGGCGGAGCGCTTGGGGAGGCTCTGCGCCCCAGAAGATAGACAAAGCGGCAGTGAGGATTGGCCGAGCGGACGGCAGCAAACTGCGCCTTCAGCCGCTGGTAGGCGGGCTTCTCCAAGTCGGCGGCCGTGCCAGTGAGCTCTTTGACGGGGTCGACATTGAGCGCCTGCGCCACCAGTTGCGTGGACTGCAACAGATCGGCGCGCATCGCGCGATCGGTGCGCACAAGAATCCACCAAATCGTCAGCGCCCCGGCGATCAGGAGCAGCGGAATAGCAACCGCACCGCGACGCACGAGGCGGCTCACCCCGGCCGGGAACCGCGATTGATGAGCTGCACAACCGTCTCGGATACGTCGGGGAAGAGGCATGGAATGGCGCGCTGCCCGGGCGGCACGCCCACAGTCGAGCCGGAACCGGATTTCGCACAGCGAACATCGGTCGAACGCAGACGGGCTTGAGCCTCTTTAAGGTCGGAAACGCTCAAGCGCCCTTCGGTTGATCCGATAGGATACGGCGCATCGCCCCATCGAACTGCCCCCCCAACGCCCATGCCCCCTGGAATGCCTGCTATTGTTCAGCGAACAGTCCTGGTCGTGGATGATATCCCCAGCGTCCGATTCTACCACCAATACATCCTCGAAAAGAGCGGCTATCGTTGTGTCGTCGCACGCGATGGCGCGGAGGCTTTGCAGAAGCTCCAAGCAGAGCCCGTGGATCTGGTGTTACTCGATATTGTGATGCCCAACCTAACCGGACTGGAGTTCATCCAGCAGGTTCGCAACAACCCTGCCTTCGTCCAACTGCCGATCCTCGTGATCTCGTCCGAACGAATCGGCGACAAGGTTCGACAGGAGCGCACCGCCACTGCCGGCCCCGTTGGCTACGCGCAGAAACCGCTTTTCCCTGAGATCATTTCCGCGGAAATCCACCGCTTGTTGGAGACAACCTGAGCGGACGGATCCGGTCGGCTTGGGCTCCCGTTGGCCGTCGCCATCACAACCCACTGTCCCCACCTGCCGGGCATAGCGGGCGACGGCAACGGCAAGGCGCAGCCCTCACGCGCGCGATGGCAAGAGCGAACTATTCGCCCTCGATCTTTGGCCGGCGCTGCTCCATGGTCCGCCCCGCCCCGGAGAGCTTCTCCAACCGCCGATCACCGCTCGCCCATGCGCCCGCCCCCTCCCGCCAACAATCCTCCTGTCTCATCGGCGCTCACCCCGGCGGAGAATGCTTTGCGCGCCGAGAAAGAGTCCCTGGAACGCACGGTAGCTGAAAACATGGCGGAGTTGCGGGAGACCAAGGACTACTTGGAAAACCTGCTCGGCTATGCCAACGCTCCAATCATCGTCTGGGATCCATCGTTCAAAATCACCCGGTTCAACCGCGCCTTCGAACGGCTGACAGGGCGTTGTGCCGAGGCGGTGCTGGGAATGGAGCTAAGCTTCCTGTTTCCTCCAGACTCACGCGAGGATTCCCTCGCCCATATCCGTCGGGCCAGTGCGGGGGAGTATTGGGAGACTGTAGAGATCCCGATTCAACATGCCGATGGGAGCGTGCGCCTACTGCTGTGGAACTCCGCCGTGGTGCGCAGCCCGAAGGGCGAGCAGATCATCGCCACAATCGCCCAGGGCCACGACATCACCGCCCGCAAGAAGGCCGAGGAGGCGCTGCGATTATCGGGGGAGCAGTTGCGGGCCCTGTCGGTGCACCTGCAATCCCTGCGCGAGGAGGAACGCACCCGCATCGCCCGGGAAATCCACGACGAGCTGGGCCAGCTCCTAACCGGCCTCAAAATGGACCTGCATTGGGCGGAGACCCGACTTGAGGAGCTCAAGGAGCCCCGCCTCAATCCCATCCTCGACAAGCTTGTCGCCGCCACCGAAGTGGCCGACGCCACCATCACTACCGTACAGCGCATCGCCTCCGAGCTGCGCCCCGGCGTCCTCGATCGGCTGGGACTGATGATGGCCCTGCGCCACGAGATCGACCAGTTCCGGCAGCGCACGGGTATCGTCTGTCATATGGATACTCCGGAAGAGGAACCCGACTACGCCCCGGAGTTGGCCACCGCCTTCTATCGCATTTTCCAGGAGACCCTCACCAATGTGGCCCGCCACGCCGTCGCCAGCGCCGTCCAGGTGGCCTTTCGCGGCACGGGCGCTTGGCACACCCTTGAGGTCCGCGACAATGGCAAGGGCATCGACGAGGCCGCGCTCACCAGCCCCCACGCCCTCGGGTTGCTGGGCATGCAGGAGCGCGCCCATCTGTTGGGCGGCACCGTGGCGTTCCAGCGCGAGGCCACCGGGGGAACCATCGTTACGGTGCGCCTGCCCGCCGCCCTGCCCCACCAACCGGCTTATGACTAAGATCCTCATCGCCGACGACCACGAGGTGGTCCGACATGGACTTCGCGATATTCTGGCCAAGGAGTTCGCCGACGCCCAGATCGGGGAGTCGTGCGACTCGCGCGAGACGCTCGACCTGATCCAGCAGGAGCCGTGGGACCTGATCCTGCTCGACATCAACATGCC
>CAJCBL010000144.1 GCA_903960515.1 uncultured Verrucomicrobiota bacterium
CATCAGCGCTCCGCCATGCAGCCAGACCGTGAGCACCGGCCGATCATCGCCGCTTCGCCGGCCTTCACGCCGACAGCTCACCCAAGGGCCACCGGCTCCGGCAGCGGCTCGCCGCCCCCCGGAGAACCGGTCAAAGACCGGTCCTACCTCGGGCGGAATCCTGCAACTACAGAGCCGAGGCCTCCTGCGGAAAATCGCATGGTCACGGCAGGGGCGCGCCAGGCAGCAGTTTGGGAAACAGCCGCTGTTGCTCCCCTTCAGGGGATACGCGTTTGGCGAGCGGACCTGCCTGGCGATGCCTTGATCGACTACGGATGGGCGAAACCATGCCCGTTGCCCATCCGGGGTACTCCCCGCTTGCCCCGACCGTATCCGCCATCCTAGCCTCCTTGTCGCCTATGGCCTGCCACAAGGCTCCGGGCTTCGTTGGAATGCAGAATGCAAACGACAGAGGGTCGAAGAGCGGCTGACGGCTCCGGCCCGTGTTCAGAGTTCCCTGTTCTTCTTCCGGCATGCTTTGCCCCTGCTCGCGTGCACCATCCTAGCGTTCCGCTCTTCAACCCTAACTCCCAGCTTGAACTCTCCGGCCTCCGCGCCGCCCGCCCCTTGGCCCCAGGGCGTTATTGCTTCGCCCCTCGCTGCGTCTCCGCAACTCAACTTCTTCGCTCTGCACTCTTCATTTTCCCTTAGGTCATCGACCTCCATGCGCTCACTATTCTTTGCCTCCCTCCTCGCCCTGCCGCTGGCCACCCCGGGCCAGTCCGCACCGTCCACCATCGATACCACCGCCGCCTACGCCTACAGCGCCAACGCCGGCTGGATCAACCTGCGTGGCGATGGCACCAACGGCGTGCGCGTTGGCGAGACCTTCCTCTCCGGCAAGGCCTATGGCGCCAACTTCGGTTGGATCGACTGCGGCTCCGGCAGCCCCGCCAACGGCTTCAGCTACGCCAACACCTCACGCGCCGACTTCGGTGTGAATCGCTCCGATACCGGGTTGCTCTCCGGCTACGCCTACGGCGCCAACGTCGGCTGGATCAACTTCGGCTGGTCCACCAACCCCATCGATCCCAATACGCCGGCCATCGACCCGATCACCGGGGATTTCTCCGGCTTCGCCTACGCCGCCAACCTCGGCTGGATCAACCTGGGCACCGGCTACCTCAAAACCAGCTCGGTTGACCGCACCGACTCCGACGGCGACGGCATTCCCGACGCCTGGGAGCGGCAGCACTTCGGCAACCTCACCAAGGCGGGCATCGCCACCGATGCCGACAGCGACGGCCAGAGCGATGCCGCAGAATATATCGCCGACACCGATCCCAGCAGCGCCGCCAGCTTCCTCAAGATCGTCTCCCATACCTATGCCGGTGGCATGACGACCGTCGCGATCAAGTTCACATCCCAGCCCACGCGCCTCTACCGCATCCAGGAATCCACCAACCTGACCACCTGGACCACGATCGCCACCGCAGTGGGCGGCCAGTCGCTCAACCCCTTCGAGGCCGACGTCGGTACCGAGACCACCAAGACGGTGGCCTTCACCGGCAGCGCCCGGCACTTCTTCCGCGTGGTCGCCGTCCTGCCGTTACCGTAACGCGGGGGGGGCGAGCTAAGGGTTCTCCGTCGGATCTGTCGTATCCGGCTGATCCGACAACCCACCGCGGAGCGTCCACAGCCGCTGCCAGCGGTATCCGATCTTCAACCTATACTTCCGACTTCAACTCGGCCGCCTCTGTCACTTCTGCAATCAGCATTCTTCGTTCTCACTTAGCCATGCGCTCGTTCTATTTCGCCGCCGCCCTGCTCTCCGTTCCCGCCTTCGCCCTCGCTCAGGGCGCGCTCACCCCGCCCGGCGCCCCCGCGCCGACGATGAAGACGCTCACCCAGATCGAGCCGCGCACACCGCTACAAGCCGGCGCTACCGGCGTTACCGCCAACACCAACGGCGGCTTCACCATCTCGGCTCCAGGTTCCTACTACCTCTCCGGGAACCTCACAGTCGCCTCTGGCGATGGCATCAAGATCGACACCAACAACGTCACCCTCGACCTCAACGGCTTCACCCTCTCCTCCACCTCCAATCCCGCCTCCGACATCGCTATCTTCATTCCCTCCATATGGGCGAACATCATTATTCGCAACGGCCACATTAGAGGTACTGGAACGATAGATAACACAACCGGCGAGTTCTCCGGTGCGGGTTTCGGTTACGGGATCGTCGGCCTCGGTGTCCATAATGTCCTAATCTCCGACATCACCATTAGAGACGTGGTGCTGCACGCGATCTACTTGGTCTCCGGCTCCACTGTAGAACGCTGCGCGGTCACCTGCTGCGGCTACAGCGGTATCCGCGCTGATGTGGTTACCAACTCCTCGGCGATCTTCTGCGCAAATACCGCCATAGAAGGCACCACCGTCAGCAACAGCCAGGGCTCCAGTGTGAACGGTGCTGGAGTCAGCGCTACAACCGCTTCGGCATCCATCGGCACCAGCAATTCCGGTATCGGGCTAATAGTCACCCAGAGCGCCGCAAATTGCTCCGGCACTACGCAAAGCGGCCCCTACGGCCTGCGCGTTGCCAGCAATGACGCCACACCAGTCCTTGGCTCGGCCGAAAACTGCAACGGCACCGTAGCCAGCGGCACCGGCATCGGCCTCTCTGCCGGCACCGCCACCAACTGCCACGGCACCAGCGCCTCCGGCTCCGGCATCGACGCCAAGAGTGTCGCCAACTCCTACGGCAAAAGCGCCGCCGGCCACGGGATCAGCGCCACCACCGTCACCGGCAGCACCGGCGAATCCACCGACAAGGACGGCGTCCACTGCACGGTTGCCTCCGATTCCTTCGGATACAGCTACAACATGACAGGGCTCTCCGCGGCCACCGCCACCAATTGCTACGGTGCCAGCCATGTAGGATACGGGCTCTACGCCCAGGAAGCCACCAACTGCCACGGCAAGTCCGATACCGGTACCCGTGGCCTCCACGCCGACAACACAGCCACGGGTTGCACCGGCGAGATCACCACTGCGTCCGGAGGTGGCTCAAGCTGCGGGCTGTGGACAATCATCGCCACCAACTGCCGCGGGCTCCTGTTTAGTAGTACCGGCAGTATCCAGGGCTACTATGGCCTGTCGGCCGACATCGCCCAGAACTGCACCGGGACGTCGTTTGGGGGCAACGGACTCCGGGCCACCACGAGCGCACTCAACTGCTCCGGAGCCACCGGACGGACGGACGGTATCGGGTTGAATGCCTCCGGAGGCACCGCCAACTCCTGCCGCGGCGACGGCCTAGGCACCGGAACCGCCCTCAAAGCCGAAATCGCCATCGGCTGCACCAGCAGTCACGGAGTGATCGATGTTCCCGCCGGGGGGAAGTTCCTGGGCACCCCCTGACCGGATTGCGGAGTGCGGCATTCGGATTGCGGATTCGGCACTCAGCCCCCGGCGCCGCCTACACCCTTCGTCTGCGGCCCTGGCCCCGGCATCCGCTCCTCAACCTAAACTTTCCACTTCAACTAGGCCTCCTCCGCCATCGCCGCACCGCACCCGTCCTTCCTCCACTTCTACAGTCAGTATCCTTCGTTCTCCCTTAGCCATGCGCCTCATCCTCCTTTCTCTGCTCGCCATACCCACCCTCGGCTTCGCCCAAGGCCAGCTCACCCCGCCCGGCGCCCCAGCGCCGACGATGAAGACACTCGACCAGCTCGAGCCCCGCCGCGTAATCGGCACACCCGGCGCCACCCGCACCACTGGCTACACCATCTCGACCTCCGGCTCCTACGTGCTCGCCGGCCCGATCGCCGTCGACTCCGGCAACGCCCTCACGATCTCCGCCAGCAACGTCACCCTCGACCTCAACGGCTTCGAACTCTCCTCCTCCGCAGATCCGAAGGCCGGCACCGCCATCTCCATCGCCGCCGGCCGCTCCAGCATCGCCATCACCAACGGCTTCATCACCAACTTCGCCGGCGGCATCGTCAGCGACGGAACCACCAGCCACTCGATACAAGTTGCCGACGTCACGGTCACCTCCGCCGGCGTCGACGGCATCGTACTGGCGCGCCGCGACAGCACCTACAACCTGCCTGCACTCGACACCAGCATCGACCGCTGCAGCGCCTATTCCACCACGGGCCACGGCCTGAGCGGCATCGGCCTGAGCGCCAACCGCGTAGCCCTCAGCTACGCAGACTCGGATGGCCCTCGCGCGATCCAGGCCGGCACCGTCACCGCCTCCCGCGCCTCCGGCGCCACCGGCTACACGATCGATGCCCACGTCGCGGACTCCTGTCACGCCACGTCCAACAGCGCCATCGCCCTCGGAGCCGCCAACGGCTGCACCGCCACCAACTGCCACACGTTTTCCTATTTCGACTATGGCCTCGATGCCCTCAACGCCACCGGCTGCTACGCCGGCAGCCAGACCAGTTACGGTGCGCGCGTCTTCTTCACCGCCACCGGCTGTTACGCCGCGGTTGAGAGCGAGACCGAGGGCGGCGCCTTCGCCCTTTCCGCCACCGAGGCGATCGCTTGCGTGGCCGACCACAAGGGCACCTACGGCACGCGCTGGGGCCTGTACAGCAGTGGCACCACCAGCTTCTGCTACGCCCACGTAGACGGCGTCGGGATCACGGGCGGCGTCACCCTCACGGCCGCCATCGCCATCGGCTGTGTCATCGACGGAGTGAGCACCACCAACGTGCCCGCCGGAAAGAAATTTCTCGGCACCCCTTGAGCGTCACCTCCGGCCCACCACCACGTTCTTCGTTTTCCGTCCATGAAGCACCTTTCTATTCTCGCCCTCCTTCTCCCCTCGCTGGCCTTCGCCCAAGGCGCCCTCACCCCGGCATCCGCTCCGGCTGCCTCGATGAAGCGGCTCGACCAGATCGAGGCCCGCTGCCCCGTCCAAGCCGGCGCGCCCGGAGTCACGGGCAGCCCCACCACCGGGTTCACCATCTCCGCGGCCGGCTCGTACTACCTCACCGGCGACATCGCCGTCGCCTCCGGCAACGCCATCACCATCACCGCATCTCCGGTAACTCTCGACCTCAACGGTTTCACCCTATCCTCCACCGCCAACCCCGCCGCCGGCTACGCCATCAAGGGCGGTCTCGCCCGCATCTCCAATGGCCGGATCCAATGCGCCGGCACGGCGTCGGCCACCGGCTTCTCCGGCCCCGGCTTCACCTCCGGCATCTCGCTCACCTCCGGCTCGGTCACCCGGGTTTCCGTGGCGGGTATTTCCGGCACCGGCATCAGCGGCGCCGGGCTCGTCACCCACAGCTCCGTGCGCCAAAGCGGCATCGGCATCAACGCCGGCATTGTGGCCGATTGCACCGCATCGGCCTGCCGCACCACTGGCATCGCCAGCACCATCGCCGTGCGCAGCACCGCCGATACCTTCGGCCAAGGCATTAACGCCGCCGTCGTCGCCGATACCACCGCGACCAGCTCCGCCGGCGACGCGATCGTCGGCACCGTCGTACGCTCCAGCATCGGCCTCTCGGACACCGGCTACGGCATCGATGCCAAGGTCGTGCACGACAGCACCGGTCGCAGCCGCGTCGACTCCGCCGGCACCGGCCCCACCGGTCTGCGCACGTACATTGCCTACAACTGCCACGGCACCACCGCCTCTTCCAACGCCTACGGGATCCAGGCCACCTACGTCGCATTCAACTGCACCACCGGCAACACCGCTGGCGGCCTAGGCCTATGGGTCGAGAAAGGCCCTGCCGTCTTCAGCAAGGCCTTCATCTCGAACGCCGGCGGCAACGATGTTGCCATCTCCGCCCCGCTCGCCATCGGCTGCACCGTGAGCGGCCTGCCCGCCGGCATGAGCGGTGTGGGCACGCCCGCCGATATGAAATTCCTGGGCACGCCCTGAATCAATTGCGGAGTGCGGAATTCGGAGCGCGGATTCACCACTTGGGGCGCGGCCGCCGTTCACAATCCACCGATCTATCGCTCGTGTTCCTGCTACTTGGTCACCGGCAGCGTCCCACCTCCGCACCGCCCTCCGCGCTTCAACCAAACCTCCAACTTCAACCCTCTCATTCTCCGCCACCGCCATGCGCCCGACCTTTCTCGCAGTCGTCTTGTTTCTTCCCTCCCTCGGCTTTGCCCAGGGTGCGCTCACCCCTCTTGGCGCTCCCGCGCCGACGATGAAGTCCCTCGACCAGATCGAGGCGCGAACCCCTCTCCAGGCCGGCGCGCCAGGGGTCAGCCCTGACCAAAACGGCGGCTTCATCATCGAGAGGAGCGGCTCGTACTACCTCACCGGCCCGCTGGAGGTCGGCTCCGGCAACGCCATCTCCATCTACGCACCCAACGTCACCCTCGACCTCAACGGTTTCACGCTCTCCTCCACTGCCGACGACGCCGTCGTGCGCGGCACCGCCATCTACGCGCCCAACAGCGCCGACCACCTCATCATCCGCAACGGCCACATCAGCGGCGAGATCATCAGCCAAAACAACGGCACGTTCACCGGCCGAGGGTTCGAAAACGGCATCGACGCCCCCTCCGTCTCGGCCGTGAACCAAGCGGCGGCAAACACTCTGGTCGAACACGTCACAGTGGAAGGTGTGATGAAAAACGGGATTTCCCTCGAGCGCCCCACAAGCAGCATCCGCGCCTGCTCGGTGTACCAGTGCGGCCAGTTCGGCCTGAGCGCCACGGACATAGCAGATTCCAACGCCGCCATGTGCGGCAGCATCGCGCTCATCGCCAAGGGCACCGCCAGCAACTGCTCCGCCAGCGGCCAGCGCGGCGGGATTTCGGCTGTCACCGCGATCAACTGCCACGGTCGCAGCGGCACCGATACTGGGCTCGCGGCCACAGTCGCCACCAACTGCACCGGCGAAAGCTACTCCGGGGTGGGCTTGCAGGCCAGGGAATGCGCCACCGGTTGCTCCGGCACCACCACCACCGGCAGCTACGGTATCCGCGTGGCTACACTGGACAGCACTCCTGTCGCTGGCACCGCTGAGAACTGCCGCGGCAGCGCCACCGGCGGCGGCACGGGGCTCTCGGCCGAAACGGCATCCAACTGTTTTGGACAGAGCAATTCCGGCATCGGCCTCTCCGCGGGCACCGCCAGCAACAGCTTCGCATCCACCGCCTCCGGCACGATCGCGATGGAGATCACCGGTGCCGCCACCAACTGCCGGGGCAACTGCCCTGCCTTTCGTGGTTCGGCGATCAGGGCGTCCATCGCCGTGAGCTGCACCGCAGCGGCCGGCAGCATCATTGCCACCAATAAATACAACATGCCGTAAACGGGCAGCAAAGAGCGGGAACTTGATCGTGGGGTTCACCGCCACAATCCCCGCATGCACCGGGCGTCCGCGAATGGTCGCGGATTCGGCATCCGGTGTTCCGTGTTCGAGTTCCTGTTTAGTCGCCGCTGTATTCAGCCGGTTTCAGCCATTCATCCCTGCCGTCGCGCCACGGTCCACGGGCCTCCGGTATCCGCGCCTCAACCTAAGCTTTCTATTTCAACTGGGCCTGCTCCGCCATCGCGGCTTCGCGCCCGTCCTTCTGCCACTTCTGCATTCAGCATTCTTCATTCTCACTTAGCCATGCGCCTTCCCCTCATCGTCCTGCTCGCCCTTCCCACCCTCGGCTTCGCCCAGGGCACGCTCACCCCGCCCAGCGGGGCCTTCGTTGGAGGCGCCCCGGCGCCAACGATGAAGTCCCTCGACCAGATCGAGGCGCGCACGCCGCTCGGTGCCGTCGGCGGCAGCTTCGCCGCGATCTCCATCGACTCGCCGGGATCCTATGTGCTGCTCGGCAATCTCAGCGTGCGCGCCGGCGACGGCATCACGATCAACTCCGACAACGTCACCCTAGACCTCAACGGCTTCACCATCTCCTCAAGCGCCAATCCCGCTTCTGGTATAGCCATTAGTATTAGCGGCGCCTACTCCGCCATCTCTATTCGCAACGGTCATATTCGCGGCACCACCAACTACACCGACTATCCCACTCCGACCTTCACCGGCGGGGGGTTCAATTCCGGCATTGTTTCCGGGTTCGCCTACAGCCGAGGCCAGGGCGCGACCGGGATTGCAGTAGTGGGTGTTGCCGCGACCGGGATCCGACTCAGTTCGGAGGGATCAACCATCACGGACTGCACCGTTACCATTTGTGGCGGTTCAGGACTCTCCTCCACGACGGTGCATAACTCCTCCGCGATTACCTGCGGGGCCTATGCCATCAGCGCTCATGCGGTCGCCAATTGTTACGCCACCTGCGTCGCCCCCTCGAGCGGTTACTCCGGCATCTATGCGCAGACCGTCACCAATTCTTTCGGCACCAGCACCTCCGGCAATGGTATCTACGCAGAGACCGCCACTAACTGCTACGGGACCAGTACCTCCGGCACCGGCCTGTCGGTTGACGTTGCCACCAATTGCAGTGGCCAAAGCACCACCGGCACGGGACTTCTAGCGCGTGTGGCCACCGGTTCCGCAGGCAACAGCACTTCCGGAAGCGGCCTGCAGGTTTCGGAATGCGCCATCGGCTGCTCCGGTACCACCTCCACCGGTGCCTACGGCGTCTGGGTCGGGTCGCCCGTCGACACCGGCACCGCCGATAATTGCCGTGGTACTGCCACCGGGCCGGGGCGAGGACTCTCGGCCGAGAATGCCACCAACTGCTTCGGCAGAAGCAGCTCCGGGTTGGGCGTCTACGCCATCACCGCCAGCAATTGCTCCGCATATACAGGCTCTGGCGACCTCGCCATGGATGTCGTGGGTGCCGCCACCAACTGCCGCGCAGTCTGCAGCAAAGCCGGAGGCAAGGCCATCCGTGCCGCTGTGGCGGTGAGCTGCACCACCGGAGGCGGCACCATCGACGCCCCCCAGAAGTTCCTGGGCACGCCCTGACCCAATTGCGGAGTGCGGGATTCGGACTGCGGATTCAGTGCGCCGTACGCTGCACCGTCTCCGACCTTCGCCCGAGGGCCCTCGGTATCCGCTCTTCAACCTAGATTTCCCACTTCAACTCGGTCCTCCTCAATCTTCCATCGCCCCTCGTCCATGAAACCTCTCCTCCTGGCCCTGCTCTCCCTTCCCGCCCTCGGCTTCGCCCAGGGCGCCCTCACCCCTCCCGGCGCCCCCGCGCCGACGATGAAAACGCTCACCCAGATCGAGCCCCGCACCCCGCTCCAAGCCGGCGCTCCCGGCGTCACCGCCAACGCCAACGGCGGCTTCACCATCAGCACTTCCGGCTCCTACTACCTCGCCGCCAACCTCACGGTCGCCTCCGGCAGCGGCATCGTCATCTCCGCCAGCGATGTCACCCTCGACCTCAACGGCTTCACCATCGCCTCCATCGCAAGTGCGGCCAGCGGCAGCGGCATCGAGTGCAACGGCAGCGCCACCAACATCGCGATCCGCAACGGCAGCATCCGCTCCTCAACCACGTTCAACGGCACCTACTCCCCGGGCGGCTTCATCAACGGCGTATACAACAACACCGCGGCCCCCAACAATTCGGTCGCCGACCTCAGCGTGCTCGGAGTGTCCCAGTCTGGGATCATCCTCCCCGGGCCTGCTTCCAGCGTACGCAACTGCCGGGTATGCGTGTGCGGTGCAGTTGGGATCAGCGCCTCCATCGTCAGCGATTGCGTGGCTTTGGTCTGCGGCAACAACGGTATCACCGCCACCTCCGCCAGCAATTGCTCCGCAGAAAGCAAAGGCGCCGGGAGCGGCATCGCTGCCGCCACTGTTACGAACTGCTCCGGCATCTCGGTCAGCGGCTTTGGCATCAGCGCCACCTCCGCCACCAACTCCACCGGGCAATCGACCTCCACCTCCCCCGGCCTCAACGCCGACACCGCCAGCAATTGCCGCGGCAACAGCACCTCAGCGACAGGGCTTTCCGCCAGCAATGCGATCAACTGCACCGGCACAAGCACGGAGGCTATCGGCCTGCGCGCCTACTGTTCCGCCCTCAACTCGATCGGGAGCAGCACAAACGGGATAGGCCTCCAGGCTGTAACCGCCGAGAACTGCCGTGGTTCCAGTACCACATCCACCGGACTTTACGCGGAGCGCTTGGCCACAGGCTGCATGGGGTCGACCACTTCTGGTACCTACGGCTTGAGCGCCGTAATCGCCTCCAACTGCGAGGCGACCAACTCGGCAGGCCGTGCCAATGCCTACGGCTTGTTTGCCAGTCGCTCGGCGGTCAACTCCTCCGGCTACACCAAAACCGGCAGTGCGGGCGTCTTTGTAGGTGAGCACGCCACTGGCTGCACCGGCTCCACCGAGATGGGAACCTACGGGCTGCAATCACAGGGCACCGCGAGCAATTGCACAGGGTCCGTCACCAGCGGTGCCAATACCATCGCAGAGTCCGCCGGCCTCTCGGCGAGCATCGTCAGCGACTGCTCCGGTTCCAACAACAGCCTCGTCGCCGGCACCTACGGCATCCGGGGCACGGTTACGGTCAACAATTCCTCCGGGAGCGGAATCATCGGCATCCGCGCGACCAACGCCGCCAACTTCAGCCACGGCCGCTCCTGGGCCTCGGTGAGCCCCGTCGCCATCCAGGCACCCGTCGCCATCGGCTGCACCTCCAGTGCCGGCGCCATCTCCGGCACCCACTATATCACGCCCTGAGCCGCCGCTGGCCGTCGCCCACGATCCCCTATCTGTATGAAAGCCATCCTCACCAGCGTAGTGGCGCTGCTCGCGCTGCCCGGCGCCGCGCTCGCCCAGCCCACCTTCGCCTACTCCGCCAACGCCGGCTGGATCAACGTGGCCCCGCTGCCCGACACCTATATCGACGTTGGTGAGACCTTCCTCTCCGGCTATGTGTACGGGGCCAACATCGGCTGGATCAGCATGGGCGACGGCACGCCCACCAACGGCTACTCCTACGCCAACACCTCCGGCGACACCGGAGTGAACAACGACGGCACCGGCAACCTCTCCGGCTTCGCCTACTCCGCCAACACCGGCTGGATCGACTTCGGTTGGGCCGGCCTGGCCGACCCCAACCGCCCCCGCTTCGATCTCGCCGACGGCCAATTCCACGGCTTCGCCTACTCGGCCAACTGCGGCTGGGTGAATCTGGGGAGCGGCTATCTCACCGTCCTCAATATCAACCGCCCCGATACCGATGCCGACGGCATCGACGACACCTGGGAGCGCAAGTGGTTTGGCAACCTCACCACCGCCGGTCTGGGTACCGACCGCGACGGCGACGGCGCGAGCGATGCCGCCGAGGCCATCGCCGACACCGACCCGCTCGATCGCTCCGATTACCTCAAGATCACCTCCCAGGCCTACACCAACGGGCAGACCACAGTTTCCCTGGTGTTCACCTCGCAGCCCTCGCGCCGCTACCGTATCCAGCATTCTACCGACCTGGTGAACTGGAGCGACTCCCCGCTGGCCACCTTCGCCCCCGACGCCGGCCCCACCACCGCTCGCGGCTTTACCTTCGCCGGCAACGCCCGCCACTTCTTCCGAGTGGTCGCCGTGCTCCCACTACCCGAGCCCTGAACGGTGCCGGCCCGCGGCGGGCCTAAGGGAAATCGCGATATGCCGGAAGCAGATGGCCAGCCCTTCTGCTTCCGTAGCCCGCCACTTCTCACGCTCGCTTCAACTTTGGGTCTGCCGTCCGCCCCTTCTCCGCTCCCAGCTCTTCCTTTTGCCTTGGGTTTTTCGTCCGCGTCTCCGCCTCCGTCATTTCTGCATTCTTCACCCTGCCTTCAACCTTAGCCATGCGCCTCACCCTCATCGCCCTTCTCGCGCTGCCCACCCTCGCCTTCGCCCAAGGTTCGCTCACTCCTCCCGGCGCCCCCGCCGAGACGATGAAAACCCTCGACCAGCTCGAGCCGCGCACGCCGTTGCAGAAGGGCGCCGCCGGGGTGTCTCTGGAAGATAATGGCGGGTACACCATCTTCCGCCCCGGCTCCTACTACCTCACGGCCAGTTTCAGCGTCGGCTCCGGTACCGGCATCACCATCGCGAGCAACGACGTGACCCTCGACCTCAATGGCTTCACCATCGCCTCCACCGCCTCCCCGGCGAGCGGCACTGGCATCATCATCAGCGACCTGCGATCCAACATCACCATCCGCAACGGCCATATCCGAGGCGCCACCACCTACGCCGCCCAAGTCTTCACCCGTGGAGGTTTCCAATCCGGCCTCACCAGCGGTTCGCCCAACACGACCACCCAAGCGACCCGCCTCACCGTCACCGGGGTGGCGCAATCCGGAATCTCCGGCATCGGCAGCGTCGACCAATGTGCTGTGGACATCTGCGGGCAGTTCGGAATCGCCGGCGTCATCATCGTCGACTCCCTCGCCAACAACTGCGGTGCCACCGCCATCTCCGGGTCCACGGTCTCCAATTGCTTCGGCGACGCCTCCGCCGGCAGCGGGATGGGCATCACAGCCTGGGTGATCTCCAATAGTTACGGTGTTAGCACGTCCGATACCGGTCTCATGGCCTCCTATACGGCCACCAACTGTTACGGCTTCTCCACCTCCGGCAAAGGGCTGTCCGCCTTTAGCGCGGCCAATTGCCGCGGCCAAAGCGGCACCGCCTTCGGTCTCGATGCCTACACTGCCGAAAACTGCTACGGCTACAGCGCCACCACCAACGGCCTCTACGCCGAAGCCAGCGCCACCAACTGCTACGGGGTCAGCAATTCCGGCACAGGACTGTGGGCGTCCAGCGCACAAGGCTGCCGCGGCATCAGCACCAGCGGCTGGGGACTGGCGGTGGACAGAACTGCCGAGAACTGCTTCGGCCAGACCACGACCGGCAGCCACGGGCTGTACGCTGGAGATACGGCCACCAACTGCTCGGGCAACAACACCACGGGAGCCCCCGGAGCCTCCGGGTTATCCAGCGGAGGCACGGCCACCGGCTGCAAAGGATTCACCCAAGCCGGCTCCGCTGGACTGCGTGCGACGGTGGCTGAAAACTGCCAAGGCACCACCACTACCGGCACCTACGGGCTCAACGCCACCGATTCGGCCACCAACTGTTCCGGCACCACCGCGAACACCGACATCAACTCCATCACCTATGGCCTCAAGACGGACACCGCCCTCAACTGCAAAGGGAGTGCCGAGATTGGTACAGGGCTCTTCGCCATTAACGCCACCAACTGCAGCGGCACCAGCACCTCTGGTTCTTACGGGCTGCGTGCGAGCGGCACCGCCACTTCGTGCCGCGGCACCAACAGCGCCGGGGGCGTCGCGCTCTCCGCCCCCATCGCCATCGGCTGCACTGCCGGCACCGGCACCATCTCCGCAACCAACCGCTACAACATGCCGTGAACGAGTAGTGAGCATCGCGTAGCGGGTAGTTCGATCCCCGCCCAAATCCTGGGCTTTCCCCGGAGCCCCCGGGGCGCAGATTCCAAGTCGGGTGCCAGAGGATACGAGCGCCGAGCCCGTGCAGGAGTATTCAGCCGTTCCTTCCCCGTTCTGCCCTCTGCATTCCCACTTCCACCTTAGGTCCTCCGCGCTCGCCTCCGCCCTCCGATTCCGCTCTGCAAGCTAAACTTCCCACTTCAACGCCGCCATTTTCGGCCCTCGCCATGCGCTCACGCATTCTCGCCGTCGCCCTCCTCGCACTCCCCGCCCTCGCTTTTGCGCAAGGCTCGCTCACCCCGCCCGGCGGCCCCGCGGAGACGATGAAGACCCTCGACCAGCTCGAGGCCCGCACCCCGGTCCAAAAGGGTTCCCCCGGTGTCAACACCCAGGCCAACGGTGGTTTCACCCTCGATCGCCCGGGCTCCTACTATCTGACCACCGGCTTCAGCGTCACCTCCGGCAATGCCCTCACCATCGCCGCCAGCGACATCACCCTCGACTTGGGCGGCTTCACCCTCTCCTCCACCGCCTCGCCCGCGGAAGGCAGCGCCATCCTCATCCAAGCTTCGCTCTCCAACGTGCGCATCCACCACGGCCAGATCCGCAGTACAACTACCTACACGGCCCCCAGCTTCACTCTGGGCGGCTTCTATGGCGGCATCTTCGCCCAAGACTTCACCGATACCTGTCGGATCGACAATATCGCCATCCGCGGCGTCGCCCTCAGCGGTATCTATTTGCCCGGCGAAAACAGCGCGGTGCGCGACTGCTCGGTCGTCACCTGCGGTTCCTCCGGGATCGTCGCCGCCAACATCCACTCCTCCACCGCCCAGATTTGCGGTGCCACCGCGATCAGGGGCATGACTGTCGCCGATTGCGTGGGAGCGACCGTCGCCGACACCGGCGAGGGCATCTCCGCGGTCACCGCAAGCAATTGCCGCGGCACCGGCAAAGGCAGCCACGGAGTCTACACCACCTCCGCAGCGCTCAACTGCGCCGGCCGCTCCACTGACGGCATCGGGCTCTATTCACTCGGCTCCGCCACCAACTGCACCGGAGCCAGCATCAGCGGCACCGGCCTGCACGCGCTGCTCGCCCAGAGTTGCACTGGCACCAGCAGCAGCGCCGCCGGGGTCCTCGCCATCCAAACCGCCGAGAACTGCTACGGCGAGACCGCCACCGGTCCCTACGGCTTGGCTTGCGGCCGCGCCGCCACCAACTGTTTCGGCAACACCACCACCGGCACCGCGACCGCCTTCGGACTCTACGCCGACATCGCAACCGGCTGCTTCGGGTTCAGCACCACCGGCTCCGCCGGCCTCTTCGCCAAGAACGCGACCAACTGTATCGGAACTACTGCCACTGGCACCTACGGTCTCCACGCGCTCAAGCTCGCCACCAACTGCACCGGCACCATCACATCGACCGCCGGAGGCACCGCCGGCCTGCGCACCGGGATCGCCTCCCATTGCACTGGCGAGAACCTCAGCACCACCGCGAACACCTACGGGCTCTACGCCACCCAGAGCGCCCACTACTCGAACGGCGGCGGTGTGATCGGTATGTTTGCCAGCGTATCCGCCAGCTACTGCCACGGCACCGCCTCGACAATCGGCGGCGTCGCAATTCAGGTCGGCGCCGTCGGCAGCGGTATCGCCGTCTGCTGCACCTCCGGTGCCGGCACCATCACCGCCGTTAGCAAATACCTAATGCCCTAACCCACCCCTCCGCCGACCGTCCACAGTTCACCGTCCACCGACCATGCGCTCCCTCCTCCTCGCCCTCCTCGCGCTTCCCGCCCTCGCCCTCGCCCAGGGCTCGCTCACCCCGGCAGCCGCCCCGGCGCCGACGATGAAAACCCTCGCCCAGATCGAGCCCCGAATCCCGCTCGGCACCCCCGGCCAGACCACCACCACCCCGCTGGTCATCTCCAGCTCCGGCTCCTACATTCTCACCGGTAGGATCACCATCACCGCCGGCGACGCCATCACCATCAATGCCAGCGATGTCACCCTCGACCTCGGCGGCTTCACCCTCTCCTCCTCCGAGACGATCCCGACGGGCAGCGGCATCGTTCTGGCTCCCTCCGTGCGCAACATCACCATCCGCAACGGCATCATCCGCGGCAACGTCGTGTTCGCCGTCGGCTCCTTCGCCGGCACCGGCTTTGCCAACGGTATCTACTCCGTCAGCACCGCCAACACCGTGGTGGAGGATGTCGCCGTCCGCGGGGTGGCCCAGCACGGCATCTTCTACGTGGGCATCATCCGCAACTGCTCGGCCAGCGTCTGCGGCGACCGCAGCCTCCAGGCCGAGAGCGTCACCAACTCCCGCGCCGACACCTGCGGTAACTACGGGATCCGCGGCGCCACCCTCGAGAACTGCTCAGCCACGATGACCACCGGCGGCACCGCCATCCTCGCCACCCACACCGCCACCGATTGCTACGGCTCTACCACCGGAGGCACCGGGGTGAGCGCCCTCACCGCCACCAACTGCTCCGGGGTCAGCGCTACCGGCACCGGCATCGCCGCTACCAACGTTGCCAACTGCCGCAGGGTCAGCAGCAGCGGCACCGGCATCAGCGCCATCACCGTATCCAACAGCTCGGGCCAGAGCACCTCCGACACCGGCCTTGACGCCACCTCCGCCTCCAACTGCTCCGGCGACAGCACCTCCGGCATCGGCCTGCGCGCCCTCACCGCCAACGACTGCCACGCCACCACCGACACCGGTGCCTACGGCCTATTTGCCATCCACACCGCCCAGAACAGCCGCGGCACCATCGCCACCGGCGGCGCCACCGCCTCCTACGCCCTCTACGCCAAGACTGCCCTCAACTGCGTGGGCAATATCGATACCGTGGTGCCAACCCCGGCAACCTGCTACGGCCTCTACGCCTACGCCGCCGCCAACTGCTACGCCACCAGCCCCACCGGCTACGGTCTGCGCGCCGCCTTCACCGCCACCAACTGCTACGGGGCGAGCCCCTCCGGCGCCGGCCTCGATGCCTCCACGGCCGACGCCTGCTACGGCTCCAGCACCTCCGGCTACGGCCTGCGCGCCAACCTCGCCAGCAACAGTCACGGATACACCGTCTCCGGCACCGGCCTCGTCGGCGCCCTCGCCGCCACCAATTGCAGCGGCCAAAGCACCTCCGGCATCGGCCTCTCCGCCCGCAACGCGAGCAATTGCTTCGGCCAAAGCACCTCCGGCGACTACGGGCTCCTTGCCTACGGCACCGCCAATGGCTGCACCGGCCAACGTGTCGGAGGTGTCGCCATCGCCGGGAACATCGCCATCGGCTGCACTTCCGGCGGCGGCACCATCGAGTCCCTCAACCGCTACAACATGCCGTGAGCAGGTAGCGACGAGATCGGTCCGGCCTGCTCCTGCTCATTCTCGTTCCCATTCTCGCTCTCGTTCTCTCCCAGCGGTAGCGAGTATCAAGTAGCGGGGGCCACGCCACCAATCCTCTCCTTCGTCGCTTCCTCGGGGCTCAACATTGAGAGTTGAGAGTTCAGCGATCAGAGTTCCCCGCCGCCCATCCGCCTCATTGGTCACTCATCCGCCCCTCCTCCATGTACCGCGCCGCCTGCACC
Organism: uncultured Verrucomicrobiota bacterium; assembly: GCA_903960515.1. GTDB lineage: Bacteria > Verrucomicrobiota > Verrucomicrobiia > Opitutales > Opitutaceae > CAJCBL01. The sequence continues at coordinate 16,963 of CAJCBL010000144.1, forward strand.
GCCCTCCTCCTCTCCGCCGCCGCCACCATCGCCCACCCAGCCGCGCCGCAGGCCCTCGTCGTCGAGGCCAACTGGACACGCTTCGACCAGCGCACCGACCTGCGCTACTGGCACCTCGGCACGCAGACGCGCATCGAGTCCACCGACACCGACAAGCCCGATCCCTACCTCCTGATCGACACCGCGCAGGACCAGCGCCTCACCGTCTACCGCCACAACAGCTCCTGGCGCTGCGACCCGCTCGAACCCACACCCCGTGCCACGCCCGGAATGCCCGGCCGTCCCACCGCGCCGCAACCTCCGCCCGGTATCGGGCCGCAGGGCACCATCGGTCCGCGCGATCTTCCCGACGCCGGCCGGCCCGGGATGCCCGGGAAGCCGCAGATGCCGACGATGCCTCCGCCTCCCACCGGTATCCGACCACAACCACAGACTTCGGTTACACCTGGGGCGCCCGCTCCCCAGGCCGGTATCGGTCCACAGGGCACACTCGGTCCTCGCAGCGGCGCTGGTGCGGCAGCGATGCCCGGCATCCCGGTACAACCCGGCATGCCCATCCGCCCGGAAATGCCCCCGATGCCAGCCGGGGTTGGCCCGCAGAGCGGAGTCGGCCCCGGCGCGATGCCCCCGATGCCCGGTGCCGGCATGGGCGTGGGTATGGGAGGCGGCATGCCCATGCCCGGCCGTGAGCAAGCGCCCTCGCTCACCAAAACCGAGGAGTCCCAAACCCTGCTCGGCCGCACTGCCGTCAAGTACACTCTCGCCGGACGCATGATGGAGACGGTCGAAATCTGGGCCGTGCCCGACGCCGATTTTGGCCCCTTCTTTGCCTACCGCCCCCATCCCCCGCACCGCTTCGGCCCGGTGGACCTCCAGGACCAGTGGGATGCCCTCGTTCGGCGCGAGGGGCTGTTCCCCCTGCTCGCGATCTTCAAGCAGGGGGAGCGCGAGATCGGGCGCTTCACTGTGACCAAGCTCGATACCCGCGAGGTTGCCGAGCCAGCCGCCTTCTTCGCGCCACCGCCGGCCTACTACAAGAGCCCGCCCGATCCGTTCTGAATAGATCGGTCTGATCCGACCGCTCGGACCGCTCCGGCCGCGCGGCCATTTCGCCGAGGTCTTTTCCTCGCTTGCAGGCCGCACACACCGCGTGCTCCCTGAGGGGTTTCAGAACTGCGCGCCCCTCCGGTGCCGCGCCCGTACTCTCCCGTCCATGCCCAAACGGAAAAAAGATTCCGAACAGCCCGAGCTGAACTTCGACGCCTCCGGCGCCGCTATCCCTGCGCCCAGGTCCACCGAACACGGAGACGAGAAACCGGAGGCCGGAAACCGGGGATCGGAAACCGGAGACCGGAAGCCGGAGACTGGCTGCCCAATTCCCGGGGCGGCATCGGAGCTGCCCATCGTAACCCAAGGCACGCCCACGGACTCCGCAGCCGGGGATGATACCGGTGAGCCTTCTCTTGAGTCCCCGAGCACGGAGCTCGGCGTCCCGCCCCCGCCGGCCGCCCCGCAGCCGCTGCTGCCCGCCAGCGACGACCCCGCCCCGCTAGCCCAGGCCTACCGCGGCTGGTTCCTCGAATACGCCAGCTACGTAATCCTCGACCGCGCCGTGCCCCATGTCGACGACGGCCTCAAGCCCGTACAGCGCCGCATCCTCCACACGCTTTGGGAGATGGACGACGGCCGCTTCCACAAGGTCGCCAACGTAGTGGGCGCCTGCATGCGCTTCCATCCCCATGGCGACGCCTCCATCGGCGCCGCCCTCGTGCACCTGGGCCAGCGCCGCTGGCTGGTGGAACCGCAAGGCAACTACGGCAACATCCTCACCGGCGACGGTGCCGCCGCCCCCCGTTACATCGAGGCCCGGCTCACCCCCTTCGCCAAGGAGGTGCTCTTCAACCCCAAGACCACCCCGTGGCAACTCAGCTACGACGGGCGAGCCAAGGAACCGGTGACGCTCCCGGCCAAGTTCCCCCTCGTGCTCCTCGAGGGCGCCGAGGGCATCGCCGTGGGCCTCTCGACCAAGATCCTGCCCCACAATTTCAACGACCTCTGCCACGCCGCCATCAACCACCTTCAGGGGAAACGCTTCCGTTTCTTCCCCGACTTTCCCACCGGCGGCATCGCCGACTTCGCCGAGTACAACGACGGCGAGCGCGGCGGTAAGGTGAAGATCCGCGCCCGCATCGAGGTACGTTCCAAATACCTCCTCGCGATCACCGAGCTGCCGTTCGGCACCACCACCGAGTCGCTCATCGAGTCGATCCTGGCCGCCAACGCCAAGGGCAAGCTCAAGGTCCGCCACATCGACGACAATACCGCCGAGAAGGTCGAGATCCTCGTCCACCTGCCCCAGGGCGCCGACGCCGAGCAGCTCATCCAGCAGCTCTACGTATTCACCGCCTGCCAGCAGTCCATCTCCCCGGCGGCCTGCGTGATCGACCGCATCAAGTCCGCCGACGGCCGCTCCGAGCACGACAAGCCCGTGTTCACCAGCGTCTCCGAGATCTTGCGCCGCTCGGTCGACGCCACCGTAGCCCTCCTCAAGCTGGAACTGGAGATCCTCCTGGGCGAGCTCGAGCAGCAGTGGCACTGGGATTCCCTCGAGCGCATCTTCATCGAGGAGCGCATCTACCGGCGCATCGAGAAATCGGAAACCTGGGAGAACGTGCTCGCCGAGATCCACGAGGGCCTCAAGCCCTTCCTCAAGCAGTTGCGCCGCCCCGTGGCCGACGACGACGTCACCCGCCTCACCGAGATCCGCATCAAACGCATCTCCAAATACAACCGCTTCCAGGCCGATACCCAGATCAAGAAGATCGAGGCCGACATCAAGGCGGCGCAGGCCCACCTCAAGGCCCTCAACGCCTACGCCATCGCCTGGTTCGAGCGTCTCGCCGAGAAGTACGGCAAGGGCGTGAAGCGGCGCACCACCTACGACGAGATCGAGCAGATCAGCGCCCACGCCGTAGTCTCCACCAACCAACGCCTCTACGTCGACCGCGAGCAGGGCTTCATCGGCCTCAACTGGCGCCAGCACGACTATATCGCCGACTGCTCCATCCTCGACGATGTGTTGTGCATCATGGCCGACGGCTCCCTGAAGGTCTCCCGCGTGGCCGACAAGGTATTCATGGGGCGCGACATCGTACATGTCTCCATCGTACCCAAGGAGGCGGATACCACCGTCTACACCCTCGTCTACCAGGACAAGGAGAGCGGCAAGGCCTTCATCAAGCGCTTCCAACTGGGCGGCTTCACCCGCGACAAGCTCTACACCCTGGCCTCCTCCGAGGGCTCCCACGTCGTCTGGCTCGACGTAGCCCGCTCCCCGGCCGAGATGCCCGTGAAGCTCCTCGTAGCCCTCGACGGCCGCAGCGGCGCCCGGGTGCGCGACTTCGAGTTCGACGCCTCCGAACTCGGCATTTCCAGCCGCTCGGCCAAGGGAGTCACCCTCTCGAAATGGCCGGTCAAATCGGTCAAAGTTATCAACCTGTCCCTTCGCGGCTGACCCGCCGCGCCGCCCCTCCGACCAGCCCCATCCTCCCTCATCGCCGCCTCGCTCCGCCGGCCCATTTTCAGCATCCCCACGCTTCGCCCACGAAATCCTAAGAGGGCATTGACCTAGGTTTTAAAACGTATGGTGTGGAGCTTCAGCGCATCAGAGATGCTGGTCTGCGTCGCCCAGCCCCCATTCAGTCTCCCGAATCTAACGTCATGAACCCTAGTGCTTCCGCTTCCGCGTCGAACTCCGCCGGCTCCAGCCAGGGCGGAGACACACCTGCAACGCACCTCGTAGAGCTCACGGGGAACACCGTGCAAGTGCTCAAGGTCGATGCCGGAGCGGTGACCCTGTCGCGTAACGCCGCACTGGACAACAAGGCCATCCTCGAACTGCTGCTCAACGAAGCCGCCGCCGACTGGCAGGAGAACGGATGGTCGGCTTCGGTTTCCAGCTTCCTGCCCTCCGCCTCCTGGCACATCGTAACCGAAGAGCAGGTACGAGCGGTGGGCGGCGACGCCACCCTGGGCGCTCTCGCCCACACCCTTCCCCACGGCTTCGCCGGCAACACGGTCGTGGCCGGTTGCACAGCAGGCAAGGGCGCCCCGGTGGAGACCGGCGGCGAGAACCGCTGGCTGGTAGCGGTGGCACCTTCCGAGGGTCTCGATAAGGTCATGACGCTGGCGGAGCGCTGCAAACTGCGCCCCAACCCCATCGGCCCCGGCGCGCTCGACCATATCGGGGCGATCAGCCGCCTGCTCAGCGTCACCGGTCAAGAGTCTGTCGCCCTCTGGGAACTGGGCCTGGAGCGCTCCCATCTCTTTCTTGTCAGCGCCGCCGGGGTAGAGGCAGTCGTGCCCTGCGAGATCAAGCTCAGCGATATTTGGGAAGCCATCCGAGTGGAGCTCAACCTCAAGTATCAACTCGCCGCCGCCCGCCTCTTCTACGGCGATCTATTCGATTTTTCCGACGCCGCCCCCCGCATTGCCGGCCAGCTCGCCCCGGCGCTGACCGCCGCCCTGGACGCCCTGCCGACCAAGGGCGAGAAGCCCGCCTTTGCCTGCGCCGGCCTCACGCCCACGCAGAACTGGCTCGTCAATCATGTAGCCGCCGCGTTGGGCACGACCAACTGGCAGCCTGATCCGGAGACAGCCCTGAGCGAGCTCGGGCTGCACGTAGCCGGCGACCTCCTACCCGGACAGCTCACGCCGGCCTCGTTCGGCCTGTTGCATCGCGCCTCCGCGAATGCCAAGGGCACCAGTTTGTGGAAGCCGGTTTGGCATCCTGCCAGCGCCGCCAACTTCCGTATCGCGCTGCCTGTGGCACCCAAGGCCATAGCGCCCGTAGCCGCGCCGAAGGCGGCCGAGCCCGTAAAGGCTGCCCCTCAGCCCGCCAAGCCCGCCCCGATTCCCGCGCCTATCGCTGCGCCCAGGCCGGCCGCCAAGGTCCCCACTCCTGTACCACGGGCAATCCAGCCCTCGCCCAAGCTGGCCGCCCCGGCCCAGGCCCCGGCTGCGAAGGCTCCTGCTCCCGCCCCCGCTCAGGCGCAGGCGCCTGTAGCCCCAGCTCCTGCACCCGCTCCGGCGGCGAAAGCGCCGGCCCCAGCCTTGGCTCCCGCCCCCGCCACTGTAGCCAAGGCTACGGTACCGCAGCCCATCAAGCCCGCTGAGGCGCCCAAGCCGGCAGCTCCCGCTCCGGCGCTGACGCTGGCAAAACCTGCCCAGCCGGCAGCCCAGCCTGCGGCCAAAGCTCCCCAGCCTCAGCCCGCGCTTCAGCCTGCGCCCGCTCCAAAAGCTCCGGCTCAAGCGGCCGTCCAAGCGGCAGCCAAAGCTCCCGCCCCTCAGCCGGCTCCGGCAGCCAAAGCTCCGGCGCTATCCGATTCCCAGCCCGCTGCCAAGGCCCCCGCTGCACCGGTCTCAGCCTCCGGCAAGGTTTCCACCCCTACGACTCCCGCCCAACCCGCAGCGAAGAAGAAGTCACCGATGGCACTCATCGGGGGTATCGCCGCTGCCGTTATCATCGGCGCAGGCGTGTTCTTCTTCTGGCAGCAGAACCAAGCCGCCAAACGTGAGGCCGCGATGGTTGCGGCCGCCAAGGCCCAAGCTGCGGAAGCCGCCAAGATCGAGGCCGAGCGCGCTGCGGAGGCCCTGCAGGTAGCACAGTCCGAGGCGGCCCGTCTCCGCGCGGAGGCCGAACGCAATGCCGCCATCGCCGCCGAGAACGACCAGCGCCAGCAGGATGCCGATCGTCGAGCGCGGGAAGCCCAGGAAGCACTCGCTCGCGCCCCGGGCGTGATCTTGGTGACCTCCGATCCGATCGGTGCCGAAGTCGTTGTAGACGGTGCCACTCCGCAGGTAACCCCGGCGGTCATCACCAATGTGGCCCCAGGCCTGAGGAAGGTCACCCTCCGCCTTCCCGGTTACGAAAGCGTCGAGCAGCTCGCTCAGATCAAGGGTGCCCAGACCCTGGATATGGGGACGGTTTCCCTCCAGCGCCTCTTCGGCGAACTGATGCTGCGCAGCGAGCCAGCTGATGCCGAGTTCGCCGTCTACCCAGCCAGTGCCCTGGAAGGCACGCCGCTGCGTACCGGCCGCACCCCCGGACGAGTCAACAACCTGCAGCCCGGCGAGTACGTAATCAAATTCACCCGCCAAGGCCTGTTGCCGACCTCCGAGCACGCCACTATCACCGGCAAGGAAATCATCGACGTTAACAGCACCTTCATCGTTGGCGGGGTTTCACTCACCAGCAATCCCGTGGGGGCCACGGTGAGCATGAACGGGGAAACGCTGGGCATCACCCCGATCGTGCGCCCCAATCAGGCACCCGGCACCGCCACCTTCGAGTTCACCCTTCCCAACCACGAGACGCAGAAGCTCACCGGGGAGATTACGAACAAGGATACCCTTCGCCTTCATGCCGAGATGCTCAATGTCGACCGTATCGCCAAGAAGGATGAAGTGAAGACGGCGGTAAAGATCATCAAGCCCGTCATGCCCGAGATCCCGGCCGAGCTGGCCCCGATCAAGGGTGAGGTGGTGCTCTCCGTTGTCGTCACCAGGAAGGGCACCATCAGTGATATCCGTGTGGACAAGTCCTCCAACCCGGCCCTCACCGACCCCTGCCTGAAGGCGATCAACCTGTGGCAGTTCAGCCCGGCCATCAGCAAGGCCGGCCAGCCGGTGAACATGCGCATCTCGATCCCGTTCAAGATCGACATCGCACCCCCGCCCCCTCCGACGAGTGGACCCCTTCGCCCGATCGGCTTCGGTACGTAACGGGATCCCGGCACCGCTGTTTTCGGCCCGCCCGAGTCTGCGCTCGGGCGGGTTTTTTGTGAGCTACGGCTGACCCGGACGGTCAACCTGGTCCCTGAGCAAAGCGCGGTGCCGTCCTGCCCCCTCTGTCGCAGGAGGGCTAGCTGAGCTGCGGTGTCTTGCCGCTCCTCTCGGGGAAGAGGGTTTCGCGGTGCGGGAGGCTTGGGCACGCCACGGCCGTAACCAAGTGCAGGAGCGTGCCTACACGCGATCCGCGCTCTGAATCGCTGACACAAGCACGCTCCTACGACCGGCCCCGGAGACTCGGGCACTCTCCGAGCGCAGGGCGCTTGCTTCCCTGCTGCTTAGCGCAGGCGCAGCAGCAGCAGAGTGCGGTCGTCGGCGGCGGGGGCGTTGAAGGCGAAGGTCTCCAGCGCCCGGTCCACCTGCTGGCGGATCTCCGCTAGCGGCAGGTGTCGAGATTCCCGCAGCACTGCAGCCAGGCGCAGCCGGCCGAATTCCTCGCCCTCGGGATTGGCTGTTTCGGTGATGCCGTCGGTGAACAGCACCAGGAGATCCTGCGGGGCGAGGGCGACCGTCGACTCCTCCAGACCCTCGTCGAAGAGCCCGCCGGGGTCCAGCCCCAGCGCCATCCCCGAGGGGCAGAGTTCAAGGACCTCTCCGGTGTCGGCCCGCACGAGCATCGTGGGCTCGTGGCCGGCGCGGCAGAAGGCGAGAGTACGCGTGTCCAGATCGAGGATCCCGTAGGTGGCCGAGATGAACATCGACTTGGGCATGTCCGGCTGGACGATGAAATTGACCATGCGCAGCACCGTCGCCGGATCCCAGCCGCCCTGGGCCTTCACGCGCAGGGCGGTGCGGCAGGAAGCCATCATCAGCGCCGCTGCCGTGCCCTTGCCGGAGACGTCGGCCACCGCGAAGCCCCAGCGCCGTTCACCCACTTGGAAGCAGTCGTAGTAGTCGCCGCCGACGAGGCGGGACGGCGTGTAGAGTGTCTCGATCTCCACCTCCCCGATGTCGGGATACACGCTGGGCAGGAGGTGTTGTTGCACTTCGTGGGCCACACGCAGGTCGCGCTCCCTTGCGAGCGTCTCGCGCGCCTCTACCTCCTTGCGGATTGTGCTGTCGGTCAGGATGCCCTCGTGGTGGGTCACCCGGGCCTCCGCATCGAGCCGCACGGCGGTGCGGTCGTCCACCCAGCGCACCTGGCCGTCCTTGCGCACGATGCGGTACTCTTGGCGGTATTCGGAGTGCCCGGCCACAGTGTGGGCGCGCACCTCGTCGATCACCCGCGCCGCATCCTCGGGGTGGATTATGTCGAGATAGCGCACACGCCCGGTTACCAGATCCTGCGCGCTGTAGCCGAACTGCGAGATGCTTTCCGACACGAACTGCACGGGCCAGCCCTCCTCCGCGCTCCAGAGCACCGCCACCGAGGGCGAGCGCGCGATGATGCGCTCCAGTTCCTCGCGGCGCGCCAGCGAGGCCCGCAACTCCGCCTGCGCCTCCCAGCGACGGGTGACGTCGCGCCCGATCCCGAAGAAGGAGGGAGCTCCATGCTCGTCGCGGATGACCGAGCCGGTCGATGCGTGCCAGCGCCAAGTGCCGTCCGCGTGGCGGATACGATATTCGTGGGAGTGGCTGGAGAGGCCCGCTTCGAGCACCTCGCGGAAGAAGGACTCGCAGCCGGGGACGTCCTCGGGGTGCACGAACTCGGAGAAGGGGTGGCCCACCACATCGCCCAAGGCGTACCCGAGTTTCAGTGTCAACGCCGGTGACACGAAGGTGTAGACGCCGTGGCTGTCCAGCGAGTAGAGGATCTCGCTGGCGTTCTCGAAGTAGCGGCGCAGCCGCAGCTCGCTGGCGCGCGCCTCCTGTTCGGCGCGCACGCGGTCGGTGATGTCCACGAGCATCGCGAACTGCTGGGTGATCCGGCCGGCCTCGTCGCGCAGCACCGCCACGGTCAATTGGCCCCAAACCAAGCGCCCGTCCTTGTGGATGAAGCGCTTCTCAAGGGCGAAGCTGTCCATCTCGCCGCAGCGCAGTCGCTCCATGAGCTCCTCCTGATCCGCCCGGTCGTCGGGGTGGGTGGCCTGCAGGATGTTCTCGTAGCTGCGGGCCTCGGTGTAGCTCAGCCCGATGATCTCGCAGAACCGGTCGTTGAGATGGTGGATGTCGGGGGTGCCTCGCTCGACCCAGCTGATGCCCACCGGGGCGTGCTCAAAGAGGATACGCAGCTGGTCGTGGGCGGCCTTGAGCTGGGCGGTGCGCTCGGCCACCCGCTGCTCCAGCCCGAGGGTGAGCTGCCTCACCTCATTCTGGGCGAGCTTCTCGTCGGTAATATCGGTCAGGATTCCGTCGTAGAAGGATACCCGGCCGGCCGCATCGCGCCGGGTTACCACCCGGTCGCGGATCCAGCGCACCTGGCCGTCCTTGCGGATGATACGGTGCTCCAGCGGCGCGGGGTTGGTGCCCTCGAGGGCATCGCGGGCGTGGACGACCACTGCGGGCCGGTCCTGCTCGGGCACCATCGTCAGCCACAGGTGCGGATTCTGGCGGAACTCGTCGATGGTGTAGCCGGTGACCGCCAGGCAGGAGGGCGTGTGCGTGGTCTCCACCGCCCGCCCGTCGCGCACCTCTACGGTGTAGTGGTAGTCGGTCACCGCCGCCAGCAGCAGGCGGTAGAGTTTTTCGCTCTGCTGCAACTGGTCGGTGCGGTCGTGCACGTGCCGCTCTAGGTCGCGGGTGAGCCGGCTGAGCTCCTCCTCCACCCGCTTGAGCCGGGTGACCTCGGTGTGGATTGTGAGGAAAAACTGGGGGTTGCCGGCCGCGTCGGGCACCGGGGTGATCGTGGTGTCCACCCAGAAGATGCCGCCCTCCTTGGCGCGGTTGCGGATGACACCGCGCCAGATGCGGCCGGCCTGCACTGTTTCCCACAGGTCGCGCCAGAACGCCGCAGGATGGTGGCCGGAGTTGAGCAGGCGGTAGTTTTGGCCCAGCAGCTCAGCCCTGGGGTAGTGGGCCACTTCGCAGAACCGGTCGTTCACGAAGAGCAGAGTGCCCTTGGTGTCGGCGAGGCTCACGATGGCGTGAGCGTCCACCGCGACCCGCAACCGCTGCAGGAACAACTCGGAGTTGCCGCCCACGAACTGCTGCAACTCTGGAGGCAGTTCCGATTGGGTGGGGGACGGTTCGCTGGGATGGTCGCTGGACATCTAGAAAAGTCGGGTTTGTCGGGCCACAATGCAGCAAGGGCGCGCAAGCGCCAGCGGCTTTCCGATACCCTTGAAGGCATTCGCCTAGCTCATGTTTGGGCGCGCCAGCGGCGCAGGTGGGAGGCCAACGCCTCGCGGGCCGCCCGGGCCACCGTCTCCTGCGCTTGTTGGCGACCGGCCCCGGGGGCGGTCGCGAAGCCCTCCACCCACAGTTCGCTGTTGTCGGGCAGGCGGTGGCACAGCGCCCAGAAGGCCCCGGGCTCGGGCTGGCCGCGGGCCGGCTGCGGCTCAGCGTATCCGGTGGTTGCCATACCGATGTCCGCCCCGAAGAGCGCACAGGCGCCCCGGGCCATCGCTCGGGCCACCGCGGCGGAGACCCCGTCAACCGCCGCCGCCTCCTTCGCATCCACTCCCAGATGCCGCGCCTTCTGGGCACCCGTGTAGGCGGTGATTCCGCCCAGGAAATACGCGGAGGCTCCCGATTCCCCCGTAACCAGCGACTGCAGCCAGCCCCCGGTCATGCTCTCGGCCACGGCCAAGCTCAGGCGGGGCGGCCCGACGAGTAGTTGCTTCAGCATGGCGAAAGTATCCCGTACGCCCGGGCCCGGGGCAAATCTTCCCGCGCCGCCTGGCAAGCGGGCGGCCGGGAAGACGCTGGCCCAGGCGAGGCGAGGCCGACCAGAGCCGAGTGGCGAATGGCGAGAACCGAACCACCAGTGATCGGCTTGGAAGCAGGCGTGCTTCCAAGGGCTTGCTCGGTGATCAGGCCCTCGGCGCTCTGCTCTGGTCTCGACCGAATGGTCACCGCTCAGGCGAGGTGCCGGTATTTCACCGGCGGGATCTTGAAACGATGCCCCGAGTCGAGGTCGGTGAAGATGTGCCACAGGGCGTCCCTCGCCTCGTGGACAAACACCTCCAAGACCTGCCCTCGGTTGTAGTGGTATTCTTCCGCTTCAATCAGGTGGTCCTCGTGCCGGATGGCTTCTCCGAGTTCCCCGGTATGGTTCTCCAGAATCTCGATTTTCCAATTCATGGGAGTCAGGGGTTGCGCTGTTCGCGCTGGGGGGCGGGGCGCGGCCGGGATCATGGCCGGTGTCTCCGCGCGGTCAAGTCGGCCGGCCCTGCCGACTGCGCCGGGGAGATCGATGAGCCGGCAGGGTGCAGCCCCTGTGTCGGAGGAGAGTGCGCACACTCAACGGTATCCGCTCTGTTGTAGGAGCGTGCTTGCACGCGATTTCGCGCTCAGAGCGCGTGCAAGCACGCTCCTACGACGGACAAGCACCTGCCCGCACTAGAGTGAAAAGCCGGCTCAAGTGCATGGTTGCGGCTCAGCGCTGTGGGCCCGCCGCTACCCGCGCCTGCAGGGAGGCCAGTCCTCGCTCCAGTTCCTGCCCCTCCTGGCGCTTCATCAAGAGACCGCTCCAGCGAACCAGCGGGTTCCAGCCCAGCCGGCCCTGGCTTGTCCAGGTGAGCACCGTGCGCCCGCCGCCCCCGGTGCTCACAAGTTGGAAACTCCCTTCGCCGGCCACCGGCAAATCCGCGTAGGTCATACGGTAGTCCACCCGCTCGGGCGGCTGCGCCAGCACGATCTCCGCGCGCCCGCCTTCCTGGCTGGCGCTGCGCCACTGTGCCCAGGCGCCGGCTCCGGTGGTAGTGGCCGAGAAGCTCACATGCAGGTTGGGATCGCGCGCGGCCCACGGGCTCCACTCCCGCCAGCGCGCCAGATCGCCCACCAGCGGATACACCGCCTCCGGTGGTGCCGCCACGGTGACAGTGCGCTCAACCCGGTAGGCGCCCGGCAGGACCAGGCCTACGGCGGCCAGCACGGCTGCCAAGAGGGTGAATGCCAGGATGAAGCGAAGGAGGACGCCCATGGGAAAGGGTGGGGCAGGGGGCTGCAGGGCTAGGGGAGGCTGGGCGCTTGCAGGCTGGTCTGCACCGTGAACATGCAACTGATGCGGTTGGCCACTCTTGTGTGGGCAAGTGCTTGTCCGTTGTTGGAACGTGCTTGCACGCGTTCTGTGCTCTGAATCGCGTGCAAGCTCGCTCCTGCGACAGAAGGGGCGGGCTCAGGCCAGTTCGACGCCCACCGGGCAATGGTCCGAGCCGGTAACCGTTGGCTGGATGAACGCGTGTTTGAGCCGCGGACGCAGTGCGGCCGACAGCCCGAAGTAGTCGATGCGCCACCCGATGTTGCGCGCGCGCGCGTTGCTCATGTGGCTCCACCATGTGTACTGGCCGGGGAGGCCGGGGTGCAGCTCGCGGAAGGTATCCACGAAGCCGGCCGCCACGAGGTTGGAGAACCCCTCCCGCTCCTCCACGGTGAAGCCGTGGGTGCGCACGTTGGTCTTGGGATTGGCGAGGTCGATGGGCGTGTGCGCCACATTGAGGTCGCCGCAGAACACGACCGGCTTGATCTGCTCAAGCACGCGGAGGAACTTCAGGAAGGCCGGATCCCATTCCTTGTGACGGTAGGGCAGCCGCTCCAGCTCTCGCTTGGCGTTGGGCGTGTAGCAGTTGACCAGGAAGAAGTCGTCGAACTCGGTGGTGAGCACTCGGCCCTCGTTGTCGGGCAGCAGGCCGCCCAGCCCTCGTTGCACGCTCAGGGTGGGGCGCCGGGTGAGGGTGAGGGTGCCGCTGTATCCGGCCTTGTCCGCGCTGTTCCAATGCGCCGCATAGCCCTCGGGCCAGATCACGTCGACCTGTTCCTCCCTCGCCTTGGTCTCTTGCAGGCAGACGACGTCGGCCTGTTCGCGCTCGATCCAGTCGAGCAGGCCCTTGTTCAAGGTGGCGCGCACGCCGTTCACATTCCAGCTCACGAGCTTCATGGGGAGCGCAGCCAAGCCGCATCGCCGCCCCGGCGGCGAGCGAAAACCGCCGCGGGCGTGGGGCTCCGGTTGCCGCGCCCCCGGAATCAGTAGGCCGTCGCCGCACTCTTGCCGGCCGCCCCGGCCGCCCGCCCCCGAACAAAATATAGCCCGGGCCGCGCCTGCGGACCGGGCTTTGTGCTTGAGTATACGATACCCGGCGGTGGGCTGGCGAACTCCCGCCGGCCTAGTTGGCGGGTTTGCTGGTTACGCTGGTCGTGGCGGAGCCGGGACTGAAGCTGAACTCCTGCACTGCGAATACGCGGGTGGGTTGCCCCTTGCGCCGCGGCGGCGCAAAGGTCCACTTGCCCACCGCCTCCAGCGCGGCGGCGGCGAACTCCGGCCGGGTGGTTCCGGCTACGGAGGGTGTCCGCACCCGGCCCTGCTCATCGATGAAGAACGAGACTGCCGCCCCTCCCTCGATGCCCTGCATTTTGAGCTCCTCGGGGTAGGCCGGCACGATCAGGGTGACCGGCTCGGGGGTGTTGTCCAAATCGCGCAGCTTGCAGGGCGCTACCGACGTATCGGAATCCTTTTGATTGAAGAACGAGCGCACGGTTTCTTGAACGTCGCCTTGGATCACAACCATCCCCTCCCGGCGGAAGTTGAAACGCACATTGAAACGTTGCGGCAGAGCACCGGCCACGGCCGGCTCGGAAGCCCGGAACAGCCAACCCTGGACGGCCTGCTCGACTGCGGCGGCGAACTCCTGGTGGCTGTAAGCACTAACAAAGCACTCAACGATCCGGCCGTCGGCGGCCACCAGCAACTGGGCCTGCGCGTAGCCTTCGTTGGTCGTGGTGTTGCGGAAACGCAACGGGAAGCGCGGCTCTACATAGCGCTCAAGCCGGATGTCTCGGGCCAGCGCTGCCGGAGCCGGCGTGCTCGATTGATCCGCCGCAGGCATCGTGAGGGCTGCGGCGGCGAGAAGGATGGTCGTCAGGTAAGTTTTCATATTTGCCTCTGTGACGATGAATCCCGCATCCGCGGACATTCCCGCTCCAGGGCAGAACATTTCCGCGGCGGGGCCGGCCTCCGGAGCTCGCCCGGGGTTTTTTCTGGTCATGCCGCCGGGGCGCCCTTAAGCCACAAAGCGTTTCCCACCTTTGAGCACGACCGCGACTGTCTTCGCCAATCCACAACAACACGCCGCCTCCGCGGCGAGGTTGGCGTGCGCGAAAGTGCCCTGAACTGCGATGGACGTTGCTGAAATCACGGCGAAAGCCCGCGTGCTCCTCGAAGCACTCCCCTACATCCAAGACTTCCGCGGCTCGACCTTCGTCGTGAAATACGGCGGGAGCTTCATGGACGATCCGAGTTCGGAGGTGCGCAACCGCGTGGCCTACGACATCGCGTTCCTCGCGGCCGTCGGTATCCATGTCGTGGTTGTCCACGGCGGCGGAAAGGCCATCACCAAGGCCATGGCCGAGTCCGGCCTCAAGGCCAACTTCATCAACGGCCTGCGCGTCACCGACGAGCCCACCATCCAGATCGTCAAGCGCACGCTCGACGAGGTGGTCAATCGCGACGTTTGCGCCGCCATCACCTTGGCGCGTGGCAAGCCCAGCGGCATCGCTGGCGACAGCGTGCTGCTTTGCGAAAAGCTCACCGTCGATGACGACGGCAACACCGTAGACCTCGGATACGTGGGTGACGTCACCGAGGTGCGCGTGAAGGTCATCAAGAAGGAGATCGCCGAGGGGCTCATCCCCGTCATCTCCCCCGTGGCCGAGGACCGCGACGGCAAGCCCTACAACATCAATGCCGACGTGGCCGCCGGCCGCGTGGCCGCCGCGCTCAACGCCCGCCGCCTCGTCTACATGAGCGATGTCCCCGGCCTGCTCTCCAACCCTTCCGACCCGGGCACGCTCATCTCCACGCTCAAGGTCAGCCAGGTGGACGCCCTCAAGAAGACCGGCGTCATCGACAAGGGCATGCGCCCCAAGGTCGCCAGCGCGGTGCGTGCGCTCAACGAGGGCGTGCAGCGTGTCCACTTCATCGACGGCCGCCTGCCGCACAGCCTCCTGCTCGAGATCTTTACCGACAGGGGCATCGGCACCGAGATCGTGCACGGCTGAGGTGAATGCGGATTTCGGATTGCGGAATGGTCCCGGCCTTCCGCAGTCCTGATTCCAGCGATTCCGCCCCGGTATCCGTCGCCAGCTCCCTCGCCAGCGAGGCCCAGCTTGGATTCCGCCTCCAGCGTTCCGTACTCGGAGGTCCTCCGAGCATTCCGCAATCCGCACTCCGAAATCCGCATTCCCTCCATGGATCCGCAAACCTTCTCCCATGTCTCCGCAGTCACCGTATCCGGCACAGAGGCTCACTATGACGCCTATGTGATGAAGAACTACGGACGCCCGGCCGTGACGCTTGTGCGCGGCGAGGGCTGCCGGGTGTGGGATGACCGTGGGCGCGAGTTTCTTGATTTCACCTCGGGCATCGCCGTCACCGCGCTTGGGCATTCGCACCCGGTGTGGGTGCGCGCCGTGCAGGAGCAGGCCGCGCGGCTCGTCCATGTGAGCAACCTCTTCCGCAACCCGCTGCAGGGGGAACTCGCCCGCCGCCTCGTAGGCCACGCAGGCCCGGGCCGGGTATTTTTCTGCAACAGCGGCGCCGAGGCCAACGAGACGCTGATCAAACTCTCGCGTCTCCACGGCTACCAGACCACGCACGAGGAGGGGAAGCGCTGCAAGGTGATCTGCGCCAAGAATGCCTTCCACGGGCGCACCTTTGGCGGCATGAGCGCCACCCCGCAGGAGAAGATCCAGAAGGGTTTCCGCCCGTTGCTCGACACCTTTGCCTTCGGGGAGTTCAACAACCTGCAAAGCTTCGTCGACCTCGTGGACGAGCGCACCTGCGCCATCTTTGTGGAGACGATTCAGGGCGAGAGCGGCGTAACCCCCGCCACGCCCGAGTTCCTCGTGGGCCTGCGCAAGCTCTGCGACGAGCGCGGCCTGCTGCTCATGCTGGACGAGGTGCAGTGCGGCCTGGGCCGCACCGGCGCCTTCTACGCTTTCCAGCACTACGGTATCCAGGCCGACGCCATCGGCATGGCCAAGGGCATCGCCGGCGGCATGCCGATGGGAGCGGTTTGGGTACGCGAACCGTACGCCGAATATTTCCAGCCCGGCTCGCACGGCACCACTTTCGGCGGCACGCCGCTCGCCTGCGCGGCCGCGCTGGCGGTGCTCGATGTGATCGAGCGCGACGACCTCATGGGCAACGTGAGGCGCAACTCCCCGGCCTGGCATGCCGCGCTGCGGCAGCTCGCCGCCGATTTCCCCGCTCTATTGAAGGAGATCCGCGGTGTGGGCTATATGGTGGGCGTGGGCTTCCATGCCGACCCCGCGCCCTTCAACGCCAAGCTGCGCGAGGCCGGGTTGCTGTGTCCGCTGGCTGGCAACAATACGATCCGTCTCCTGCCGCCGCTCACCGCCACGCCAGCCGATCTGGCCAAGAGCGTGGAGTTGCTGCGCAGCGTGCTGGCGGCCGGTTGAGCCGACGGTCTCCGGTTGCCCGTTTCTGTTCGCAGCGAAGCTCGCTGAGAGCTTCGCATCCCCTCTCGTGTGAAGCTGAAGCGCGATGCGCTTCAGTCACTCCGGGGTCATTGTTCGGCACTTCAGTCGCCCGCTTATCCGTGACCATGCAGTCGCACCGCTTTGCGCTCGGGTAGCGCCCGAATTCCGGTGCTCGCCGTAGGAGCGTGCTTGCACGCGATCTGCGCTCTGAATCGCGTGCAAGCACGCTCCTACGAATGAATGGTCACGGCTTAGCTCTGTGGTCTTCTATGGCCAGTTGCTCTGGCTTCTATTCCAACGGAGGGCGACGTTTCCAGTCTCGTTTGTAGCTGAAGCGCGAAGCGATTCAGTCCAGCCCCCCGAAGAGATCGGGGGACGCCTTGGCGTCTAGCGTTTCCGACTGTCCCCTTGAAAAATTGACGACGCGAAGCCGGCACCGAGCCCACCTCACCGGACAAACCCGGGAAGTGAATTTGGTTCGCAAATGGGGGCAGCTCTATTTGTTATCGAGAGCTTTCGGAGCTTGAGCGTCGATCCACGAGCCCACCACGCGCAGCGATTCCACCTCCGCCGGTTCGAAACGTCCGTTCGAATCTGGCGCGATCGACAAGAGCAGGCGGGCACCATGCTCACGGGCACGGCGCAGAAGTTCCACGCACTCCATGCCGGATTTGAATCCGGCGTCGGGCCGGGCTCTGTGCCAAAATCCGGGCCCATTGGAAAGGGAAATCACGGCCTCCCACGCACCTGACATCGGGGCCTTCGGAATTACATCTTCATAGGTGGGAAAGTCCGCCAACGCACCAGTGCCCCGATCGTTAACCCGAAGCCCGATTTGACGGCGCTTCACGTCTTCAAGCCACGCCCACAATTCGCCCGAGTCACGCAATCGCCAGCGTTCATCAAGCCAGAGCACATCGGGCCGATATCGATCAACCAGCAACGTAAGATCGGTAAGCGTGTCGCGCTTGAACTGCGACCATCGCTCGGGGAAGGCTTCTGAAAAGGCGGGTATATAGTGCGGGTGATAGGGAAACCCGACGCTGTCTGCGTGGCGAAACGATAGCAGACATATTTGGGCGTCTTGGCCGAGGAAATGCCGCGCAAGCGGGCGGAGCGCTACGGGCAGATGAGCCGGGGATGGGCGCTGGGAACGGCGGAATTCAAGCGGGGGCTCATTAGCTGTTCAAGCAGCGCGGGGCCGATTTAGAGCAGGCGGCGTTATTGGGCGACACGCAGGAAGGACGTCTCTATGTGCGCGAAATATGCTGGGAGGAAAAGCTGTGTCAGATAGCCGGTCCGGCGGCTATCGATCTGGACAAGCTGGGGCCGCGCGTTGCGGCTGTGGCGGTCCTATTCTTCCCCCTTTCCTTTTGGTTCCTGTTCGACAAGCGTCCCCTTTCGTCCCTTTACCGAATGAATCCAAATACTCGGCAGAAATCTGTGCCTAGCCCGCAAGGGCCGAGCACGCCCGGTGGGCGATGGTGTCCGACCAGTGCTTCTCTTGATCGGGATATTCCGGAGGGCGTTGAAGGGCTCCCGAAATTCCAACGGTGTCCGGGCGCGTGGGCTGCTATAGATTTTCAATGAGAGCGCCGTGGGGTAGTGATAGACGCAGCGCCACTAGTCGGGCCTGGTTGGTGTTTTTCGTTGGGCGATTCCGCGTTCGGAATTCCAACGTCCTGGGA
>CAJCBL010000145.1 GCA_903960515.1 uncultured Verrucomicrobiota bacterium
CCTTGAGTTCCTCCGATGCGTAGCCCAACGTTCGCGTGACAGCGCTGTTCGTGAAAAGAATTCGTCCATCGGGGGTAACCACCATGATCATGTCGGTCATGGACTCGAAGAAGGTGCGGAAGTTGGCCTCACTGGAGCGCAGTTGCTCCTCGAGCCGCTTTTGCTCGGTGACCTCCTCGAAGATATAGAACCGGCCGAAGTATTCATCGTCCGCACCGCGCATCTGGGTGGAGTAGCGGCGAATAGTGCGGCCGTTGATGAAGGGGATGAGGTCCTCGACAATGGCCCGGTTGCGCTCGTCCTGGAGCGGCTTGCAGGATTCGGCAAACGCCGGCACGTCGACCAGCATCGGCAGGCAATCCGGGATGAGCTGGTTGTTGGTGAGCTCGCCCCGAGCCATCTCCGCCTCGCGGTGCGTCACCCCCCAGATCTCGCAGAAGCGATGATTGGAATAGAGGATCTTGTCGGTGCGATTATCCACCACATAGAAGGCCAACGGCGACGCGCTAGCCATCAGGTGCAGGAAAGAGGCGTTCCAGCGCAACTTCTCCTCGGTGCGCTTCTGCTCTGTGATGTCCCAGTTGGTGCCGACCATGTGCAAGGGGCGGCCTGCGGCATCGCGCTGCACGATGGCGAGAGCGCGGATGCTGTGGGTGGAGCCATCGGGCCAGAGCACGCGGAACTCAGTATTGAACTCCTTCTCGCCGCGCAGCGCCATCTGGAGCTCGGCCTCTCCGCGCGCGCGGTCCTCGGGGTGCACTCCGGCAGTCCAGGCGGCGTAGGCGCCGCTGAACTGCTCCGCGGTGATTCCGTAGAGGCGATACATCTGCTCGTCCCATACGAGGCTGTTGGCCACGAGGTCGTAGTCCCAGATACCCACCCCTCCCGCGCGCGCCGCCAGCGCGAGCCGCTCGGAGGTCTGAGTGAGGGCATCCTCAGCGAGCTTCTGTTTGGTGATGTCCGCCATGCCGCCCACCATGCGACTGGGTCGACCCTCGGCATCCCGCGCTACAACCTGGCCGCGGTCGAGCACCCAGAGTATCCTGCCATCGGCATGGAGCATGCGATGCCGGCTCACATATGGTGCCCGCCCATCCAGACAGGATTGTATGGCCGCCTGTACCCGATCCCGGTCGTCCTGGTGGATCATGGCCACGAAGGTTGTGATCGAATGCTCCAAGAAGCTCTCGTCCAGCCCCAGGATATGGCACCAGCGGGTGTTGTGCTTCACGGCAGCAGTACGCATGGCCCAGTCCCAGATGCCGTCGCCGGTGGCATCCATGGCATAGGAGAGCCGCTGCTCCATCTCGCGGCGCGCAGTCTCGGCGCGTTTGCGCTCGGTAACGTCGTTAACTATCGAATGGAGCACGGCGCGGCCGCCAAACTGGATGCGACTGGACGATACCTCGACCTCCCGCACCGAACCGTCAGCCAAACGGTGTTGGCGCAGAAACTGCCGCCCGTGGTCGGGCTCGATTGCGGCAATGTCGCTGCGGGCATCTGAGAGCGGGATCTGATTGATGTCGGTGATGCGCAGAGCCAGCAACCGCTCCCGTGCATACCCGTAGAAACGCAGCGCAGCGGCGTTGGCGTCGATGATCGCGCCGTCTGTCGGATCGATAAGTAGCATTACCGAGGAATTCGCGGCGAATTGATTGCGGTAGGACTGCTCGCTCTCGCGCAGCTCGGCCGTCAAGTGCTCGGCGATATGCTGGGCCTTGGTATGCGTGCTGAGAAAGGAGCGCATCAACCCGAACAGAAGCAGATTGATGATCGCTCCGCTGAGCACGACGAGCCAGACACCGCCATAATCCACCGCCGAAGCCGGGCCACCGAGCTGGCTGAAGCACAAGGTCCAGCGGCGCCCGGCGAAATCAACCGGGATAAGGCGGTGGCCAGGCGCGGTGGCCCCCGCGGCCGGTGCGCCTGGAGCTGCGGTGCCCGCAGCCCGGCTATCATAGAGCAAAGTATCGCTGGATACCACCTCGCTATCGTAGACCTGCAGGGAAATCTGCCTGTCCTTCTGCTGCCCGTCCCAACCGCGCAGAGTGCCGCGCATCAAGTCGTCCATCCGGTATGGGCTGTAGACCCAGCCCAAGATGGCGGCGCGCCGCTGCTCTACAGTGGAGATAGGCAGGCCATGCCGGTACACCGGTACATACATCAAGGCGCCGGCCTGCACCTCCGTGCCCGTCTCCTGCACCAGTACGACTCGCCCGGAGAGCGCGGCCGAGTTCTCATCACGAGCCCGCTCCATCGCCGCCCGGCGCATGGGCTCGGAGAACATATCGTAGCCGAAGGCGCGCAGGTTGCGCCCCTCGAAGGGCTCCAGATAGATGATGGAGGAATAGGTATCCCGCTCGCCGGCGGGGCGCACTGCATACTCGGGGAAGCCCTCGGTACGGATGGCCTGAAGATGCGCGGGGAGTAGCGCACGGGGGATCAGCAGAGAGAAGCCCACGCCCTGGGTGCCGGGCAAATGCTGTTCGATATGCAGGCCACGGGTAAAGGCCCGCCATTCCTTGCGATCGACCGACTCCGAGGCTGCGTAGAGGGCCGCGCCGCTATACAGCACCTGGGAGTTGGCGGCGAAACGGGCGGCAATGTTGAGGCGGATCTCGTTGCAGGCGAAATCGAACTCGCGGCGCATATCCGCCTCTGCATCCGCCTTGATGGAGAGCGAGGCGAGCACCGTAAGGATCAAACCAGCGGCAAGCATACCCCACGCACCCCAGCGAGTGCGCGGGACCCTGCCGCCACGCGTGGAGAGATACGCGGCACCGGCACCGCCCAGCAGCAGTAGAAACAGCCCCACAGGCAGGGCCGCACGGCGTGCGACATCCCAATACCAATGTCGGGCATCCATATCCATGCCCAGCACCGCCGCCACCGCACCGGTCTGCGAATCGTGGACGGGGATCAACGCCGATACCCAAGTGCCCCAACGATCCGGGGCGGGCCCGTAGACATTGATCGCCCCGTCGGAAAAGGCCCGGAGGCAACCTGCCGATGCCTCATCGTAGACCTGCCCCGGAGGGGAATACTCCTTCGCTTCGGGCGGCTCGCTGTCCACAAACACAAATACCGCTTCCGCCGCCGTCGCTACGGGCGCTGTCGGGGCCACGCTCGGGGCGGGCGGAGCACTCACTGCGGGCGCAGAAGCAGAGGCAGCGATATCCGGGGCCGCCGCCGAAACTGCGCTCACTTCGCGCGAAGCGTTTGGAGCGCCAGTCGCACTCGGGATGCCGGGGGAGCTCGGGGCTGGCGCCGAAGGCGGAGAAACCCTGCGCCCCAGCAGATAGACGAAGCGACATTGAGGATTGGTCACGCGCAAGGCCGCAAACTGTGCCTTGAGTCGCTGATAGGCAGGCTTCGCCAAATCCGCCTCCGTGCCAGCGAGCTCATTTACGGGATCAATGTTGAGCGACTGCGCCACCAGTTGAGTGGACTGCAACAGCTCGGCACGCATCACGCGATCGGTGCGCACGAAAATCCACCAAGTAGCCAGGGCCCCGGCCACCATGAGCGGCATGGCAATGGACGCGCAGTGGCGCACGAGGTGAACCACCCCGGAGGAGGACCGGGTCACGAGGGCTGTGCCATTCTGCATGAGAGAGTTTCCGCCGCTGTCGCCGGGGAGCGGAAGGCCCCCCAACCTGCCGAAGGGGAGCATCGGCTCGTAAGGGCGGAAGTTTACCGGAAGTATGGGCGGCGGACCTAAGGCAGAACGCAGAAGGAAGATTGCAGAGCGGTCCGGAGGCCGTAGTAGAGTGCTTGTACGCGACCTGTGCTCTGAATCGCGTGCAAGCACTCTCCTACGAATGAATGGTTACGCCTGAGCACAAAGCGATGCGCTTGCACTGTCGCGGCTGAGTGCCGGAAATCCGGAGATCCGAGCTGGTAGGGAGATTTCCCTACTCCCTGCGGTTCTTGGTTTAGCAAGGACGCTGGCGTACCGTTAAGGGTGCCCCACCCCACCTCGCCATGCCACACCATACCCTGCGTTGTCGCCCGCGTGTTCTGCGCGCCGCCCTCTTGGTGGTGCTTACCAGCACCCATGCTTTCGCAGCCCCCACCGGCGGGATGATCGTCTCCGGCTCAGGCGGGATCGCCACAGTTGGAGGGACCACCACGGTCAACCAGTCGACCCAACGCCTCTCGCTTAACTGGTCCACCTTCAACGTGGGTGCCGCAGAGACGGTGCACTTCAATCAGCCCTCCGCCTCCGCACTCGCGGTCAACCGAATCGGCGATGTCAATGGCAGCCGCATCCTCGGTAAGCTCCAGGCCAACGGTCAGGTTTACCTCATCAACCCCCACGGCCTGATCTTCGGGGCGAGCTCGCAGGTCAACGTCGGCGGCCTGGTCGCCTCCACCCTCGATATCGCCGACGCCGATCTGGCCGCCGGCAACCACCGCTTCGCCGGCACCGGCACCGCCGGGGTTAGCAACGCCGGCACGCTCAATGCCGCACCCGGCGGCTATGTAGCGCTGCTGGGCGCCACCGTGGCCAACACCGGCACTATCACCGCGCCCGGCGGTACCGTAGCCCTCGGAGCTGGCAGCCGTGTGACCCTCGATTTCGGCGGTGACCAACTGCTCGGCCTCGCCGTAACCGAAAACGCAGTAGATGCACTTGCAGCCAACGGCGGTCTGCTCCGCGCCGACGGCGGCCAGGTGCTGCTCACTGCCGGCGGCCGAGACAGTCTGGTAGCCAGTGTGGTCAACAATACCGGCGTGATCGAGGCTCGCACCGTCCGTCACCAGGCGGGGAAAATCATCCTGCTGGGCGGCATGGCGGCTGGCACCACCACCGTGGCCGGCACTCTCGATGCCTCCGCGCCAGCCGGCGGCGACGGCGGGTTTATCGAAACCTCCGCCGCCCGCGTCCGCGTGGACGACGCTGCGTGGGTCACCACCGCCGCAGCCTCCGCCGACCCTGTTGGCCAGACCGGCACATGGCTGATCGACCCGACCAACTTTACCATCGCCGCCGGCAGCGGCGCTTTGACCACCTCCGGCATCGGCGCGGACACCTTGGGCACCAGTTTGGGCTCGAATAACATCATCCTGGCGACCTCCGCCACCGCCAATGGCGCTGACCTCGGCGATATCTTGGTGAATGCCGCCGTGGCGTGGTCGGCCAACCAGCTCACCCTTTCGGCCCACCGCAATATCTTTATCAACGCCAACCTGATCGGCACCGGTACGGCAGCACTGGCGCTGCTCTACGGCCAAGGCGCGGTGATCGCCGGCAATACCGCCGACTACACCCTCGCCACCAAGGTGAAGGTCACCTTGCCCGCCGGTGCCAGTTTCAGCACGCAGCTCGGCTCCGATGGCACAGCCAAGGCCTATATGGTCATCACCAGCCTCGGGGTCGCCGGGTCCACCACCGGCACCGATTTGCAGGGAATGAATGGCAACCTGGCGGGAAACTATGCGCTCGGTGGCGACCTCGACGCCAACGCCACCAAGGTATGGAACGACGCCGCCGGCTTCGACCCGATCGGCGGCTTTTATTCCGGTGCCCCATTATACACGACCACCCAATTCACCGGCACCTTCGCCGGATTGGGCCATACGATCAACGGCCTGACTATCGCCCGACCAACCACGAATAATGTCGGCCTGTTTGGTTACGCCGTGGGTGCCACCCTGCGCGACATCGGCCTGGTCGGCGGCAGCGTCTCGGGCAGTAACTACGTCGGCGGGCTGGTGGGGAGATGGTCCGACGTCACGATCAGCCAGGCCTACAACACCGACAGCTACTCGATCGGCAGCGTCTCGGGCAGTAACTACGTCGGCGGGCTGGTCGGTAGTATCAACGGCGGCACGATCAGCCAGTCCTACAACACCTGCAACGTCACTGGCAGCAGTTCTTCCGTCGGCGGGCTGGTGGGGTCTAACACTGCAGGCACGATCAGCCTGTCCTACAACTATGGCCGCGTTTCGGGCCGTTCCAACGTCGGCGGGCTGGTGGGGTATAACGCCTGGAACTGCACGATCAGCCAGTCTTACAACAGCGGCAGCGTCACGGGCAGCAATTATTGCGTCGGCGGGCTGGTGGGGTGGAATGACGGAGCCATTTGGGGTACCGGTTCCGGCGACTCCAGCCCGATTAGCCAGTCCTACAACACCGGCAGCGTCACGGGCAGCGGTTCTAAAGTCGGCGGGCTGGTGGGGGGGAACGGCAACGGCCCGATCAGCCAGTCCTACAGCACCGGCATCGTCAACGGCAGTGGTGACTACGTCGGTGGGCTGGTGGGAGCCAACCCCGTAAACAGCCCGATCAACCAATCCTATAGCACCGGCAGCGTCACGGGCAGCGGTTCCGCGGTCGGAGGGCTGGTGGGATGGAACCAAAGCCCGATCACCAACGCCTACAGCAGCGGCAGCGTCACGGGCAGTGGTTCCTCCGTCGGCGGGCTGGTGGGGACTAACTCCAGCCCGATCACCAACGCCTACAGCACCGGCAAGGTCACCAGCATGGGCGACAAAGTCGGCGGGGTGGTGGGGCAAAACAGCGGCACGATCACCAACGCCTACAGCAGCGGCAAGGTCTCCAGCACGGGAAATAGCGTCGGCGGGTTGGCGGGGACTAACAGCGGCACGATCAACCAAGCCTACAGCACCGGCAGTGTCTCGGGCGGCGATAACGTTGGCGGGCTGGTGGGGAGGTTCAGCAGCGACAGCGGTGTCACGATCAGCCAAGCCTACAGCACCGGCAGTGTCTCGGGCGGCGATAACGTTGGCGGGCTGGTGGGGTGGTTCGGCAACAACAGCGGCGTCACGACCAGCCAAGTCTACAGCACCGGTAGCGTACTGGGCGATACCTACGTCGGCGGACTGGTGGGGAATTTCAATTATGGCACGATCAGCCAGGCCTACAGCACCGGCCGCGTCGCGGGCTTCGACAAAGTCGGTGGGCTGGTGGGGCTAAAAAACTACGGCGCGACGAGCACGAACAGCTACTGGGACACGGTCACCTCGGGGCAGGCCACCAGTGCGTGCGGCACCGGCAAGACCACGACCCAACTGCGGGATGCGGCCAACAAAGCCACCAACTACGCCGGCTTTGATTTTACCACCGGGTGGTGGATGGCGGGCGGCACCCGGCCGCTGCTGCGCTCCGAAGCCAGAACTACCATCACAAACAATCACCAACTCCAACTAATGGCGCTCGACCTGGGCGCGACCTACACCCTCGCGGCCAAGCTCGACGCCAGCGCCACCAGCGGCACCGATGCCGCCGGGATCTGGAGCACCGCTGCCTTTGTCCCGGTGGGCAGTACCGCCACGCCCTTCACCGGCACCTTCGCTGGGCAAAAACTTACGATCACCGGCCTGTTCAACGCCCCCTATGTCGGCCTGTTCGGGATGGTCGGCAAAGGTGGTTCGGTAAGCGGTGTATCCCTTGTTGGCGGCCCCGCCTCGGGCGGCACTGGCGGCGTCGTTAAGGTGGGAGGCGGCGTGCCTGGAGGCGGCGTCGGCGGCATAGCGGGCGGCGTACTCCCCGGAGGCGGTGTACTCCCGGGTGGTGGTGTCCTCCCTAGCGGAGGCGAGCCGAGTACTACGGCGCAAATCACCAGCCATGAAACGGGCTTCCTCAACCATTTCACGCCCATCCAAGCTGGCCTCGGCTTCGAACCGATCGGCCCCTGGGAGCTGGCCCAAAGGGGCGACGACGGCTCATCGAAGGATCCCGCGCTCCAGGCCAACGGGCCAGATGAAGACAAGAGGGGC
Source organism: uncultured Verrucomicrobiota bacterium (assembly GCA_903960515.1). GTDB lineage: Bacteria > Verrucomicrobiota > Verrucomicrobiia > Opitutales > Opitutaceae > CAJCBL01. Next base: position 7,747 of record CAJCBL010000145.1, read on the forward strand.
CGAGTGGAGCTGCACTTCCAAGTGCTCCCGCTCCCCGCCACCCTCGAAACCGCCAATAACTAAGACATAACAACGCCAGTTGTAGGAGCGTGCGTGCACGCGATTCA
>CAJCBL010000146.1 GCA_903960515.1 uncultured Verrucomicrobiota bacterium
CGCGATTCAGAGCGCAGATCGCGTGCAAGCACGCTCCTACGGCGGACACCGGAGTTGGAGCACTGCCAGAGCGCAAACCGGTACGATTGCATGGTTACGGTTGAGCCGTAATCATGCGCCCGGGAGTCGATCGGCGTGGGGGCGAGGGCGTTGATGGTCGAGAGCCCGATACGGGAGAAAGACCGAGGATTGATCGACGAGAGACTCGTGGCTGAGCGGCTGCGGTGTATCGACGTTCGCCCAGAATTTCGGGACGGTGGAGGCGGGGAATGCTGAAGGCGGAAGGGCGAATGCCGCCGACGACGAGGCCGGCGACGGAGCGCCTCCCACTGGCACCGATCCCTGCAAAACCAGCCTCGGCTCGGAGTCTAGTCCCCATTTTCCGTAGCCGGATGGCGAAGCCATTAGCCCGGTATCCTGTGGGAGGACTGGACCGCCATGCTCCCCGGCTACGGCCGAGGCAACTCGGCGACCGTTCAGCCGTAACCATTCATTCGTAGGAGCGTGCTTGCACGCGATTCAGAGCGCAGATCGCGTGCAAGCACGCTCCTACGGCGGACGCCGGAGTTCGTGCACTTCCAGAGCGCAAAGCGGTACGATTGGATGGCGGCGGCTCAGCGCGAGGCGATGCGGGTGTCGAAGTTCCTGGCCTGGGCTGAGGGCTCCTTGGCGTAGATGATACCGAACACCCGGCCCTGGAAGTTCTTCCGGGTGATGTACACCTCGTCCATCTTGCCGTTGTTGTCTCCCTTGGACCAGAACTTGTCGCCGCGCTTTTCCATGATGCGGTGCACCACCGGCATTCCGTAGCGGGGGTGCTTGTAGGTGACGATGTCACCAATTTTCAGATCGTCGTAGTTGGCGTTCTCGGTGAGTAGGATCGCGCGCTCGTCGAAGACCGGCTTCATGCTGCCCGTGGGCATCACGGTGAGGAGGTTGGAGCCCTTCACGAGGAAGCGGGCGGCTGTGGCGATCTTCATCGCGCTGCTCCAGTCCAGTGCCGAGGTGGGCGCGATGCCCAGGCCCTGGCCGGTGGCTCCGTCGCTGCTGGCCAGGGCCACGGTCTGCTGCACGGCGTTGATGTCGGTCTCAAGTGCGACGGTGCGGGCCTGAAGGGCGCTGATGGTGTTGTCGCGTTCGGCCACGGCGGCGCGGAGCGTGGCGACTTCCGCGCGAAGGGCGGCCAGTTCGGCGGCGGCGCTGGTCTCACCTGCGGCGCGAAGCGCGCCGGGCAGCATCAAGCTGCCGAGTACGCTTGCCACCAGGAGAGTGAGACTGCCGAATTGCATCTACCCGCAACAGTCGACCGCTCCCGGAATCATCTTCACTCTCCCGGGCCAGAATGAGGATACCGGGGGTGGCGGCTGGGCCGTAAAAATCGTGTGACTGGGGTGTTCGCCCCGCCCCCCACCTATGAGGGCGCGCTGCGGCGATTTCCCATAGGTGGGTAACACGGATTTTACCCCGGGTAATGACCTGTCTTTGGCGGTGGAACCGGAAACACATCCCCGCCGTGCGCCCCTTGTTTCCCGAATTGTGTATGACGATTCCGGTTCGATGGTAACCGGCCTACGGCGACAAACGTGGCGCCCGCTGTTGGCGACCGACCGCGCCACCGGAGGGAGGTCCCGCTGACCCCAAAAGTCGCAATTCCCGGCGACGAGGCACCTGGCGGCCGGGGCGCGGAGGGGGGCGTCCCCGCCACAGGCCGGCGCGGGCGCCCGCGTGGGCGGCTCTGTAGTGCCCGCAGGTTGCCATATCGGTAATAGCGGATACTTCTTCGGCGTATCCCATCCGTCACCCGCAACGGAGCAGTGCTGCCCCCCGCCCGCCTGCTGCGGAACCCCCGCCGGCAGGGATTTCCAAACACACAACATCGGAGCGACACACCATTATGAGCACACCAAGCAGGATCAATTCGTGGTACGGTTGGACCCCGGACCGGCCGGACCATCGCGACAGACTCTACTCCGCCATCGCCAAACCGCCCAAGAAGCTGCCGGTCTCGGTGGATCTGCGCCCGCTATGTTCGGGGGTGGAAAATCAGGGCGAACTGGGCAGTTGCACGGCGAATGCGCTGGTGGGCAACCTCGAGTTTCTCGAGAAGAAGGCCGCCAAGCCTGCCACCAACCTGAGCCGGCTGTTTGTCTACTACAACGAGCGGGCCCTCGAGGGAACGATCAATGAGGACTCGGGCGCTGCGATCCGTGATGGGGTGAAGACGCTGGTGAAACTGGGCGTGTGCACGGAGAAGCGTTGGCCGTACGTCATCGCCAAGTTCACCGCCAAGCCGCCGGTTGGCTGCTTCACGGAGGCGCTCAAGCATCAGGTGCTATCCTATCATCGCATCCTCTCCCTGCTGGAGATGCGGCGCTGCTTGGCTGAGGGCTTCCCGTTCGTATTCGGCTTCACCGTGTACGACAGGTTCGAGTCCCCGGAGGTGGAGAAGACGGGAGTGCTCGACCTGCCCGGGCCCGACGAGGGGACACTGGGTGGCCATGCTGTGTTGGCCGTGGGCTACGACGACGCGGCGAGGCGTTTCACGGTCCGCAACTCCTGGGGGAAGGACTGGGGCCTGGGTGGGTATTTCACGATGCCGTACGCGTACCTGGAGGACCGCAACCTCTCGGATGACTATTGGACTTTGCGCGCGATGGAGCTCTGAGCCGTGGCCATCTGTTTGGCCGCGCCGTAGGCCCTGGTTTGGCCCCCGGTTGTGGGTGAGATCTGATTACGTTCCGTGCGATGAGGGAAGGCTGAATCCGGAAAGGTGGGATCGTTCACGTCGAGAGTGGAAGCCGGGTTGCCCCACCGGCACTTCGTCTGGTCGTGGGTGGTTCAGCCTTTCCGAGTTGATCCTATCTGTAACCGGCAATGCAACACCAAGGGCAAGCCACCCGGCGGCGGGGGCAGCGGTGGCGCAGGGCTGGGAACGGTAAGTGATAAGAGGACCTGCCGGTGTGCGACCGCGCTGGGAGCGGCCGCCATTGCCGGTGCAAATCGCCCCATTTTCGGGTGAGTGCGCGCGGATGCCGGAGATGGGGCGGGGACCTCCATGGTGGCGTCCATGTCCGGCACAGTACACCCCGCGCTGGGCTAAGGAGGGCACTGGTGCCAACGCGCACCAGCGCAGCGAAGGACTCCAACTCCAAGGCGGTGGCCAAGGTGATGAACTTTGGATACGAATGCCGCCAAAGGCTCGCAAGCCGCAGCTTCCTGGCGGGAAGGTCAGGCGAGACCATGCGCCGAAACCAACCCGATGAATGGCGCTCGAGGAGCCCCGTGTTCGGGCAGAAGCGCAGGGACGGTTCCGCGAGGGGGCGACCGCTTCCTTCCCGGTCGCTTTTACCCAACTGGTCACTCTTTGCGCAGGGTCACCTCGCCGGCTCGGAAGTGCAGGGGGCGGCCGGCTCCGGTGTCCAGCAGCAGGGCACCTTCGGCGTCGATGCCCCGGGCGATACCGCTGTGGGTGTCCTTGCCCTGCACCACGGTCACGCGGCGGCCGGCGAGGATGTCGTGGTGTCGCCAGAGGGCGGCGAGTTCGTCGAGCGGAGGGTGGGCGAGGAAACGGTCGTAGGCGGAAAGTCCCCGGGTGACGATCTCGGCGGCGAGGCGGTTGAGGTCGAGCGGGCGGCCGACTTCGCGGGCGAGGGTGGTGGCGCGCGAGGCGATCTCGGGCGGCCAGGCGGAGTCGGGGGTGTTGACGTTTAGGCCCAGGCCAAAGACCAGGTCCCGGGTGTGGTCGGCGTCGATACGAGCCTCGGTGAGCATGCCGCCCACCTTGCGTTCGCCGTAGTGGAGATCGTTGGGCCATTTGAGCCCCGGGCCGTGGCCGGCGTGGGCGGTGAGCAGGTCGCACAGGTTGAGCCCCATCCAGAGGGTGAAGAGGTGCATGCGCTCCGGGGGCAAATCGGGGCGGAAGGCGAAGGAGAGGTAGAGATTGCCCAAGGCGGGGCTGTGCCACACCCGACCGAAACGGCCTCGGCCCCGGGTCTGCGCGCTGGCGAAGACTACGAAAGGCACCTGCCTGCCGGCGGCGAGCTGGCGCTCGGCCTCCTCGTTGGTGCTGTCCACGCTGGAGTGGAAGAGGGTGGCGGGGGCGTCGAGGGGCAGGTGGGCGCGCACCAAGGCCGGGCTGAGCCCGGCGGGCCGGGCGGTAAGGCGGTATCCACGGCTGTGCTCCGCTGTAAAACCGAACCCCTCCGCCTCCAGCCGGTGGAGGTGCCCCCATACGGCCACCCGGCTCACTCCCACGACCTTGGCCAGGGCCGCACCGGAGATGCAGCCACCGTCGGCCGCGAGGAACTCGCGCAGCAAGGTGGCTTCGATATCAGCGGCGTGGTGGACGGCACGTGGCATGTTGGAAGTGCGGAGTGCGGAATTCGGATTTTGGATTGCGGAAGAGCCGGAGTATTCAGTGGGGCGACAGCTCACGGCTCAAGGGCCGAAGGCAGAAGGCTGAAGGGCTGAAAACTGAAGGCGGAAGGAGAAGGCTGAAAACTGAAGGCTGAGGGCGGCCTCCGCGAACGGAGCCGGGGGAGTTTTCTGCGTTCACCATGCTTCGTTTTGCGTTCTGCCCAGGCGCAGAACCTCACTCTTTCCAGTCCAGTCCGATGTCCACCCATACGCTGTGGTGGACCAGCGCGCCGGTGGAAATGAAGTCCAGGCCGAGTTGGGCGAGCTTGGGCAGGCTGGCCAGGGTGACACCGCCGCTGGCCTCGGTGAAGGCTTGGTCGCCGATCAGCGCCACGGCCCGGCGCAACTGAGGCACCGTAAAGTTGTCCAGCAGGATCACGTCGGCCCCCGCCTCCAGCACGGGGGGAATCTGCCCGAGGGCGTCGACCTCCACCTCGATGGGCAGTTCAGGGGCGGCGGCGCTGGCCCGGCGCACGGCGGCAGCCAAGCGCTCGCCCGCAGTGGCGCCGGCGGCGGCGAGGTGGTTGTCCTTGAGCATCACCCGGTCGAAGAGGCCGAGGCGGTGGTTGTCGGAGCCGCCACAGGCCACGGCGTACTTCTCGAGCATGCGCCAACCCGGCGTGGTCTTGCGCGTATCCAGGAGCCGGGTGGGGCTGTCGCCCAGGGCCAGCACATGGCGGCGGGTGGTGGTGGCGATGCCGGAGAGGCGCTGGAGGAAGTTGAGCAGCACCCGCTCGGCCGGCAGCAGCAGGCGCGAAGGGCCGGAGACCACCGCCAGCAGGGAGCCGGCGGGCACCACATCGCCGTCGCTGACCAGCGGCTTCACGGTGGCGCCCCGGCCGTAGGCGGCGAGCACCATGGAGGCCAGGCCGAGGCCGCAGACGACCATTTCCTGGCGGGCCACGAGGGCGGCTGTGCCCCGGCCTGTGAGGCACTGGCCGGCGGTGGTTACGTCTCCGCTACGCGCGGGGGGGCGCTTGAGGCCGGCACCGGCGAGATCCTCGTCGCGAGCCGAGGCCACGAGGCGGCGCAGGTGGGCCGGATCGAGATCCGTCCAGCGGACACGGTGGTGGAGGTGGGCGAGGAGTCGGGCGCGAGGGAGGCGAGTCATCGTAAGGGGCCCAAGGTTGCTGCGTGGTGCGCGGGCAGGCAAAGGGAATTCTCCGGGGGCGCCGGGCGCATTCAGTTTCTGAACAACCCCGGGGCTTTCGCTTCGGCGGACTTGCTCCGCGATCAGCCCTCCGCGCTCTGCTCTGGACTCGCTGCGCAATGGTCAGGGGTGAGTGCCGGCGGCTTCGAGCCCGGCGGCGCCGACTCCCGCCGCACGGGAGGGGTAGGGTGGTTGCCTCAATTGGGCCCTTGGGCATCAAGCATTTGCCGCGCGGACCGATGGCACCAATTGATGGATTCCATGTCGTCAATTCCCACACGCGAGGCTGCAATCTCGCCGAACGCCGATGGACACTTCCGGTTGGTTAGCGCCGCCGATTCCCATCAGCTTACGCCCATCGTATTCAACTCGCGCAAGGCGGCCCGCAACTGGGCCTTCGGGCGCGGCTACCAAGTGCGCCTCGGCGGTCCGCCGGGCGGACGCTGAGGAACTTGCTGGCTCACGCCTGAATGCCGCAAACTGCGCCGTGGAAGGCCGCAGTTGCCCATCAGGCGTGGGCATGCAATTGCGGGCGCACCAGCGCCATCGTGAACGGTGGCCGGAGGCGGTACGGTATGGGGAAAGCCCGGGGCGCTCCGACGCTCCAAACCCACGCCGGCAGTGAGGGGAGCGATCCGTGAGGCACCGCCGGAAAGCACGACCGATTTCAGAACCAGCCAGTCGCAACCAAGGGGTTTCCCTTCCCCCATCGTATGCGCTTCGAATATTCATCAACCGACGAGCCGAGCCGCTGCCGTAACGGCGAAGGCTGTCAGGATCGCTACAGGACCGAGAGAACGTCGCTCCCCAAGCGGCCAAGGGCGATCAACGCGTAGGCGGAGTCCAGCGGGGGTGGCGGGCTGGGAAGGGGAGATGGGGTAAGTAGACCTGCCCTCGTGCGGCCGCGCTGGGAGTGGCCGCCACTGCCGGTGCAAGTCCGGCTTTGTCAAGGCCGCGCGGGCGAGGGCAGGAGTCGGAGACCTCCATAGTAGCGTAGACGCCCGGGAAAGCATAACCAGCGGGTAGCGAACGGCTTGCACTTGAGCCAACGCGCGCCAGCGCAGCCAAGGACCTCAAAACCAAGACGGTGGCCAAGGTGATGAACTTTGGATACGAACGTCGCTAAAGGTTCGCGAGCTGCAAGAGGCGCTCTAGCGGAAAACAAAGGTGAGACCATTCGCCGAAACCAATCCGATGAATGGCACTCGGAGAGCCGTATGGGGAATACCGCCTGCACGGTTCGACGAGGGGGCGACCGGTTCTGTCCCGGTCGCTCTATTCTGCTGGGAATCCGTCCGGGAGCCAAAGTTGTGAACTTCCCGTAAAATCCCCCATCCCTCGCCGCAGTGAGCGAGTAGTCCGCATCCGTTGGCGGCAGAGTCATCTGGGGCTTCGGAGGCCCCTCATCTTGGCAGAATCAAGCCTTGCGCTGGGCGCAGCGGAGCTTTGTCCTGCGGCCGTCCCAGATTCTGCGACACACCTGCGAGGGGGCGCCCTCGGTGGCTCGCTTCCGCCTCGCCCGCCCACTGCAATCACCCCTTTTTTGCCGATGAAAACAACCGCTCTTCTTCGCTTCGTGCCTTGGGTACTTTTCGCGCCGGCAGCCTTGTTTGCCCAGACCACTTCGCTGCCCCAATGGAAATTGGCGAATTTCTCTGCGGCGCAGTTGGCCAGCGGCATGGCGGATGACAGCGCGGACGCCAACAGCGACGGCACGGTGAACCTGCTCGCCTATGCCAGCGGGCTTACTCCGTTCCAGTTTGGGGGGACCTCGCTGCCGACCTCTTCTGTTGTGAGCAACCGGTTGCGGTTGTCCTTCCTTCGCATGTCGGCAGCACCTGATGTCGCCTATTTCCCCGAGGTGTCGTCGGACCTGCGGACCTGGACGGCTGATACGTCCGTAGTGTCAGTCACTCCCATATCGGCCGGGCTGGAGCGCGTGTTGGTGCAGGACAACGTCGCGGCGGGCCCCCGCCGCTTCATGCGTTTGCGGGTCGAGCGCACGGTGTTCGACAGCAACGGCGATGGGGTGCTCGATGATTGGCAGTTGCGCTATTTCGGCTCGTTGAGCGGCTCGGGCAACGCCGCTCCCTTGGCTGATCCGGAGCCCGACGGTTTTAGTAATATAGAGGAGAGTGCGGTGGGTACCACCCCCACCATCGCCGCCGCGCCAAACAGCGCCGAAGTACTCGCACTCACTGTCTGGACCAACCTTCGCTGACCACTGCTCCGATCTGTTATGAATTTCTCCACGTTTGTTCGTTCTTCACTCTGGGTCGCATTGTTGGCGCTCACGCTTGGCCTGATCCAGCCAGTCGTCGCCCAACCGGCCGCGCCCAGAAAAGAGACTCTTAACATCGAGCAGGCGATGCGCGCTTGGCAGGAGCGCTATGTTGTACTCACCGGTGCTGACCAGATCTATGGACTCTCAAATCCCAACGATTATAAGTTGTTGGTCTGGCCGAACAACCTCGCCGGTGAAAATCCCGGCCCCTATCCGCGCAATTGTTTCTACGCGGATGATATGCGTACTCCGGCACGCGCGGCCGAACTGGTCCGGATATTTTCCAGCACCATCATGGCGACGCTAAACAAAGGCGCCTATGCAAACCGCCTCGGAGTCGTAAAACGATTTGATGCAAATTACCAAAATGATACGCGCACTGACCCCGATCATCCCGCTCCCTTTGTTGCTTCCAAGTTGGCGCTATTCTTCCGCTGGCGTGATGCCGCTAGTGGCGCGTATGCCTATCGAGACCTAACCGTTTCTCCATGGCTTAGTGACTTTGATGTTTCTGCCATCACAGTGGAGAATTGTACGGCGAAGTTCGAGACGTTGGTGGCTCATTGGATCGCCAACCCGGTTAATGTGATATGGCGCTCTAGTCCGGTCGATGGTATTGTTCGGAACTATGCCGTGGTTTTGTCGGGTGCCGAGTTGATCGATTGCGACGAGTGTTCGGCCTGTACGAGTGGTTGCCGCCCGGGCGAGTGTCGCAACGCAAACGACAAAGGTCTCGATATCCGCTTCAATCTCGGCACTGGAAGTAAGGGGAGCCTCGGTTCGTTGCGCCTGCGTGCGGATCTGCCCACTGCGGCGCTATACTCGCCACGGGCATTGATCAACCTGCTCGACGGCCGCATTATCAACGGGGCTATTTCGTCCACCCCCGAGGCCTACGCCATCTACGACTATACGCAGCCCGA
>CAJCBL010000147.1 GCA_903960515.1 uncultured Verrucomicrobiota bacterium
GAAACAGCGTCCTGTTTCTTCCCGTCCGGGACGAAACCCGTTTTGCGGTGGGGGCTGAATGGTCACGGCTTAGGCAATGATCGCCATCGATCTCCGAGACCCGTCACCGCTTCCATTGGCGTCGCATCACGCTTGCGAGTAGGACCGGTCTCCGACCGGTTCTCTTCTCCGCAGGACCCGTATCCGCTAGTCGAGCAGGCCGGTCAAAGACCGGACCTACCCGCTTGTTCCTTCGAAGCGGGCCGGTCGCTGACTGGCCTTCCCGTAGTGACAGCTAGCAACTGGCATTCCCCAGAGAACCGGTCAAAGACCGGTCCTACTCCGGAGCGGCGGTTCCTGCGAAGCGCGTCCCCCCGCCGAGAGCTCTCTGCTTCGGTCTGCGGCATAGCCTTGGAGGCGATGTGCAGATCCTTGAACGCCAGAATCGATCGTCGCTAATCCGGCCCAGTAGGACCGGTCTCCGACCGGTTCTCTTTTCCGCATTCCCGTATCCGCCAGTCGAGCAGGCCGGTCAAAGACCGGTCCTACGTCGGGGCGGCGCTCCCAGCGAAGCGCACCCTCCATCCGCCAAGGGCTCTCGGCTTAGCCGTGATCATGCAGTCGCACCGCTATTTGCTCTGGCGGTGCACGAACTCCGGTGCCCGCCGTAGGAGCCTGCTTGCACGCGATCTGCGCTCAGAATTGCGTGCAAGCACGCTACAGATGAATGGTTACGGCTTCGGCCCGCGGCATGATCCTGGAGGCGATGTGCAGGTTCTTGAGTTGCTTGGCCGTGGGCACCGAGGGTCTCTGAGTCATGAGGCACTGGCACTTCTGTGTCTTCGTGTACGCGATCACGTCGCGGATGCTGGTCGTGCCGTAGAGGATCGTCACCAGGCGGTTGCGACCCAGCGCGATGCCACCGTGCGGGGGCGCACGGTACTAGGCGTGACAGAGCGCCACAATTGACCTGTCCCTAATCCGGCCACAATTGACCGCCCCTAATCCGGCCCCTAATCCGGCCCCGACCCCTAATCCGGCCCCAACAGAGCGGCGGGGCGCGAAAATCCAACCGCGCAACGGCCCATCCGCGCGGAATGGCGAGCGGCCCTGCGTAGGGGTATCAGGACCCCCGGTGCCTACAGGCAACTCCGTCGCTCACCCCGGCGAACTGCACTCAGTGGCCAAGCTTTGCGCACAATAGGCCCGCGCAACCGCAAGCACTTCTCCCAAAACCGGAGCCGACCGCGATTTAACCGCCCATTTTGCCGTGCGGCCACTTGTCAGATAGGCCGGCCCGGGAGACCACGTTCGGGTACCATGGAGACCCTTTACCACTACTCACCGTAGAAAACCCAAGCTGTCGTCCATGATAAACCTCCAGCCACCGCCGTCAGTCCGGCCTGAGCCTACGCACGCGCCTGTGCCTGCGCCCAAGCCCGAGCTCACAGATTCCACCGAATCGGCGTCGCCCGTACCGCCAGTGGAAGTCGGTCGCCGCGCCGCACTCGCGCGCTGCTTCCGCCGCGTCCTTCGCGAGTTGCGGAGCTTCTGGCGTTTGTCCAGTTTCGGACTTCTCGTGCCCCTGGCGCAGCAGGTCGCCGCGCGCGAAGTCTACGTTTTTGGCGACAGCGGCGCCGACATGGGCAACTACTTCGACTTGCCCGGCCAGACCCCGCCGGCCGACAGCCCCTACTATCGCGGCGCCGACGGCTTCTACCGGCTGAGCGATGGCCCGATGTGGCCGGAGCTGCTGTTTCCCGGCATGCATTCATCCGTCGACGCGCGGCGCAGCGGGACCTTGGTCAACTTTGCCTACGGCGGCGCCAAGAGCGACGCGTGGCTGTCCCTCGACGAACCGTTGCCGCTCGGCACGCTCAACCAGCTTGATGCGTTCGAGTCCGAACTCGCCGCTAAAACGCTGACTGCGGGTCCGAAGAGTGTCGCCTTCCTTTACGCCGGCACCAACGACCTCATCGAGGCGATCGAGATGGGCGAGGATCCCGTCGTCCGGATCGCCGCAGTGACGGCGAACCTTCAGCGCGCAGTCACCCGCCTCTCTGCCGACGGCGTGCGCACCATCTATGTATCCGAGATCGCCGATTTCGGCCGCGCGCCGGCTTTCCTCGGGCTACCTTCGAACGTCCAGGAAATGATCGATCAAGTGCCCCCCCTTGCCCGTGGGGCGACCCGCTCGGGTCTCGCGGCGACCGCCGCCATGTTGGACGGCAAGACGCGGGTCGTATTCCTGCCCCTCAACACCTTCTTCCGCGCTGTGCTCGCCGATCCTGCGGCCTTTGGTTTCACCAACGTGACTGATGCGTTCTACAACGGTGAAAACGCCCAGCTGCTCGCGACGGGGCCGCAGCGCCGCGCGGGGTACTTCTTCCTCGACGCGCTCCACACGACTGCCCGCGCACAGGCGCTAGAAGCCCGCCTCTACGGCTCCGTAAGGGAGGCCGTCGAGGGCACGACCCAACGTCGTCTTGGCCGGATTCTCGATGGCACCGGCGCCGGTATGGATCTGTTAAGCCGGGCGTTAGCCGCGCCCCATGGTGCAGATACGCTGTTCTCGTCGGAGAACCGTCGTTGGGAAGTGGATCTGGCGATTCCGGTGGCCCGCGACCGGATCGACGGTGCCCGCGGCGAGCCGCAAGCCGGTTTCGATACCAAGGCGGCGATCGCTTCGCTGCGCTGGCCGAAGACTGCGGTGCCCAAGCTCGCGTTATCCTTCGCCTACCTCGGGCAGGAAGGCCGGATCGATTCCCATGCGCTTCGCGCTGATCAGCAGGGTTTCGCCTGCGCCATCACCAACACCGTGACGCTGGGTCCGGTGCGGCTCGACGCCGAAGTCACCTCGGGCTGGTTTGATCTCGAAACCCGCCGCGATCCGTTCGGCCTCCGCCGGGAGAAATTCGAGTCCCGCGGAAAATCGCACACGATGGCAAACCGGGCCCGCGTCGCCGCGAGCCACGTTTTCGGGCTCGGTTGGTTAGATCTCGAGACGAGCGCCGGGGTGGACTATCTCCGCACCGAGCTTCGTCCCTTCACTGAGGACGGGGCCCTGGATCTTGACCTTCGCGTCGCGAAAGCCCGCTACGATTCCGTTCGCAGTTCGCTCGGCTTCACCCTGCGCACGAAGGAGTGGGCGCTCACCTCGTGGTTGAAGATTCGTCCTGAGGTAGAAGTGACCGGCCGCTACCAATTCGCCGACCGCGGCGCGACGATTACGGCCGAACTTCTCGACAATACCGCCGGTCCGATTTCGGCCGAGGTGACGCATGGAGGTCGTTTGGCCGGGCTTGTCGAACCACGTCTGGTTCTCCCGCTTTGCGGGCATGCTGCAGCCACCGTGGGCTACCGCTACGAAACGGCCGGCCAAGGGTATTCCCACAGCACCTTCTGGCTGAATCTGACGCAGCGCTTTTAGTCCGGACTGTTCACACGCCCTCCTTCCTGCTGCACCCCAGCTTGGCAAAGTCCCCCTCGCCGCCCGAGTCACTCGATCTGGTCTGCAGGCAAAACCGTGGCGGTTTTGCTTATTAGCCCGGACACCCGGGGGGGCGTGCGCGGCGAACACCACTTCGCAAAGAGTGTGTTGCCGCCCGAGACGGGGTGTGATGGCCAGTCAAGGTACGCCGTTCCAAGTGGATCGGTGAGGGGAGGCACCGGTCCACCACCGCGCCCCCCCCGGCCCGGCCACCCGATTTGAGCGCCCCCCCGTCGGAGCCCGGAATTAGTGACTGTCCCTAATCCGGCCCGGCCTGTCCGGCTTGACGGGACACATCAGACGACTGTTCCTGCTATGACACCAGAATTTACCTACACTAATCCGGCCCCGATTCTTCCGGCCGCCTTCAACCGAATGAAGTATGGCCGCAAGGCCCGGGTGCCCAGTAGAGGCGCTCAGCCTTTGGCGAAGTTTGCCACCGAACTGATGGGTCCGCTGCCTCGAACACCGGCGTCATAAACCGCTTGCGAGTAGGACCGGTCTCCGACCGGTTCGCTTCTCCGCAGGACCCGTATCCGCTAGTCGAGCAGGCCGGTCAAAGACCGGTCCTCCTCGCCTGGTCCTTCGAAGCAGGGCCGGTCGCTGACTGGCCTTCCCGGAGTGCCAGTTAGCAACTGGCATTCCCCTGAGAACCGGTCAAAGACCGGTCCTACTTCGGGGCGGCGTTCGCTGCGAAGCGCTCGCCCCCACCAGCGGTCGGATTCTCCACTCAGGCCTGCGGCAGCGCGGTGGAGGCGATGTGCAGATCCTTGAGCTGCTTGGCCGTGGGCACCGAGGGGCTCTGAGTCATGAGGCACTGGCCCTTCTGTGTCTTCGGGAAGGCGATCACATCACGGATACTGGTCGTGCCGCAGAGGATCGTCACCAGGCGGTCGAGACCCAGCGCGATGCCGCCGTGCGGGGGCGCGCCGTACTTGAAGGCGTTGAGCATGTACCCGAAGCGGCTCTCGACCACGTCGGCCGGGATCTTGAGCACGTCCTCGAAGACCTTCTTCTGGAGCACCGGGTTGTGGATGCGGATCGAGCCGCCGCCCAGCTCCACGCCGTTGAGCACGATGTCGTAGTGCTGGCCGCGCACGGCGTGCGGGTTGGAGTCGAGCAGCGGGATATCCTCCTCCACGGGCGAGGTGAAGGGGTGATGGGTGGATACGAAGCGCTTCGCCTCCTCGTCGTAGCTCATCAGCGGGAAGTCCACGACCCAGAGGAAGTTGAACTGGTCGGCCGGGATGGTGAGCAGGCCGCGCTTCTGCAGCAGCTGGCTGCAGTCGAGGCGGGCGCGTCCAAGGATTGCGCACGCCTTTTCCCACCCGGCGGCGGCGAAGAAGACGATGTCGCCCTCTTCGATGGCGAGCTGCTCCTTGAGGGCGGCCTTCTCGGCTTCGCTGAAGAATTTCACGATCGGCGACTTCCATTCGCCCTTCTCGGCCTTGATGAAGGCGAGTCCCTTCGCACCGAGCGACTTCGCGGTCTCTTCGAGCGCGGAGAGTTCGCCCTGGGTGAGGCAGGCGAGCTGCTTGGCGTTGAAGGCCTTGATCACCCCGCCGGAGGCCACGGTGGATTGGAAGACCTTGAAGGTGGAGTTGCGGAAGGTCTCGGTGAGGTCGACGAGCTCGAAGCCGAAGCGCGTGTCGGGCTTATCAACACCGTAGCGGTTCATCGCGTCGGTGAACTTCATGCGCGGGAACGGCGTGGGGATATCCATCCCCTTCACATCCTTCCAGATCTTCTTCAACAGGCCCTCGATCAGGGCGTAGAGGTCCTCGCGGTCGATGAAGGAGGCCTCGATGTCGAGCTGGGTGAACTCGGGCTGGCGGTCGGCGCGCAGGTCCTCGTCGCGGAAGCATTTCGCGATCTGGAAGTACTTCTCGAAGCCGGCCACCATCAGGATCTGCTTGAACTGCTGGGGCGACTGCGGGAGCGCGTAGCACTGGCCCGGATTCACGCGGGAGGGCACGAGGTACTCGCGGGCGCCTTCGGGGGTGCTCTTGAAGAGCAGCGGCGTCTCGATCTCCAAAAACCCCTGACCATCCATGAAATTGCGGATGGTGCGCGTGGTGGAGTAGCGCGTCATGATGCCGTGCTTCATGCGCGGCCGGCGCAGGTCGAGGTAGCGGTAGGTGAGGCGCAGGTCCTCGTTGACCTTGTCGCCGGCGGCGTCGTCGAGGGGGAACGGGGGCGTATCAGAAAGATTGTGTACGGTGAGGGCGGTCACCTGCAGCTCCACCTCGCCGGTGGGCAGCGTATTGTTCATCATCTCCTCGGGGCGCAGCTCGACCTCGCCGGAGAGTGTCACCACCGACTCGGGGCGCAGCGTGATCGCCAGCGCACCCAGCTCCGCGCTGGCCTTGGGATTGAGCTTCACCTGAGTGACTCCGGCGCGGTCGCGCAGGTCGATGAAGAGGATACCGCCGTGGTCGCGGATGGAGTCTACCCAGCCCGACAGGGTGACAGTCTGGCCAACTTCGGCGCGGGTGATCTGGGCGCAATGGTGCGTACGCTTCATGGTAAGAGTTGGTTACGAAACGGTCCGCCGCACCGCTGGGCAATCCCAATCTGGGCGGAGTAGCACCGCGGCTGGAAGCGGCGCCTGCAGAGAGCAATCGGAAGTGCAGCCCGCGCACGCCCTCCCGCGGAGTCGGGCGCTTGCGGCGCGTTTTCCCCCGCCCCGAGATTCTCCCGCCCAAGGGCCCATCTCCGCCAAACGCCTTCTCCCAACAAATACGCTTTCCCTGACGCGCTTCGCCCTCTCATCCTCAACCCCCTCCAGCGCCCGCCCGCCCCCGCTTCTCCGCAGCCCCGACCACGCAAGCTTCGCCCCCTTTTTCCATGGACAACGTCAAATACTTCCTGCCCGAGACCGACATCCCGACCGCCTGGTACAACATCGCGGCCGACCTTCCCGTGCCGCTGCCGCCGGTGCTCCATCCCGGAACCAAGCAGCCCATCGGCCCCGAGGATCTCGCCCCGATCTTCCCGATGGCCATCATCGAGCAGGAGGTGTCCACCCAGCGCTGGATCGATATCCCCACCCCCGTGCGCGACATCTACCGCCAGTGGCGCTGCACGCCGCTGCGCCGCGCGCGCCGCCTGGAGGAGTTCCTCGGCACCCCCGCCAAGATCTATTTCAAGGACGAGAGCGTCTCTCCCGCCGGTTCCCACAAGCCCAATACCGCCATCCCTCAGGCCTACTACAACAAGCGCGAGGGCGTGAAGCGCATCATCACCGAGACTGGCGCCGGGCAGTGGGGCTCGTCCCTGTCGCTCGCCGGCACCTACTTCGATTTGGATATCCTCATCTACATGGTGAAGGTCAGCTACGGCCAGAAGCCCTACCGCCGCGCCCTCATGGAAACCTGGGGAGGCCGCGTCATCGCCAGCCCCTCAAACACCACCGCAGCGGGCCGCGCCATCCTCGCCGAACATCCCGACAGCACCGGCTCGCTGGGCATGGCCATCGCGGAGGCCGTGGAGGTCGCCGCCCAGGATCCGGAAGCCAAGTACGCCCTCGGTTCCGTCCTCAACCACGTCATGCTCCACCAGACCGTCATCGGCCTGGAGGCGCTCAAGCAGATGGAGCTCGCCGGCGACTACCCCGACGTGGTCATCGGCTGCGCGGGCGGCGGGAGCAACTTCGCGGGCATCTCCTTCCCCTTCCTGGGGAAGAAGCTGCGCGGCGAGCGCTCCACGCGTATCCTCGCCGTGGAACCGGCCTCCTGCCCCACCCTGACCAAGGGCAAGTTCGCCTACGATTTTGGCGACACCGCCCACCTCACCCCGCTGCTCAAGATGTACACCCTGGGCAACACCTTCGTGCCCGAGGGCATCCACGCCGGCGGCCTGCGCTACCACGGCATGTCGCCGCTGGTCTCCCACCTCAGCAACCTCGGCGAGATCGAGGCCCGGGCCTACCCTCAGCTGGGCTGCTTCGAGGCCGGCATGACCTTCGCGCGCACCGAGGGCATCCTCCCCGCCCCGGAAAGCACCCACGCCATCAAGGGGGCCATCGACGAGGCCCTGCGCTGCAAGCGGGAGAACAAGGCCGAGACCATCCTCTTCTGCCTCTCGGGCCACGGCCACTTCGACCTCCCGGCGTATCAGGACTATCGCGCCGGCAAGCTCGTTGACCACGAATACAGCCACGAGGAGGTCGCCATGGCCCTCGCCGGCCTGCCCTCGATCACCTGAGCCCAGCCACGCTTCACTCTGCGGCCGGCGGATGCCCCTGGGCGCCGCCGGCCGTTTCGTATACCGCCACCGAGCGGCAGCCCCTCTGCCATGGTATTGGCGAACGCGAACCTGCTCGCGGTCCAGGGCGACTGGCGCCGGCCATAGGCCGCTCGCAAATGCGACTGCTCTTCCGCCCTATGCTTTGCGCGAATCGGCCCTGCTCACGCTCCTGCTTCCAAGTCGGGTTCGAGATGAGGCTAATGCCGAGCCCGTGTAGCAGGAGCGTGCTTGCACGCGATGGCGCCTCGGCGTGAAAGCGAACTGGTATGGGCAACCGTGACTTTCGGCTGATTGCCTGCCGCAGAATCGCCGCCATCCTCAAACCGTGTTTGATTTCCAACCCCACCAAAGAGTTTTGCGCGTGTTCTACGGCGCGGTGGCGGCCGTGCTGGCCGCCGTGCTTCTGCCGGCGGTGTTCGACTCGTCCTTCCCTCTGCTCGCCCCAGCCAGTTTGGCCTTCTACGCACTCCTTCTCCTCTACGGGGTGATGATGACCGTCGGCGCGGGCTGGGCGCAGCGACAGTTGCCGCAGTATTGGGCGTGGCCGTATTTCGGCCTGCATCTGCTTGTCTTCGGCACTGCTCAGGTGCTCCCGGTCCCGCACGACGTTGTCTGGATACTTTCAATGCCGGTGGTGAGCCTCGCCTTCGGAGCGCTCCCGCCTACGAGGGCCGCGCTGGTGCCGTTGGGCTATCTCCTGTTCTTCGGAGTGTTCCTGCACTGGGTCGGCCTGCCCACACCCCGGGTGGTCTCGACGATGCTTTCGCTGGGCGTGGGAATGTTGTTCACAGTGGGCTGCACCCTGCTGGCAGCCTGGGCAAACCGCTGCCGCGCAACGGCCGAAAAACTCGCCCGCGAACTGGAGGCGGCCAATGCCGAGTTGCGCGACTCCGCTGCGCGTACTGTGGCACTGGCCACCGCCCAGGAGCGCAATCGCATCGCCCGCGATATTCACGACGGGCTCGGGCACTACCTCACTGTCGTGGCCGTCCAACTTCAGGCTGCCCGCGCCCTCCTGCCGGCCCAGCCCGAACGCGCCTCCGACGCGCTGGCCAAGGCCGAGCAAGCCGCCCGCACTGCGCTCGACGATGTGCGCCGCTCTGTAGGCACCCTGCGCGATACCAGCCCCCTCCCTCCGCTTCGTGTAGCCCTGGAGGGCCTTTTGCGCGAGAGCGGGCTGGCTGCGATGCTCGACTGCGCCGGCCAGCCGCGCCCGCTGCCCGCAGCGGCCGAGCAAGCGCTCTTCCGCACCGTGCAGGAGGCGCTCACCAACGTCCGCAAGCATGCGGGTACCTCGCGCGCCAGGGTGTGCTTGGATTTGCGCGACCCATCCCGGGTGTCGATAGAGATCGCCGACGAAGGCTGCGGTCGCGGTCCGGCGGCCCCCGGCGGCGGCTTCGGTCTAGCCGGGCTGAGCGAACGGCTTGCCGCGATCGGCGGCACCCTCAAGGCCGGGAACCGCGATGGCGGCGGCTTCGTAGTGCGCGCGGAGGTGCGGACATGAAGCGTATCCGAGTGTTGCTGGTAGATGATCAGGCGCTATTCCGCGAGGGCTTGGCGACTTTGCTAGGCCTCAACGCCCAACTCGATCTCGTGGGCGAGGCGCAGGACGGGGAAGCTGCTGTGGCCGCCTGCGCCCGGCTCAGCCCCGATGTGGTGCTCATGGACTTGCGTATGCCGCGAATGAACGGCGTGGAGGCCACCCGCCGTATCCGGGAGGCCCAGCCGGCTGTGCGGGTGCTGATGCTCACAACCTTCGAGGAGGACGAGGAGGTCTTTGCTGCAATCCGCGCGGGCGCCGCGGGCTATCTATTGAAAGCTTCGCCCTCGGAAAAATTGTTCGAGGCGATCCGCGCCGTGGCGGCGGGCGAAAGCGTGCTCCAACCTTCGGTTACTGCGAAGCTCATGGCCGAGTTCAACCGCATCGCCGGGCGCACCGAGCGCCGCGCGGCGCAGCCGCTGCCCGAGCCGCTCTCCGGCCGCGAGCTCGGGGTATTGCAATGCCTGTGCGACGGCCTCTCAAACAAGGAAATCGCCTCCCGTCTGGGTATCACCGAGGGGACCGTGAAGAACCATATGACCAACGTCCTCGGCAAGCTCGGCGCCCTCGATCGCACCCAGGCCGCCCTGCGTGCCCGAGAGCTGGGGTTGATCTGACCCAACCAAGCTCGAAGCGAGAGCGCTTTGTCTCTGTGTCCGGTTACTCTATTTAGGCGTAACAATGCAATCGTACCGCTTTGCGCTTTGGCAGTGAACGAACTCCGGTGCCCGCCGTAGGAGCTTGCTTGCACGCGAGCTGCGCTCCGAAGCGCGTGCAAGCACCCGCCTCCTTCGAATGAATGATTCCGGCCGAGGCATGATCATGCACTTCGGCGGCATTATCGCGCTGCATTGTTCTCCAGCGATGGTGTGGGGTCGGCGCCCCCGCATTCTTCGCAGCGAACAACGCCCGCATGACGCGCAGTTCACGTCGGCACGGCACGGCCGCAAGGTCCGCCCCTGCAATCGGGATGCATGGGGGCTATTTGGGTTTATCACTTGGTGTGCTTACCCTCGTTTCGCAGGTCGACTCGGACGATATAGCGATCCGACGTCGCATAGTTCCCTTTCAGGCCGATGATCGCCGGTGTGGCTGGGGTCAGCGCGATGGCATCGTTGAGGGTGTTCCACTCGATGCGAAGGTCTGGATTTCCATCCCCGTCGAGGTCGATCCACTCGTCGATCTTCGCTGGAACCGAAGCCTTCTTGCTCCAGTCGACCTGTACGAAACCCACCGAACGCTGGCCGATGAGAGCATTGAAAACGGGTTTATAGATGCCGGTTTGATAGGTGCCATGGTCGACGACCCGTGCGATTTCTCCCCCGCTATACCACGGGCTGACTTTCAGGCCGAAGCCGTTGACAAGCAATGCCGCCCAGGAAGGCATGCCGAGAAAGGCAGCCATCGCCGCAAATATGCCGAAGAAGGCAAGGGAGTATCCAAGGATTGATTTGATTTGGGTCATGTGAGGGTCTCCACGGCTAAAACATGCTGCCGGTGGCGATCAGTCGTAGGATGCGCACCAGCGCGCCCACCATCATGCTCCCGCCGATGGCCGACATGAACAGAAAGGCCGGGTAGAGAAAGAGCACCCGGGCCAGACGCGGAGATATGAAGGCACATGTCCATTTCACATGGAAGGACGCCGCTTTCCTGGGGCACTCATCGACGCACAGCCCGCACTTGGTGCAGGAGCTCAGCGCGCATCCCCGAGCCACGCTCTCTTTGGTGATTGAGAGGGTCGGGCATTTGCTGACGCAGCGGCCGCAATCCGAGCAATACTCACGATTCACCCTGATCTCATGAATATTGAGCTTGTTGGTCCAGCTCTGGAAGGCCCCCATCGGGCAAAATAGCGCGCACTGGGTGCGCTTGCGGGTAAGGATCGGCAGCACCACAACCAAGCCGACGAAGAGGGAAACGAACAGCACGGTCTGGACGAGAGTGCGCACATTAGTCACCGACTCGAACTCGGTCACCGCTTTGAAGGGGCAGAGCCATTCACAATAGGTCGGTGAGAGCGTGGCGGCGGAGGCCAGCACAATTACAAGCAGGATGGCGAGAGGCAGATAGGTCCAGCGTGGATCGATGGTCTTCATTACCGGCATTTTCAAGAGGTGTGAGCAGCCCTCGTCCATGCCGCCAAAGAAGCACACCCAGGAGCACCATCCCCGGCCCAGGGTGAGCGAGGCGGCGAGCCACAGGACCAGCATGCTGCCGATGCTGGCGTACCCGGTGAGCAGTGAACCAGGGAAGATGATGGTCTTGGTGAAGGCCGCTGGAATCAGCACCATCGGGATGACCATGTGGCAGAAGGGCGTCTTGCCATCGATAAAATCTGTTTGAGTGAGACCGATATTGCCCCGGGTCTCGATCAGATTGGGGATGAAAGTAAGCACGAAGCTGATAGCTATAATAACGAAGAGCGTTGAGCGAAATACGTTGGTCTTCCCCGTCTGCATCATGGCGAAGAATACCATATTGAGGCCCAGCCACACCGTCAGGAGCGAGCCCAGTCGAAGCAGGTCGGGATTCCGGAAAGCCTCGAGCCCTCCGAAGAGGAGCACACCGGTGAGGAGCAGCATCGGGAGCGTGATCACGAGGGACGCGAGCCACCCGAAGGACTTTGGAACCTTGATCGTTGCCGGGCAAGGCGCGGCGAAGTGAGGTTGAGCGAATGTGGACATGGTTAGGTTGCTGAAATCAGGAGATGGAGGGCGCCGGAATAGAGGTAATAGAGCCCGACAAGGATGGCCGCTAAAGCTCCTGCGTGAGTAAGAGCCTGGTGTCTTCGGAATGCCCCAACGAAGGGCACCGGCACGAAGAACAGCGAAGTGCCCGCGAAGAAGGAGACAAAGAACAGGAGACTACCTGCAAGCGAACGGCTGGTCGCACCCTGACTCAGCGCCACCACAAAGGGCGGGCAGATATTTAGCCCTGAAGCCAGCCCCAGCGCCGCCGGGATCAGGCGCGGGCAATCGCGCAGCCACCAGCGCGCGCGCCAGGGCGATACCAGACACTGCGTGTGCGACTTGGCGGCCGCACCGCCCGGGGATTGGCGCAAGGAAGTGAATTTCAACAGACCGTAGGCGAGCATCAGAGCGCCGAGGCCGAGCGTAACATAGCCGGTGGAGCGCGCCCCCAGGGCAGCTCCATTGAATACAAAACGCCCCGCCGACCACGCTGCACAGCCGAAGAACAGGTAGCCGCACAGCCGGCCCCCGAGAAACTCGACCAGAAGGATAGAGTTTTTGCGCGGGGCGCTCGCTTCGCCTAGAAACAAGGGAATCAAGACAGGCGCGCAGGTCGCCAAACAAGTGGCGCCGCTCGCGAAGCCGAGCAAGAGGCCTGGGGTGATGGTTTCAATGCCTTGCACGGGTGCCACTATGCCAAATCGGATGCGCTCTGTGATGTGCGCTTGGTCATGCCCCAAAGGTCATGGCGTAGTGAGGCCGTGCGAGAGAGTCGCGGTGGAGGAAGCGGGCGCGTGGAGACCATCGCGCACTATGAGCAGAGCGCCACGAGGCTGGGCCTACATGTGGGGCGTTAGGGACAGGTCGATTTTGAGGTCCTCTAAACGGCCGGAGCTGACCAGGCGACGGCCGAGTGTGCGGGCACTGCGAGCGCCGGGCCACACGGCCCCGGCCGAAGGGAGCGCAGCGACCGCAGCCGCTGGGCGAGCAACGCGAGCGGGCGCGCGACCCGGCCCCGCCTGGCCGAGCTGGCGAGGCCCGGACGGGGACGGTTGAGCAAGCCCGGCACCCAGCCGGGCGGAGCGGGGCCCCGCCGGGCTGCAGCGGCGGTCGCCGACGGGGCGCAATGTAGCGTCAAGCGAAGTGGAGACCCGACGGGCGACGGCGCGGGTTTACAGGAGCGCCACCTCGTGCGCGATTCCTCGCGCACTGGCCGCCGCCGGCGGGGATGGTGATTACCGGACCGCAAGCCGCGGCAGCGGCTGGAGGGAGGAAGCAGGGCTCGTGATCAGCGCCAAGGAGTCCGCGACGCAGCGCTGGCGCGAGACGTGCCGCTGGGTTCAGAGAGCGGGGTTGTCAGGGGTTAATTCATGCCCGCTTTTGCCGTCTGCTCGGGCTGCCCTGGCTGCCTCCTGCCACTGAAGATAAGGAATCCGTGTGTAGACAAAATCGCCTCTGATCGCCAACCCATACGCATTCTGATCTTTGCAATCCGATTCACTGAGTATTGCGCCACCAGCTCTGTCGACAAATGGAAACGGACTCAGCAAAAGCAGCCCGTCGGCAGAACCTGCATTTCTAGGTAAATATATGTAATCAGCTCTCTTGTCGCGACAGCGAAAGTCAAGGCTTTCGCCCTTGAACAGCCCTTCATTACGCGCCCATACAAAAAGTTCATTGATATCGCGCGGCAGCTTCTGATGAACTTCTTTGTACTCCACAAGAAGGCGACCCGTATTTTTAAAATCGATGATCGCGATTCCGACGCTCCGATCTGCCTCCGACTTGTCGCAGCCCAATAGGACCAAGAAGAATACTAAAACCAATGCGATATTTGTTTTCATAGGGTGTCTCAGAAAACAATCGGTGGAAGATCTCGATTGATTTCAGGCAAGACCTCATCCCATGCAGCGAACGGATTCCCCTCATCTTTGAAGGTCCTCGTGCAGGTGTTCCCAAAATCCCACGGATATTGATTTTCTGGCTCCGCAGGTACCGGATAGTTCGTTCTGAAACCATCAGGAGATCTGCCATTCCGCGCACCACCCCAAAAGTCGAAAGAGACTTCATCTTTCATGATGCCCGCTTCGTCGCGAGCGGTGCAGATAATCACTTGATGATCTTCTCTCTTCCCCAAGCGATACCATCTCCGATTGCTGATCCGTCTTTCGAGGGTGCACTCCCAGCATTTCGGCCAACTCTGAAAAGAATCGAGAATGTTATAAGAAGTGTTTTTGCAGGAGCCCGACAACCACATACCAGGCTCGTACCCTCTCCGTTCTAGTTCAGCCGATGCGCGTTGATACTTGTTTTCAAGTATTTCGCGGCCCATTTTTATTGTGATATCATCGCAACAAGCCGCACCCGCTTCTAGGCCGAAGCGATCCCACTTGTTGAGTGGATTATTGCTGACGAACCCATACAGATTGATGCCTCCGTTTTCCGCAATCGGATCTCTGGATAGCCAAAATGGGGGACCCGATGCGGGTTCGTAGCGGCGAGCCGTGCAACCGGACGCAAGATCAGCGACTTGCGGGCGGCAAACCCGACGCGGACCCGGTGGGCGGCGGCCAAAAACCCCGACAC
>CAJCBL010000148.1 GCA_903960515.1 uncultured Verrucomicrobiota bacterium
CGTGCTTGCACGCGATCCCTGCGCAGCGCCGCTCCCCAAGCACCGGAATCGCGAGCAAGCTCGCTCCTACATCCGATCCCCTCATTCCCTCCGTCGCACGGTCGGACCTCGTATCCGCACCGCTTTCCGTGGATTGCGTTCAGCCTTCAGCTTTCCGCCTTCAGCCTTTTCTTCCCGCAGCGATCCCCGCGCGTCGCCGTTCCCCCAATCCATCGCAAGCAAGCTCGCTCCTACAGCGATCTGCGCCTCAGCCCTCAAGCCCGCGCCGGCCGAGCCGATGGATAGGGTACTCGGCCCAGCGGCACTCCTGCAGCAAGCCGGCCCCAAGGTGACTCCGCAATCCCCCCCTCGCCCGATTTCTTCCTTCGTGCGCGGCCGTTTGGCGCCAGCAATGGCTGCCGGCGCGCTGTGTGCCGGCGCTTGGTCGCTAAGCGGCCCCTTGCTCGATCTCTGCTTCGCCGCAGAGACCTCCGCCCCGCCGGCCGCGCTACTCTCCGCCCTCGACGCCTCACTCACCGAGCTGGAACGCACCCACCCACTCCGCTCACCTGCCGCCGCCCTACCCGCCCCCGATCCAGCAGACCTCGAGCGCTCGCTGCGCACCCTTCGGCAAGTCGTAGTGGCCGCCCCACTCTCACCGGCAGCGCGCGCCGGCTTCTTCGCTGCCATCGATTCCGCCGAAAGCTCCCGCCGCGCTGACGCCCCCCTCCTCCCCACCGGCACCAGCGAGCACACTGATCCTCAACACGCAGCCGCCGTAGCCTCAGCCACCGCCGCTCTGGATACTGCACTCGATCTGCTCCACCGCCTGCAGACCGCTCAGTTGGAGGAACTGGGCAACTCCTCAGCCCGCCGCCTCGCCTCCACTTCACTCGCCGCGCTGCGTATCGCCGCCGGCCTCCTGTTGGTGGCCGGCGCCGCCGCCCTGCTGGCCGCCCGCCGCGCCCTGCGCTGCTCTCCGGCGGCCCCGGGCGCGCCAGCCCCCGCTCTGCTCGCCGCCCAGAATACAGCCGACAGCCTGCAACACGCTCTGCGCGACCTCACGGCCATGACGATAAGCGACGAGCGCGGGCTCATCGTCGAAGTCAACGACCGCTATTGCCAACTTACCGGTTTCTCCCGCGAGCAGCTCCTCTCCCGCACCCACCACCTGGTCAACAGCGGCCGCCACCCGCCCGAATTCTTCCGCGAACTCTGGGAAACCATCATCGCCGGGCGTATTTGGCGCGGCCGCATCGTCAACAAGGCCAAGGACGGCCGACTCATCGAGGCGCTCCACACCATCGTTCCCTTTGCGGACGCCTCGGGTGCCCGCCGCTACGCCGCCTTTTCTGTTGAAGTAGGCGCCGCCGCCAGCGCCGCTCCCGCCCCGGCCACCAACCAACTCCAGATCGCTGTGCAGGCGGCGGGTTTTGGCATCTGGGAGCTCGATGTCGCCAGCCGCACCCTCAAGTGGGACCAGCGCATGTTCGAGATCTACGGCCTGCCCCCCGAGCTCGGCATCTCCTACGAAACCTGGCGCCAGTGTATCCTGCCAGAGGATCGTTCCGCCACCGAGCAGCAGCTCCACGCCGCCATCGCCTCCCATACCCAACTCGACGCCGACTACCGCATCCTGCGCCCCGACGGCGGAGTGCGCCACATCCGCACCATCGCCTACATCAGTGCCGGTGATCGAGGCCAGCCCGCCAGCCTGGTAGGAGTGAATTGGGACAATACCTCCGAAAAGGAGATGGCCGCCTACCTGCGCTCCGCCGCCGAGAACGCCGAGAGCCTCAACCAGCAGCTCGAGCACGCTATCGAACGCGCCAACGGCCTCGCGCAGGAGACCGCCTTGGCCACCGTCGCCAAGTCCGAGTTCCTGGCCAACATGAGCCACGAGATCCGCACCCCCCTCAACGCCATCATCGGCATGAGCGGCCTGCTTCTGGATACCGGGCTCAACATCGAGCAACGCGAACTCTCCGAGACGATCAACAACTCCGGCGATTCCCTGCTCAGCCTCATCAACGACATCTTGGACTTCTCCAAGATCGAGTCCGGCAAACTTGAGCTCGAACAACGTCCCTTCGATCTGCGCGAATGCCTCGAAAACGCCTTGGACGTGCTCGGCGCCAAGGCGGCCGAGAAGCACCTCGACCTCGTAGGCTGCATGGGGCCGGCCGTTCCTGCAGTGATAGTTGGCGATAGCACCCGACTGCGCCAGGTACTCATCAATCTCATCGGCAATGCCATCAAGTTTACCGCCACCGGCGACGTGCTCCTCACCGTCGAGAACCTCGGCCCGGCCGAGGGCGGCCTCCACCGCCTCCATTTTTCCGTGCGCGACACCGGCATCGGCATCCCCGCCGACCGCATGGACCGCCTATTCAAGACCTTCAGCCAGGTCGATTCCTCCACCACTCGCCAATACGGCGGCAGCGGCCTGGGGTTGGCCATTTCCAAGAAGATCGTGGACCTCATGCACGGCCGCATCTGGGTGGAAAGCGATGCGGGCAAGGGCAGCACCTTCCAGTTCGAAGTCCCCGTGGCCGCAGGCGAAGCCACCACAGAGCAACTATCCCTCCACTTCCCCCGCCCCGAGCTGGCCGGCAAGCGCCTGCTCCTGGTCGAGAACAATGCCACAAGCCGCCGAGTGATCAGTTCGCTGGCCACCGGCTGGGGACTGGCCCTGCGTTGCGCCCCCACCCCGGCCGAGGCCTTCGAATGGCTGCGCCACGGCGAACCCTTTGATCTGGCGCTCATCAACCTGCACATGCCCGAGATCGACGGGCTCGCCTTCGTGCGGCAGTTGCGCGCCCTCCAGCATTCCACCCGCCTGCCCGTGGCCATCGCAGCCCCCTTGGGCAGTCTGGGCCAAACCCCGCCCGAACTGGCTATCGGCGCAGTAGTAGCCAAGCCGATCAAGGCCCTCGCCCTCCTCGATGCGCTCCGCGCCTTGGCCACCGGCACTCAAGTACAGCGCTCGGCCCGCAACAACGGCTCCGATGCCGCGATGCTTGCCCACAGCCACCCCCTCGATGTGCTCTTGGCTGAGGACAACCCAACCAACCAGCGCATGGCCACCCTGATGCTCGGCCGCATGGGTTACCGCGTCGATATCGCCAACAACGGCCTGGAAGTTCTCGCCGCCCTCGAGCAGCACGCCTACAACGTAATCCTCCTCGATGTGCAGATGCCCGAGATGGACGGCCTCACCTGCGCTCGGGAACTCAACCTCCGCTACCCCAAGGAAACCCGCCCGCACCTGATCGCCATGACGGCCAACGCCATGACCGGCGATCGGGAGAACTGCTTGGCCGCCGGCATGGACGACTATGTGTCCAAACCTGTTAGGCCCCACGAGCTCAAGCGCGCCTTGGTGGCCGCGGCCCAAGCTCTCGACCAACGCCCGCCCGCAGCGCCCGCAGTGCAGGTTTCACTCTTCGCCCCAGAGCAGCCGCCGCACCAGACAGACCAGCAGGAAGACTTCGCGATGAAACGCCGCTCCCCCTCTCCGCAATCCGCAGCCGAAGATCGTCGGGCCAAAGCGGCTGCGGCTGCAGCCGCCGCCCTCGCCGCAGCCGAGGCCGCGCCCCCTTCGCCGGAAATCTTCGATCCCTCCGCGATGGAGTTTGTACTGCCCACCGAGCCGGCCGAGGCGCTCGCCGTAGCGCGGGAAATGTTCGAGAGTTTCTTTATCGAATCCTCCGACCGGCTCGCTGAGTTGCACCGGGCGGCAGAGACAGCCGACATTCCGACCACCAGCCGGGTGGCCCATCGCCTGAAAGGCGCCTGTTCGATGATCGGCTTCCGCGAAGTGGAAGGGCTTACCGCCCGGCTTGAGTCCGACGCCCGCGATGGCAAGCCGGCCGATGCCCCCACTGTCGCACGCTTGGAGCCCGCCGTGGCCAACGCCAAAGCCGCCGCTACCCATTGGATGGAGTCGCTGGCCCAACGCACCGGCTGAGCCGCAGCGAGACCGCGTGACAGCTTCCCCGCACCTTCCGTCGTAGGAGCGTGCTTGCACGCGATCCCTGTGCGTCGCCGTTCTCCCGAGCTCCGGAATCGCGAGCAAGCTCGCTCCTACATCGATCCGTCTTCGTCGCAGGGGCGGGCCGTGTGTCTGTACCGTCCGTCGTAGGAGCGTGCTTGCACGCGATCCCTGCGCGGCGCCGTTCCCCCGAGCTCCGGAATCGCGAGCAAGCTCGCTCCTACGGTCGATCCCTGCGCATCGCCGTCCCCCACGCTCTGGAATCGCGAGCTAGCTCGCTCCTACACGCGATCCGCTCTGCATTCCCCCCGCGCGTCGCCCCCCAGCGCGTCGCTCCCTTCGTGCCTCGCTCTCCCCGATACATGGTCACAAGATTTTGGTTTCCTTTCCCGCTCCATCCTGTAGCTCTGCTCCCGGCAAACCGGAAAGGCGGAAGGGGGAAAGGCGAGGGGACATGAACACAACTGTATACATTCTGGGCATTGTGCTGCAGTCGATCGCGGCGATCATCGCCTTGGTCCAAGTGCGCCGGGCCCCGCGCAAACTTCCCTGGCTGCTTATCGGCCTGTCGTCCCTTCTCATCGTCGCCCGCCGCGCCGCCACCCTCGAACAGTTCATGCGCAGCGGCCGGGAGCTCGCCGCAGCGGAGGTACTCACCCTCCTCATCTCACTGTTGTTCTTTCTCGGGGTTGTCTTGATGAGCCGGATGTTCAGCGAGGCGCAGAAAGCTCACGCAGCGCTGGTGCGCAGCGAGGAAAACCTGCGGCTTAAGAACTTGGTGTTCGAAACCTCGATCGCCGCCGAGAGCATCGCCAACCCCGATGGCTTCCTCACCGATGCCAATGCCGCCTTTCTTCGAATCTGGGGCTACGGGCAAAAAGCCGAGGTGCTCGGCCGGCACATCCAGGGGTTTCTGACCAAACCGTCCGAGATGGTCGCCATGATGGCCGCCCTCAACCAGGCGGGCCAATGGGAGGGCGACTATTCCGCCAAACGAAAGGACGGCACCAACTTCATCGCCCATGGGCTAGCCACTGTGGTTCGAGACGAAAACGGCCGCTTGCTCGGCTACCAGTCTGCGGTGCTCGACATCACCCAACGCAGGCAGACCGAGGAGGCGGCAGCCCGCGCGGCGCGTGAGTGGGAGACTACCTTCAGCGCGGCCAACGACGCCATATGGCTGCTCGACAATGAGCAGCACGTGGTACGCTCCAACAGGATCGCCGATCAGCTTTTCCAGCGCCCCTGCGGCAGCGCCGCCGGGCATCACTGCTGGGAACTCGCCCACGGCACCTCCGGGCCGATCCCCGGCTGCCCGATGATGCGAGCCCGCAAGAGCCTGCACCGCGAAACCATGGAACTGCAGATCGGCGAGCGCTGGTATCTGGTCACCGCCGATCCCATCCTCGACGCCTCCCATCATTACGCAGGCGCTGTCCACATCGTCCGCGATATCACCGAGCGCAAACAAGCCGAGGGGGAGAAGGAACAGCAAGAGGCCAAGAACCGGCAGTTCCAAAAGTCCGAAAGCTTGGCACGTATGGCCGCAGCCATCGCCCACCACTTCAACAACCAACTGCAAGCGGTGATGATGGGCCTGGAACTGGCCATGGACGAAGTGACTTCGGGCGCCGAGCACGGCCAATTTCTCAACCAGTCCTTGGAGTCGGCGCGCAAGGCGGCGGAAATGAGCAGCCTGATGCTGGTCTACCTCGGCCAATCCGTCCGCAAGCGCGAACTGCTGGACCTTTCCGTAGTATGCCGGCGCCACCTGCCCTTGCTGCGCATCGCCGTACCTCCGGGTATAGCGCTGGAAACAGCACTCCCCTCTTCCGGCCCGGTGGTCAGCGCGGATGAAGCCCAACTCCAGCAGGTATTGGCGAACCTGGTGACCAATGCAGCGGAAGCCGCTGGCGACGGTCGCAGCCCCATCCGCCTCACCGTCAAAACGGTCCCCGCAGCGAGCATCGCCAAGGTGAATCGCTTCCCCATCGACATCCGGCTGCCCAACCCGGACTACGCCTGCCTAGAGGTGGCCGATTCAGGCCTCGGAATACCGAGTGAGGACATCGAAAAGATCTTCGACCCCTTCTTCTCCACCAAGTTTACCGGGAGAGGGCTGGGCCTGTCGGTCGTACTGGGCATCGTGAAGACTCTCGCAGGCGCGATCACGGTGGAAAGCGAAGTGGGCAAAGGGAGCGTATTCCGGATCATCCTGCCGCTCTCGACGCTACCGATACCGCGACGGCCGAGCACCATCGCCCCAACTGGGGGCGGCACCCGGGAAAGCGGCACTGTGCTTCTAGTGGAAGACGATCCTACGGTGCGCCTGCCCGTCGCCCGCGCCCTGCAGCGCTTTGGGTACACGGTATTGGAAGCCGCCGACGGTGCGGAGGCGGTGGAACTCTTCCGGCAACACACAGCCGCCATCCGCTGCGTGCTATGCGATTTGGCCATGCCCGGGATGGACGGCTGGGCGACGATGGAGGCTATGCGCAAGCTCTCGCCGGGAATTCCTGTGATTCTGGCCAGTGGCTACAGTGAAGCCGAGGTGATGGCGGGCGAGCACCCCGAGCGGCCCCAAGCGTTTTTGGGCAAGCCGTACGACATCAAGGAACTCGGCAAAGCGATCAACCAGATCCTGGCCCCCTGAGCCGGCGGCCCAAGATCCGCCCGACCCCGCGCCGGCTCGCCCTCGCAGGGTCGGACCTTGGGTCCGTACATTCCGTCGTAGGAGCGTGCTTGCACGCGATCCCTGCGCAGCGCCGCCACCCGAGCTCCGGAATCGCGAGCAAGCTCGCTCCTACACCCGAACCGTCTCCGTCGCCGGGTCGGACCTTGGCTCCGTACCGTCCGTCGTAGGAGCGTGCTTGCACGCGATCCCTGCGCAGCGCCGCCACCCGAGCACCGGAATCGCGAGCAAGCTCGCTCCTACACCCGATCCCCTCATTCCCTCCGTCGCTGGGTCGGACCTCAGGTCC
>CAJCBL010000149.1 GCA_903960515.1 uncultured Verrucomicrobiota bacterium
GTCCTCATCCACGCTGGTGACAGCCCACGGTTTGGGCAGCAGCAGCAACCGACGATAGTGTTCTTCAACGGTCTCACTCATCTTTGCTTCCGTATCTGAGATTTTGCTCTTTACCCACAACAAACCGCGAAGACCCAACCACTCCCAGTTTGAGAACCGAAACATCCGGGGGATGCTCCGAAGACCGTGATCGTAAAACTCCGATGTTCCATGGTCGGGGAATATGCCAAAGGCGATCGGCCGGGACAGCGCCTTGTCATAGATGCTGCCCGAGTCGTCGAATGGGATTTGGCGCAAAATCGCAAACAGGTTGTGGTACCATGGACCCATTCCGTGCCACGAATATTCCGTGGGCAAGTTCCCGGATTGGAGGCGCCGGGCGCTGCGAAAGAAGCCGCCTGCTTCGGCTTCCGATTCGTAAACCGACACCCGGTACCCGTGGCGCACCAACTCATGCGCGGCGCTCAATCCCGCAATTCCGGCACCGAAGATGGCGACATGCCGGGGTGGAGTTCTCGACGTACCGTTGGTCGGGGCGGCGTCTGTTTCTCCATATAGTGGAGCGTCGGAGAACTGTTCGCGATGGGTTTTGCCAATGTTGTTCGAGACAATCTGCGGTGCTTTCATTTGTATAATTGGTCGGCTTCTGGTCCCACTAAGTGCGACGTGGACGGTTCGGCAGCTCGGGCGCCGCCGCTCCAGAATGGTTCAACGAAGGGAAGGGGACACTGGCGTGGTCTGCGACTGGTTCGGCATCAAATCGCTCACGGTTTCGCCGACCCTGGTTTCCTCAGATCGGCCTCAACATGGATGACGACCTCGACGTTGTTGCCGACCACACTTTGGTCGGCGGTGATGTCAAAATCGCGGCGATCAAGCGTAGTGGAGACTTCCCAGCCGGAAATCGCCGCCCCCTTCATGCCTGGTCCAAAGCCTAGCGCTGTGACCGTGAGCACGACCTCTTTCGTAACACCCTTAATCGTCAGATCGCCCGTGACGGCATAAGTGGCGCTACCGGTGTTTTTCCACGCCTTGCTCTTGAAGGTGACACTTGGAAATTTGGTGACGTCGAAGAAACTGGCGGAGCGCAAGTCGTCGTCGCGCATGGGGGTATTGGTGGTAATGCTTGCCGCCTCGATGGTCGCCTCGACGGTGCTGTTGGAGAGATGATCGCGATCCGCCACGACGGCGCCTTTCACCTTGCTGAAATATCCGGGTACCTTGGTGAAAAAGTGTCCGATGGTGAAGCCGATCCAGGTATGGGCGGGATCGATATCGTAGGTTTCTACGGCGGCCTGGGCGATCGAAAGGGTGCCCAACGTAAAGCCGGTGAAGAGTAGGGCGAGTTTGGATCGTGTCATTGGAAATGTTGTTTCGATGTTGGATTGAATTCGTGAGGGGCGCTTCCACTGCTTCATCATCCTGCCCCCCTCGCGCAATGCTAGGGAACGATGTGCGCTGGCGGCACTTGGGGAGAAAAGGCTTCCGGAGGTTTCGTTGGTGCGCGCCGAAGTAGGCATCCTAAGACGCGACTCACGGTTGACTCTTTTCGGCGGCTCGGGCGGCTTGAAGCATCTGGTCGTGTTGAGCTTCTTCTACACCCTCGTCTACGAGTTGCTCGGTTTCACTTCGGCCTTCGGCATCCTCGTCTTCGCTCGGTGATTCCGGAGTCTGGCGACCGGCGGAGCCGGGCACCGGGTCCCATCGCTCTGCCTCGGGGATCGATTCAAGAATCGTGTCCCGGCGATCCAAATCCGGCCCGCCAGATAGTTCACGTTGGGCCTGTTTATAGTCGCTCTGCGATGCATGCGGCGGAACACGACCGGCGATCAACGCCAACTCACTCGCGCGAGTGTGGATCATTTCCCGGGTCACCGAACCGATCCCGATGAAATTCTCCGTTAAGACACCTTGATTAAGCGGATTCTTGTTCATTGCGGCGATTGTGCCTCCGGCGACGGCTGACGGGTATGGGGTGTTACCCGCAAACGAGGAATATTTGGGTCGAATACGCCCGCGTTAGCTGGGTTCGCAGGAAGGGCACTGGAGGAACGCTCGGGATAGCGGTTCATGCGCGGGTACGGTAACGGTGTACTCGGTCAGGGGAGTGCTTTGGCGGGTTAGGCCCCATTCCGCTTTACCGAGAATCGGGCAACGTTCGCTGCGGCGATTCGAGGTCCCCACTATCGGGATGAGCGCCTAGCAGCCTGTCGGACTTCGAGTTTTGTTCAAAATAGTTGCATATTTTGTTGACAGGCAACGTCATGCGGTATTTTAATAGGCCATGGCCGCCCGCTTCTTCAATCTCGACCGACAGAC
>CAJCBL010000150.1 GCA_903960515.1 uncultured Verrucomicrobiota bacterium
AAATACCGCATGACGTTGCCTGTCAACAAAATATGCAACTATTTTGAACAAAACTCGAAGTCCGACAGGCTGCTAGCTGCCCACACTGCGGTGACGATGATCGGCAACGGTTGCACCCGTGGGGCCTCAGTGAGCTACAACTCCGAGTGGGTCCTCAACGGCGCGCCCACAGCCCACACCGGCTACCTTTGGGGCTCTGCCGCGAAGAACTGGGGCACAAACAAAGTGGGTGGTACGGTCTCCGATACAGTTGGCTACGGCTATGGCGCCGCTATGCTCTATGAAACCGACTTCTCCACCGGTGCGGCCGCCACGGCCAGCGAGGCGCAAGCCGCCGTGTACGACTCGGGCGGCGGAGTATTTGCCAAGGTTGGCGGCGGCTGGAGACTCGCCGGGATCATGGTCACGGTCGGTGCGGGCAGTGTGCTGGTCGCGCCGGCAGGCCAACCCAATCAGCCCTCGGGCGTGGCGATCTATGGCAACGCCACCTATGCGATGGAGCTCTCGGCCTACCGCCCGCAGATCGAGGCGGTGCGCGCGCTCTCGGCCGGCTATGATATCTGGCAGTATCTGCACTTTCGCGGCCCTGCGACCGATGCCTCCGCCGATCCCGATGGCGATGGTTTCACCAACATCGAGGAATATGCCTATGGCCTCGATCCGCAGGTGAAGGACTCGGCCACCGCCGCGCCCCAGATCACGCTCGCGTCCTATGGCGATGGCTCGTCGCTCACCGCCACCTTCACCCGCAACCGGCTTGCCACCGACGTGGCACTGCTCGTCGAAGTCTCAGCCGATCTCATCACCTGGACCAGCGGCAGTGGCGTCATCGAAACGGTCTCGACCACCGCGCTGGGCAACGAGGTGGAGCGCCTAGTCGTCCGCGATCTGGCGACAACGGCCGGCGGAGGCCGCCGTTTCCTGCGTGTGCGGGTTACGCGGTGAGGCAGGACGGAACGGCGAGGGGCGCACGCCGTAACCATGCACTTGAGGCGGTCTTCCACTTTTGGGTGGGCAAGTGCTTGTCCGTTGTAGGAGCGTGCTTGCACGCGATTCAGAGCGCAGATCGCGTGCAAGCACGCTCCTACAACGGAATGGTTACGCACCAAGCCGTAACCATTCCCCGGGGCGGCCCTTGGGACCGGATTAGAGACAGGTCAGTTCTAGAAGGCGCTATACGCCCAGGACCGCGGCGCAGGGCCCCCCTCGGGCTCACCACTCGCCGGTGTCGGATTTCTCCAGACTGAGGGCGAACTCCACGAGGAGCTTGATGCAGTTCTCGGCGTCCTCGAGGTCGATGACCTCGCTGGGCGTGTGCATGTAGCGCAGCGGGATCGAAACCAGCCCGGTGGCCACTCCGCCGCGCCCCATCTGCAGCGCGCGGGCATCCGTGCCGGTGGGACGCGGATCGGCCTCGAACTGGTGTGGGATCTTCGCGGCCTTCGCGGCGGCGAGGAGCTTCTTGTAGACGATGGGATTGATGTTCGCACCGCGGCAGAGGATGGGGCCGGCACCCAGCTTGGTCTCACCGAACTTGCGGTTGTCGCAGTCGGGATGATCGGTGGCGTGCCCCACGTCGATGGCGATGGCGAGGTGCGGGTTCACCGAGTACGCGGCCACAGTGGCGCCTCGGGTGCCGATCTCCTCCTGCGATGTCGCCACCGCTACCACGCAGGCGGTGAGCTTCTTCTTGCCGGCGGCGAGGCGGCGCAGTGTCTCGCCCACGATGTAGGCGCCCACCTTGTCGTCGAAGGCTCGGGCGGTGGCCACGCTGCCGTGGATGAGCTCAAACTCGTGGTCGTAGGTGGCGGGGTCGCCGATGGATACGCGTTCGAGCGCCTCCTTCTTCGAGCGGGCGCCGATGTCGATCCAGATCTCGTGGATCTCGGGCACCTTCTTGCGGTCGGCCTCGTCCATGAGGTGCACGGCGCGCTTGCCGGTGACGCCCTTCACCGGGCCGTTGGCTGTCTGGATGATCACGCGACGCCCGGAGATGACGCTGCGGTCGTGGCCGCCGATGGTATCGAAATAGATGAAGCCGTCCTTGTTGACGTAGGTGATGATGAGGCCGAGCTCGTCGATATGGCCGGCGAGCATGAGCACGGGGCATCCCTCGGGGTTGAGGGTGGCGATGCGGTTGCCGATACGGTCCTTCTCGTAGCGGTCGGCTGAGGGCTTCACATGGTGGTCGAAGACAGCCTGAGCCTGGGACTCGTAACCGGAGGGCGAGTGCGCCGCCAGTAGGTCGGTGAGAAACGCAGGGGGAGCGGATTCCTTCTTTGCCATTGGTGCGAGCAAAGCGGCCGGCGGCGCGGTTTCAACAACTCCCAAGTAACTGCCGCGGATTCTTCTGGTTGGAACAGAAACCTGTTCCAGGGGTTGGTGCCGACAGTGAATTTGATTTGGGCCGCAGGGAGAAACGTCGCTCACAGGGGTCGGGGTTGTAGCGCCTTTCTCCCCCTGTCCGCTCTCGACGCCCAGCTGACTTCCTAACCGCCAGAAACAGGTGATGTTCGCCCCGCCACCACAGCACCGGGGGCTGGGTTCTCGTCCAAATCCGCTCGGCCGGCGGTGCTACCCACAGCATCCAGATCCGCCATGCTTTGCCGCTGCATGCGCCCTCGCCAACCGCAGCGACAAGTCATTGAAGCATTCGCCCGTTGGCCCATCCTGCCGCGGTCTCCTCCCCCATGCCTCCCGCTCCTTTCGTCCAGCCTCCCCTCTCCGGAATCCCTTCCTACGAACTGTGCCAACTCTGCCCACGCCTGTGCTCGGCGCAGCGCGACGCCGGCGAAAGAGGGCGCTGTGGCCAGGGAAACCGGATGCGCATCGGGCTGGCGTCGCTCCATTTCGGCGAGGAACCGGTGCTGGTGGGCAAGGGAGGCTCGGGCACCATCTTCTTTTCCGGATGCACCCTGGGATGCACGTTTTGCCAAAACCATCAGCTCTCCAAACAGGGACTGGGCCGCGACGTTGATACGGCAGAGTTTGCCTCGATCTGCCTGGCCCTGCAGAAGGCCGGTGCCGTGAACATCAACCTGGTTACCGGCACCCATTTCATCCCCGGCATCATCGAAGGTATCGGGATGGCGCGGGCGGCGGGCCTTTCACTGCCGGTACTGTGGAACAGCTCGGGCTACGAGCGGGCGGAGATGATCGAGGCCTTGAAGGGGACGGTCGACGTCTGGCTGCCCGACTTCAAGACCATGGACCCTGCGACGGCCGGTCGGTATTTCCTGGCTACCGACTACCCCGAAGCCGCGGCCGGGGCCATCCTGGCGATGGCCGAGGGATATCCGCTCGAATACGACGAGGCGGGCCTGCTGCGCCGCGGGCTCATCATGCGGCATCTGGTTTTGCCCGGGAAACTGGAGGAGAGCGGGGCGGTGCTGGCCTGGTTTGCCAAGCATCTGGGCGGGCGCGCCCTGCCGTCGATCATGACCCAATACACGCCGATCGAGGCGCTCAAGGGGCACCCGGCCCCTGCCTGCGCCCTCAGTCCCGAGGAATATGAGCGCCTACTGAGCCTGATCGACGAGTTCGAGCTGGGAGAAGGTTTTTACCAGGAACTCGTGCCGGGCGCCGAATGGCTGCCCGATTTCTGCCGCGACAACCCCTTCTCGGCTGAGCTGGCGCGCACGGTCTGGCATCACTCGCGGGGATTTATGGCGCTGGAGTAGGCGGCCAGACGGCAACACCCATTTGCGTGCTTCCGGTGGGTAGGAAAGTGAACCATGGCGCCGTGCCCAGAGGTTGGGTGCGCATTTGTGCCCACACTTATGCCTGCGCGCTTCCGACCGTTTACCTTCACGGTCGTGAAGGTAAACGGTTGGATGCACATCCTCGGAGTATGCCCGTCGGTGTTGCCACCAACCCAACGGCAGGCGATGCACCACGCCGCTGCCCCAGAAAACCGATTCCATTTCATCAAACCTCACAGCCCAGCCTTACCTGCTTCCGATCCCAGCTCGCTGCCCTACCCCATCGCGTGCAAGCACGCGCCTCCACGGCCTTGGCATTCGCTCTCATCTTGAAAGCGATCTGGAATGATCCTGAGCACAGATCGCGTGCAAGCACGCTCCTACGGCGGAAACCGGGGCCACCTGCGCAAAAAAAGGCCGCACGGGCGAACCGTGCGGCCTGAGAAAACAGTGACGGGCAGCCTACTCGGCAACCTCGTGGTTGGAGAACACATGCTGCACATCGTCGAGCTCCTCGAGAGACTCGACCAGGGTCTGCACCCGGGCGGCATCCGCAGCGCTGAGCACCAGCGGCACCTTGGGCACATAGACGATCTCGCTGGAGTCGGGCTTGATCCCGGCCTTCTCGAAGACGTGGGAGAGCGAGTAGTACACGGGCACGGGACAGATTACCTCGAAGCCATCCTCGGAGGCGGTGACGTCGTCGGCACCGGCATCGAGAGCGAGCTCCATGAGCTTGTCCTCGGTGATCTTGGACTTGGCGATGAGGAACTGGCCGCAGTGGTTGAACTGGAACGAGACGGCGCCGGTCTGCGCGAGATTGCCGCCGTAGCGGGTGAATACCGAGCGCACCTCGCTGGCGGCGCGATTCTTGTTGTCGGTAGTCACTTCGAGGATGAGCCCGGCGCCGGCGGGGGCGTAACCTTCGTAGGTCATCTGTTCGATAACCACACCCTCGATCTCGCCAGTGCCCTTTTTGATGGCGCGGTCGATGTTGTCGTTGGGCATGTTGGCCTCGCGCGCCTTCAGGAGGATGGTTCGCAACCGCGCGTTGGATTCGATGCTTCCGCCACCCGAGCGGGCGGCGAGCATGATTTCCTTGCCGAGGGTGCTGAAGATTTTACCGCGCTTCGCATCGGTCGCACCCTTGGCGCGCTTGATCGTTGCCCACTTACTATGGCCGGACATGGTGTTGAGAGGTGTTTGGAGGTTTGGGGTAAGAGACTGAAAGGGAAAGGCGGCGACGCGCGCCAGACTATTTCTTCTTGGGGCGGTTGCCGGCCGGGGTCACGTTCTTCACTCCACCCACCGCAGCGGGAGCGAGCGGGTCGTGGTCAGGCATGCGGTTGATGATGAGCTGCTGGCCGATGGTGAAAGCGTTGGAGATCGTCCAGTACAGGGCCAAGCCGGACCCGAAGCTGTAGCAGAAGAACACAAACATGAGCGGCATGAACTTCATCATCTTCGCCTGCGTGTTGTCCATCGAGGGCGTGGGCATGAGCTGCATCTGCACGAGCGAGGTGAGCCCCATGAGCAACGGCATCGGGTTGATCGGGATGCCAAAGAGGTGGCCGACGGTGTCCGGTGAGGCCAGGTCCCTGATCCAAAGGAACTCGGCGAAGCGCAGCTCGGAGGAGGTCTGAAGCATCGCGAAGAAGCCGATGAAGAAGGGCATCGTGATGAGGATGGGCAGGCATCCGCCGATCGGATTCACCTTGGCCTCCTTGAACAGCTCCATCGTGGCCTTCTGCTTCTTCTGGGGATTGTCGGCGAACTTCTCGTTGATCTCCTTCAGGCGCGGCTGGATCTTGGCCATGCGCTTGGAGGATTTGGCCGCGTTGAGGGTGAGCGGCAGGGTGACGACCTTGAGCAGCAAAGTGGTGATGATGATCGCCCACCCCCAGTTGCCCAGAAAGCCATGGCACCAGTCGAGCAGGGTGAGCAGCAGCGGGGCAAAGACGCCGGCCAGGAAGATCCGGTTGAAGAAATAGCCGTCGAACTGCATGGCCTTCTCCTCGCGCTTCTCGAATTCCTTGAGGCGCGAATACTCCTTGGGGCCCACGTAAAGCTTGCCACCCAGCGTGGCGGTGGCGGCGGGCTCGAGGCGGGGCAGGTCGAGGGAGAGCTCGCCGGTGATGCCGTAGGCCTTGATGTCGGAGTCGGGCCGCTCGGTGGCCACTTTCACTCGCCGCACGACCAGGCTCTTGCCGGGTTCATCGGGGGTGTAGATCGAGGCGAAAAACTGGTTCTTCACCGCGCCCCATACGGCCTTCGCCGGCTTCTCGATGAAAGGCTTGGGGGAAGTATCCCCGCCGGTGATCCCAGCAAAAAAACCGCCGCCCTGCAGGTCGCTGCCGCCCACATAGGTCATGTCCTCACCGTCCCAGAGAGCGGCGTTGAGGTACATGCCGGTGTCGTTCTGGTCCACGAGGGTGGCGGTGCCCAGGCTGAGCGCCACGCGCTGGGCGCCGATGGCGGTGTCGGAGAGATTGCGAAGCGCGGTAGTGACCTGGATGCGGTAGGGATCGCCGGGCTGGCCGGGCTGCGGCAGTGCGTAGGTGCGCACGACCTCCAGCTTGCCGTCGACCACGGTGCGATAGGACACACTGCCGGTGGTGTGCGAGGCCAGCTCCCAGCGTGAGGTCGAATCGAGCTGCGGATACCCGACGAAGGCCAAGATGGGGGCTACGTGCTGGCGGTTGAACACGTAGGGCTCCGGGGCGTCCTTCACTGCCGGGTGTTTGCGGAAGGCCACATCGCGGATCGCCCCGCCAAAGTTGGTGAAGCTCACCTGGAGACACTCGTTGGTCAGGGTGACCACCTGCGCATCGTCGGGATTGCCCGCAGGCAAGGCATAGGCGCGGGAGCCGGCCGCAGGGGCCAGCGCAGCAGCCGGGGCAGAGGCTTCGGGCGAATTCGCCCCCGCCGTGGCGGCAGCAGGCACCGGGGCGACCGGGAGCGGCTGGTTCTTGCCCGTCAAATACATCGCGACGAACGCCGCGAGCAGAAGGGCGACGCCAATTGTCGTGTTTTTCTTATCCATGGATGCGGGTAACGCGGCGGGAATTCAGCGCGAAGGGAGCGGACGGCTGCGCGGAGTGCGCCAGCCAGCGGAAAGTCTTGGGTACGGGGTCATGGCCACCGGGATGCAACGGGTGGCAGCGCAACAACCGCCGCGCCGCCAGCCATACACCGGCCAACAAGCCATGGCGCTGCAGCGACTCGACAGCGTAGTGCGAGCACGTCGGGTGGAAGCGGCAACCGCACGACGGGCCGAAAAAAAACGGCAGCATCGGCGCCACGGCGAACTGGTAGGCTCGCACCGCAGCTATCCCCGCCAGACGCGGAAACCGGCAGACAAGCCTCCCCATCCGGGCGACGGAGCGAGCCGCCCCCCCAGTGGGTTCACTTCTGGACTGACGGTTCGCCGACAATTCTGCGAAGGGTTTTCAGGAAACGTTTGTCGAGATCCTCCGTCCCAATACCGGGCAGGGAGCGCCGTGCCGAGATCACCAGGTCGGTGCCGGGAGGGATCTCGTGCTGATGGCGGCGAAAGAGCTCGCGCAGTACGCGTTTGCAGCGGTTGCGCACAACGGCCCCGCCGACGGCGCGCGAAGCTGCGACACCGAGCCGGGCTGGCCGGTCGTCGTCGCGTTTGCGCGCCCAAAGCAGAAACCACCCGGCGTCGAAACGCCGTCCGCTCTCGCGGGCGACATCGAAATCGGCGCTGCGCCTGACGCGCTGCGCCGGTCGAAGACGAAGGCGGCCCTGCGGGGAATCAGACAACGGTGAGACGCTTGCGGCCCTTGAGGCGGCGAGAGGCCAGCACCTTGCGGCCACCGCGGGTGGCCATACGGGCGCGGAACCCGATCTTGCGGACACGTTTCTTCTTACTCGGACGGTAGGTCGGTTGCATGG
This sequence comes from uncultured Verrucomicrobiota bacterium, assembly GCA_903960515.1. Taxonomy (GTDB): domain Bacteria; phylum Verrucomicrobiota; class Verrucomicrobiia; order Opitutales; family Opitutaceae; genus CAJCBL01. Next base: position 7,620 of record CAJCBL010000150.1, read on the forward strand.
TAAGGGAAAAAGAGGTTGGAGTTGGCCCGCCGTACTTCGCAGTGTCAAGCCCTCGACCAAAACATTGGGCAGAAAGGTGCGAAAGGGGGCGGGGACAACTGGAGGACTGGCCGGAGCGAACTACCCTCAACAAACTGGTATTAAACAAGTTCAGGCACGCTAGCCTCTCAATTCCGGGAGAATCCCGGAAGCTCGGTGCCGCCAGGGTAGCGGGGCAGTTTTCGGGCTGCTCTCCTCAGAATGCAAGCGGAGTGCCTCCGCTGCGCAGCGCGCTTCCAGACGCAAGCGAAGTGCTTCCGCTACCCTGCCCGCCTCCTGACGGAGGCGCAGCGCCTCCCCTGAGCTGTATTCGGGAAGAGCCCGTAAGGCCTCGCGGAAACCGAGCTGTAACCACTCTGTCGCAGGAGCGTGCTCGCACGCGATTCAGAGCGCAGCGCGGGTGCAAGCACGCTCCTGCTACAGATCCCGAAGCCCTTGCCCTCCCACGGAGGGAATCCGCATGAAGCGCATGGTTACGCCGCTGCAATGCCGGCTCTGCCCGATCGCAGGTTCTGGCTTTGCTTCCGTAACGTCCCCACGTGGCGGTTGCAGCGGCCTTCACGAAGAACGAGGCGCGGAGAGGCTCGGCGATCGGAGCGGTGGGTACTGGGTGCATCATTCGGTGGTCTGCCTTAGCCGTAACCATTCCGCCATAGGCGCGTGCTTGCACGCCATTCAGAGCGCGAAGCGCGTGCAAGCACACTCCTATGGCACACCGGAGTTCGTGCACCTCCAGAGCGCAAAGCGGTACGATTGCATGGTTACGGCTTAGCAAAGCGCCGCGCTGGCCCCCCCTACCCCACCTTCGAGGGGGCGAAATTGGGTGGGAAACGCAGAAGGGCTGCATGGCCAAGGCCCAGATGAGTCCCTGGCTTGTCCTTGCTCGCACAAAGGCTCGCTCCCGGCGGCACAAGCTGCTCGGCTCGGGGTCCTCCTGCGCCTCGCGATGAAACGTATCCTGCTACTCTGCCTCGCCCTCTCCTCCCTGTTCGCCCTGCCCGCCGCCCGCGCCGCCGGCGAGTCCATGTCCGAGCGCGAGCTCAAGCGTATCCTCCAGCGCGAGCGCTCGGTGATCGCCGCCGCCCAGAGCGCCGGGGAGTCGATGGACCGCAGCAACACCGAGATGCAGTTGCGAGAGATTGTGCGCGACTACGATTCACTCCTGCGCCGGGATCCGCAGTTCGTAGCCGGCTACATCGCCTACGGCCTGTTCCTCAACAATGCCGGTGAGGCCAAGCGCGCCTACGACCTCTTCAAGAAGGCCGAGAAGATCGAGCCCGAGCTCGCCGTCCTCAAAAACCAGATCGGCAACCACCACGCCGAGGAGGGCGAATACAAGGAGGCGCTCGACTACTATCTCGGCGCCCTCGCCCTTGCCCCCAATGAAGCGCTCTACCACTACCAGGTCGGGGCTCTCCTCTACGAATACCGGGAATACTTCATCGACGCCAAACTCTTCACCCGCGACGCGATCCTCGTGCGCAGCGCCGAGGCCTTCGCCCGCGCCGCCGAACTCGCCCCCGACAACATCGCCTACACCTACCGCCACGCCGAGAGCTTCTACGACCTGCCCACCTCCGACTGGCCCGCCGCCCTCGCCGCCTGGAAGGCCATCGAGCAGCGAGCCAAGGCCGGCGTGGAGCAGCAGACCGTGCTCCTCCAGGAGGCCAACGTCCTGCTCAAGCTGGGCCGGACCGACGACGCTCGCGCCCTGCTTGAGCGCGTGATCGAGGCCCCGCTACAATCGAACAAGAAAAAGCTGGTTGATCAGCTCCCCGCAACCCCCGAAAAAGCGCCCTGATGGACAGCCTCGATCCCACCTTCATCCGCAACGGCGTTCTCTTCTTCCTCATTCTTGTGAGCAGCCTGTGCGTGCACGAGTGGGCCCATGCCTGGACGGCATGGAAACTCGGCGACGACACCGCCTGGCATGAGGGCCGGGTGACCCTCAATCCGCTCAACCACATCGACCTGATGGGCACAGTGATCTTCCCACTGATCTGCATCTTCCTGCTCCAGGGCGTGTTTCTTTTTGGTTGGGCCAAACCGGTGCCCGTCAATGTCGCGCGCTTCAAGAATCCACGCTTCGACGACTTTCTCACCACCTTCGCCGGCCCGTTCTCTAATCTGCTCATCGCCATCGGAGTGGCGCTGGTCGGCGGTTTCGCCCAGCGCATCAATCCGCTTTTCGCCGAGCTCACGTACAAGACCATAGCGGTCAACATCACCCTGTTCGTCTTCAATCTGCTGCCGATCCCTCCCCTGGACGGCGGCCGTATCCTACGAGTGGCTGTAGGCATGACATGGGAAACCTTCGCTCGCATCTCCTCCTGGAGCATGCTCGCGCTGTTGTTGCTCCTCAATCTGAGCAGCGGCTTCTCGTATGGGCTGGGCCTTGTCATGGCCCAGATCGCACACCCGTTGATGCTCATCTCCGCAATGATCGCCGGAGCCTGAGGCGTAACCGTTCTATTGTAGGAGCATGCTTGCTCCCGCTTCAGGGCACAACTCGCGTGCAACCACGCTCCTGCGGCGGACACCGGAGTTCGGGCAATGGCCGAGCCATAAGCGGAGCGCTCGATGGTCACGGCTCAGGCGTGCCGCTTCAGTCCCAGTGTGGGGTCGCATCTCGCGTCCGAATCGTCCCAAAAGTCCGATCATAGGGTCGGACCTCGCCCCCGTACGGTTCCGAGAGCCCAATCGTAGGTGCTGCCTTGCGTCCGTACCGTCCCGACTTGAGCGGTTGCGGCGGGCCTGATGAAGAAGGCAAAAGGCGGACTGCGGAAGGATCGCCCGCCCCGCTTGCGCAACCGCCCTTTGCCCACACCTTGGCGGCCCTACGCAATGAATACCATCCCCACCGACCAGCTCCTCACCGCACTCAACTGGCGCTACGCCACAAAGGCCTTCGACCCGGCCCGCAAGATCTCCGCCGCCACCTGGGCCGCCATCGAGGACTCTCTCGTCCTCACCCCCTCTTCCTTCGGACTGCAACCCTGGCGCTTCCTCGTCGTGCGCGATGCCGCCATACGCGCCAAGCTCCGCCCCCACTCCTGGAACCAAGCACAGGTGACCGAAGCTTCCCACTACGTCGTCTTCGCCGCGCGCTCCGAGATCACAGCCGGCGACATCGACCGCCTCATCGAGCGCACAGCAGAGGTGCGCGGCCAGCCCGCCACTGCGCTCGCCAGCTACCGACAGCTCATGGAGGGCCACCTGCTCAACGACGCCCGCAAGCCCCATAACCCCGACTGGGCCGCCCACCAGACCTACATCGCATTGGGCCAGCTCATGACCGGCGCCGCCGTGCTGGGCATCGACACCTGCCCGATGGAGGGCTTCGACCCGGCCAAGTACGATGAGATCCTCGGCGTACGGAAGGACGGTTATGCCAGCATTGCCGCCGTGGCACTCGGCTATCGGTCCGATGCCGACAAATACTCCACCCTGCCCAAGGTGCGCTACCCGAAGTCAGAGGTGATCAAGGTCGTCTGAGGCGTGATCATTCCGTCGTAGGAGCGTGCTTGCACGCGATTCAGAGCGCCGATCGCGTGCACGCATCTAAGGCGTATTCAATGCAGACCAGCGCCGAGTGCCGGGTGACGAGAGGCAAACCGCCAGTGATCGGCCCAGAAGCAGACGTGCTTCCGATGTCTTTCTCGGAGATCAGGCCCTCGGCGCTCGGCTCTGGGCTCTCGCTCCTAGGAAACAGCGTCCTGTTTCTTCCCGTCCGGGACGAAACCCGTTTTGCGGTGGGGGCTGAATGGTCACGGCTGATGCGTAATCATTGCGTCGTAGGAGCGTGCTTGCACGCGATTCAGAGCGCCGATCGCGTGCAAGCACTCTCCTACGGCCGACACCGGACCTTCGGGCACTGCCAGAGCGCAAGGCGGTGCGATAGCATAGCCATGGCTGAGGCGTGGCGGTGCAGACCCGGGCCGAGTGTCGAGTGACAAAAGCCCAAGCACCGGTGATCGGCCCAGGATCAGGCGCCCCCCAGTGCCTTCCTAGGGCGCTAGCAACTCGGCGCTCGCCTCTCCACGCTGGTCCAGATCGTAGCGGTTTCATCCCCGCGATTCATTACCTCGGTATCCATCTGCACCGGTCGCCCCTAAAGGCGGCCTTTTGCTTTGCGCCGCCCGCGCCGGCGGCCCAAGCCGGTTTCCGCCATGCAACAGGCCACCTTCAGCCGCTTCCTCGCCCTCGCCCGCCCCCAGCGCGGCAAGATCGCGCTGGGCATCGCCCTCATCCTGCTGGCCACCGCACTCACCCTGCCCGCGCCCTGGATACTCAAGCTCGTCATCGACGAGGCCCTGCCCCGCCACGACCTGCGCCAACTCGCCTGGCTGCTGGGCGCGTTCACCGCCATCTTCGTACTGCGCGCCGCCATCACCTTCGTGCGCAACCGGGTTCTCCAATACGCCGCGATGCGCCTCGTGTGCGATGTGCGCATCCAGCTCTTCGCCCACCTCCAGACTCTCTCTCTGCGCTACTTCGACGCCAACCAGACCGGCAAGACCGCCTCCCGGATTTCCCAGGACACCAACGAAGTCTACGCCCTCACCAACGGCTTCCTCATCACCATCGTCTCCGACGCCATCACTCTGCTTGTCGTGCTCGGGTTCCTCTTCTGCATCGAGTGGCGCCTGGCCCTCGCCGTGGCAGCCGTGCTGCCGCTCTTCCTCGTCAACCATTTCCACCAGCGCAGCCAGATGCGCGAGGAGAGCCGGGTGCATCGCAAGAACTGGGACCAGGTGGTGGGCTTTCTCCACGAAAAGGTCTCCGCCGCCCGGGTGGTGAAGTCCTTCACCAAGGAGCAGGACGAGGTGGCCGCCTTCGCCGCCGGCATCAACGCCGACTACTACAACTACTCCCGTATCGTGATTCGCTACACCAAGATTGCGATCATTGCCGACCTCCTCGGCTCGCTGGGCGCGCTCGTCGTGCTCGGCTACGGCGGCTGGCTCGTACTGCAGGGCCGCATGGCCGTGGGCACTCTGGTGGCCTTCAACGCCTACATCGCCTTCATCTTCCCGCCCATCGTGCGCTTCGCCGATCTCAACCTCATCTTCCAGCGTGCCACTACGGCACTGGAAAACATCTTCGCCCTGCTCAACACCAAACCCGAGGTGGCCGACGCCCCCGGTGCCCCCGAGCTCCCCGCCGTGCGCGGCGAGGTGGAGTTCCGCGATGTGTGTTTCGACTACGACCGCGAGCCCCCCGGCCAGGGCCGCCCCCGCACGCTCACCAATGTCGCCTTCACCGCCCATGCCGGGCAGCTCGTCGCCATCGTGGGCCCCAGCGGCTCCGGCAAGAGCACCCTCGTAAACCTCCTCGCCCGTTTCTACGACCCGGTATCCGGGCAGATCCTCATCGACGGACACGACATCCGCACCGTAACCGCCGCCTCGTTGCGCAGCCAGATCGGCATCGTGCTCCAAGAGAACATCCTGTTCTCCGGCACGCTGGAGGAAAACCTCAAGTACGGCCGGCCCTACGCCTCCCCCGAGCTCATCCTCGCCGCAGCCGAGGCCGCCAATGCCCACGAGTTCATCACCGCCCTGCCCGACGGCTACCTCAGCACCGTGGGCGAGCGCGGCGTGAAACTCTCCGGCGGCCAGCGCCAGCGCATCGCCATCGCCCGGGCCATCCTGAAAGACCCGCGTATCCTCATCTTCGACGAAGCCACCAGTGCGCTCGACACCGCCTCCGAGCGGCTCATCCAGCAGGCGATGGAGCGGCTCATGCACGGCCGCACCACCTTCGTGATCGCGCACCGCCTCTCCACCATCCAGAAGGCGGATAGTATTCTGGTCATGGATCAAGGCCGCTTGGCCGAGCGCGGCACCCACGCCGAGCTTCTAGCGCAAGGCGGCCTCTACGCCCGCCTCCACTCCCTGCAGTTCCGGGATGTGGAGTAATCCGAATCCTCATGCCTATGCTTGGCATGCCGCTTTGGGACGCGCTGTCGCCTGCGGCAGTCTGCCCCTCATTTTATTACCCGGGCCGAAGCCGGCCCGAAACAGATGGCCTTCGGCGCATACGCGGGTTTTTCTAAGAGCTCGGTGGGCTCACTATTCCCCTATGATCACCCCTGCTACCTGGCCAGCCTGAGTCACCTAGGGGTGCCGCTCGGCTTGGAGACTTGGCCTGGCGGCTGCCTATGCTCGCCTATCCCGGGTGGGGGCGGGTTGTCGGATGCCATAGGCACCTGGCCCTACAGTTCATCCCCCGGGTCCGCAGAGCTGCCGCAGCTACGCCAGGAGCTAGCTGATCGGGGTCTGGTCACGTTCCGCGCCTTCCTGAACCCAGCCCTGTCCGTGCCCGTGGAGGCCTTCGTGGCGGCGGGATTTCAGGTTACTCCCATTAAGGAGCACTTTGTCTTCGAACCCGCGCTGGGTCTAGCCCCCTGGAGCGCACGCACGCGCAGGAACCTGCAACGCGCGCGGAGCTCTTGGCATGTGCGGGAGATCGCGCTGGCCGAGCACCAGCACGAGGTGGCCGAGTACCACCAGTCCATGCTGGCCAGGAAGAACATGGTGGGCGCCATCGCCTCGCTGCCGCCCGCGCATTTCGCGGCGCTGACCATCACGCCCGGCTTCGTCACGCTAGGCGCCTTCGATCAGGAGGGACTGGGCGCTGCCCTCATCACCGCACAACACGGACAGGAGGTGCACTACCATGCGCTGGCCACCGTGCCGCGGGCCAACCGCTCGGGCGGCTGCTACGCGCTCTTCGCCAGCGCCCTCGATCGCTGGGGCCCCACCAGCACGCTCTATCTTGGGGGCATGCCCGCTGGCCCAGACGGACCGGGAGTGGGGCGCTTCAAGGGACGCTTCTCGAACCGCACAAAGCCGCTCTACATGGTCAGCCTAGTGGTGAATCGCACGGCCTGCGAAGGGCTGGTGGCTGCGCGTGGTCGCCAAGCCTGGTTTCCACCCTACCGAATGCCCGGCTCATGACCCCGCTCGATCTGCAGGTTCTGTGGGCCGGGCGTGGGATTCCCCAAGCCAGCGTCCTCTTCCCGGTGTTTCGCGGAGGCCCCCATCTCTGCGCGGCGCTGGACTCGGTCCTGAGCCAGGAGGACGTGACGCTCGAAGTGCTGGTATCCGACGACGCCTCGGGGGATGACACTCCCGAGCGTCTGGAACAGCAATTACTCCGCTACTCGGGCAGTCACCGTATCCTGTTGCGGCGAGGCTCATCGCGGCTGGGGCTGGAGCACTTCCCTTGGCTGGCTGAGGCGGCCTCCTGCGAGATCGGGATCATGGCCCATCACGACGACCTATCCCTACCCCGGCGGGCGCGGCGACTGCTGGACGTATTCGCGGAAACCGGTGCCGACGTGGTGGCCTCGGGCTACGACTGGATCGGCCGGAACGGCCCCCGGGTGGTCCCCGGGCTGGCCAACGTCCCCCGGGGCTTCCTCAGCGCCGAGGTCATCGTGCGCCAAGGCTGGGCACCCACCATGCTGGGTGCCGCGCTCGCCTGGCGCAAACGCGTGTATACAGAATTCCCACGCCTAGATCGTGAGAACCTTAACGGGGGCCACGACTGGTTGTTGCCCTTCCGGGCCTCCCTGGGCGGCGGCTTCTACTTCATCGATGAAATCCTACTTCACTACCGCCGACACGAGGGGCAATGGACACACCAATTGCTGGACAAGTCCAGCCGCACATCCATGCAGGAGACACTGGCGGCCCGCGGCCTAGGCGTATGCGTGGCCATGCGGCGCGACCTAGCGCATGGCCTGGGCAGCGCACTCGCCGATCCAGACCGACTGCGTGTGCTAGACCGATTGGTGTTAGACACCATGACTGAACGCGCGTCCGATATGTTCTGCTACCGGGCCATGCTGGAGCGCCAAGGCAAGCGGCAACTCTGGGTCGACGAGGCTGTCTTCGCATCCCGACAGCGGGCCCGCCGAGCCCTGCGCCTATGGGAACGCGAGCCCTTCCGCTCCCTCAAAGAGTGGCTAGAGGCCAACTTCCTGCGCTAGCCCTAGTTGCTGCGCAAGCGGCGCGAAGCCCAATTCCATATCGCGTTCAAGCTGAGACTAATGCCGAGCCCGCCCAGGGACGTGCTGGCTGTGGAGCTGCAAAGGAGCGCAGTGCAGAACGCGGGGCGTAGGCTTGCCCGCCGAAGGCTCGGCGAAGGCGGGCGGCAAGCGAGAGCGCGCAGCGAAGCGGAGTGATCGCGGCGCGGGGACAGGAGCGCCGTAACAGCGCAGGTTCCTCCCGCGCGAGCGTGCGCGAGTCCTCACCCACTCAGCCGGAGCAGTCGGCGACGGGCCGCAGCGCAACCCGGCACGAGGTGGAGTGTAGGCGCGGCGGCGTCCGCGCAGGCCGTCGACCTGTGCAGCCGATGCCCGCGCACTCTAAATGGCCGGAGCTGGCGACGGCCGAGTGAGCGGGCACTGCGAGCGCCGGGCCTCACGGACCCGGCCGAAGGGAGCGCAGCGACCGCAGCCGCTGGGCGAAGCGAAGCGAGCGGGCGCGCGACCCGGCCCCGCCTGGCCGAGCTGGCGAGGCCCGGACGGGGACGGTTGAGCGAGCCCGGCACCCAGCCGGGCGGAGCGGGGCCCCGCCGGGCTGGATCGGCGGTCGCCGACGGGGCGCAATGTAGCGTCAAGCGAAGTGAAGACCCGACGGGCGACGGCGCGGGTTTATAGGAGCGCCGCTTCGTGCGCGATTCCTCGCGCACTGGCCGCCGCCGGCGGGGATGGTAAATACCGGACCGCAGCGACAACGGAGCGCAGGGAGGAAGCAGGGCTCGTGCTCAGCGCCAAGGAGTCCGCGAAGCAGCGCTGGCGCGAGACGTGCCGCTGGGTTCAGGGAGATTTGCCTGAGACCGGTGCAATTGCTGGGGCTTTGATGTCTTTCCCAACCGCTCGTGCATCCCTGATTCCTGTCACGCGGTACTGGGTAGGCGAAACCCGTTCGAGTGTTGCGATGTCTTTCGGAAAGACTCCCCAAATGACCCCATCCCACGTGGTATTTTTTGCAGTGTACGTCACGAGTCCTTCTGGGAGAACTGACGCCTCGATCTTAATGCCCGACAAGGCGCTTACGATGATCACAATCTCATTGTACGTGTAGTTATGGACCAATAACTCGATGACTTTCCCATCCTTGCCAAGATCCAGCTTAACTGACTTTCCTTCTGGGTCGGTACTCCCGTAGGCGCCCATAAAACCGAACAATGTGACGATCCAAACTGCTCGATAGAGCTTTCGCAGTGTTTTCATTATTTATCCTTTGAACAAGTACACTCGACCTCCTGGGTGTCCTCAATACCGGCGGTGCCAGCGTAGACGTGGGAGAAAACCTCTTTTGTCCAGAGCGTAATTATATATAGCTTCACACTCACCGAGACCTTCACCGGCACCCGAACAGACGCAGTCATTTTTAGTGTAACTCGGTATATGCCTTCGTCTCCCTCACCTTTCTCGATTGAGACATCTTCAGCCCTAACCGTCTTCGTTAGGTTGCCCTCAACGGAAATTGGTGTTCGTCGGGTTAGTTTCCCAATCTTCGGCAACCAGCCAGACTTAAAGATAAAGGGGAGACTCGCCGCGTTTTCATCAAACCCGAATCCAGGTTCAATACTATCTTTGGATAGGCGCCCATTCTCACAAAGAAGGTGGACGACGTAGTTGTAGCCCACCGAAACAGTGAAATCTGTTCCGCCAGGAACGTACACATCGATATCCTTACTCCCTTTAAAGCGGATATCCACGATCTTCATCCCAAGGCCGTCGATAAATCCGATCGGATCGTTTTCAACGAACCCGTACAGGTTCGCGCCGCCCTCTTCCTCAATCGGATCTCTGGATAGCCAAAATGGGGGACCCGATGCGGGTTCGTAGCGGCGAGCCGTGCAACCGGACGCAAGATCAGCGACTTGCGGGCGGCAAACCCGACGCGGACCCGGTGGGCGGCGGCCAAAAACCCCGACAC